>CAMBFA010000189.1 GCA_945865325.1 Candidatus Kuenenia stuttgartensis
GTGTTCGCCGAGGCGAAGAGCCGGGGCTTCGATCTCAAGCTCCTCGACATCGGCGGCGGATTCCCCGCGGCCTACGACGACAGCGTGCCGGAGTTCTCGACGCTCGCCAAGTCGATCAACCACGAGCTCGACCGGCTCTTCCCCGCGTCTGTTGAGATCCTCGCCGAGCCCGGGAGATTCCTTGTGGCGTCGGCCGGCTGGGCGGTCTCGAAGATCATCGGCAAGGCGTTTCGCAACGACAAAACCTGCTACTACGTCGACGACGGCGTCTATCACACCTATTCCGGCGTGATCTTCGACCACTGCACCTACCACATGCAGAGCTTCAAGAAGGGGACTGCGAAGCTCTGCGCCGTGTTCGGGCCGACCTGCGACGCGCTCGACACGATCAGCCTCGCCGAGCAACTCCCCGATCTCGAGATCGGCGACTATCTCTACAGCGAGAAAATCGGCGCGTACTCCGCCGCGTCGAGCACCCACTTCAACGGCTTCCCGCCGGCGAAGGTGGTGCACATCAACCAGAAGTGAGTGGCCGCCGGGGCGGTGTCGTTCCGTGGCCGAAGGGAATGGCGGCGCCTCACTTCTCCTCTGGCCAGCGGTAGGCGTCGGCCGCGGCACCGGCCCAAAACGCCTTGCCGGCATCTGCTCCACGGGCGGCGACATACCCGCGGACGAGCCCGAGGATGTCGGCATACGAGCCAGCCAGATCGGAAACCGGCCAATTGCTGCCGAACAGGAGCCGGCCATCACCGAACCGGGCGAAGGCGGTGTCGAGCCAGGGAACAACAGCCTCGGCAGCAGGCACCTCTCCCCGGCCCCCCGTCGGTGAGGCGTGCACCGCCGATTCGAGGATCGCCGACACCTTCATCCAGACATTGGCGTGCCCGGCCACGCACTCCACCCCGGCCGTCCACGTTTCCGTCGGTCCTGGCGGCGCCACGACCGGCCCGCCGAGATGATCGATGACGATCCGCAGAGGACGAAATTGCGGCGCGAGCCTGTCGACGGCGGTGAACACGTCGCCATGATTGACGTCGATGGCCAACCCGTGATCCGCCAGGCGGCC
Source organism: Candidatus Kuenenia stuttgartensis (assembly GCA_945865325.1). GTDB lineage: Bacteria > Planctomycetota > Planctomycetia > Pirellulales > UBA1268 > QWOP01. The sequence continues at coordinate 1,067 of CAMBFA010000189.1, forward strand.
GAGGTCGGCCCGGTAAGCGCGGTCATCGAGACCGACCAGGAGCGCGTCGCCGTTGACACGGATCCCGCGAAATCGCCGATCGGCGGCAAAGCGGTCGATGAGCGCCGCGCACCCGGGCGTGCCGAGGGGGAGATTGCCGATGACGGCGACGATCCCCTGCCGGGCGGCGAGCGGCGCGTGACGTTCGGCAAGATCGAGGAGCCATTGGGTGTCCTCGACCCAAGGGCTCGCCTCGACGACGACTGTCCCGGTGACACCCAGTGGCTCCACGACCTGCTCCCAGTCCGCCGGGAGGACCGTGCGGTGGAGGATCCTGTCTTCGGGTGCGGGCCAGGGCACCCCTTGAGGTCGCGACGGATCGTAGAAGTGGGTGTGGGAATCGATGACCACTGGCGGCAAGCTCGGCACTCCGTCGGTTACGGCCCAGACCGACGTCATCGATCGGCACGCGCCCAGCATCGAACCGATCACCATCCCCTGCCGGAGCAGCTCACGTCGACTGTTCATCATCCTCCGGCTCCCATGCTCGGTGACCGGCGCCATGGCCCCAGGTAATCTCGGCGGCCCCCTCGCGGCGCACCGCCTCGATGACGTGGTAGTGCTTCACCTCCTCGCGGGCGACCGAGTCCCATTCGGCGGGAAGCTGCTCGAGGTACCACGACGGCTGCTTCGTCACCACCAAAAGGGTTCCCCCCGGCGTCAGCGCCCGTCGGGCCGCCTCGACAAACAGCGCCGCGATCCGGAAGTCGGCGTAGTAGGGGGGATTGGCGAGGGCGAGATCGTACGTGCCCGGATCGGGGACATTGCCGTGCGCCTCCAGCGCCACCTCGAGATTCGGGAGGCCGTTGGTGATCGCTCCGAAGCGGGCACATTCGACGGCCCGCGCGGCGCTGTCGAAGGCGTGGACCTGGACGGTCGGATCTCGGGCCGCCATTCCCAGCCCGACGCTCCCCGGCCCGCAGCCGATGTCGAGCACGCGCGTGTCGGGGGCGACATCGACGGCATTGAGGAGATGGCGGGCACCGGGATCGATACGGCGATGGGAGAAGACCCCGGGGCGGGTCAGGCCCTTCAGGAGTCGGCCGCGGTCGCGGAACACGACCTCGCAGGAGAAGTCGCGGATCTTCGCCGGCTCGCGCGTCTTCTGGACAAGATACGTGACCGTCTCCGCGCCCGGCCGGACGCGGACAGTCTCCCCGGTGGCGGTGAGCTGCTCATGGAGCCAGCGGTCGCGGGGGTTATCGGTGGAGACAACGAGCCAGCCACCGCTGCGGAGCTGGACAAGGGCCTGCTGGAGGAGATCGCGGGTCAATTCCGCCTCGCCGCCGGAAGCGGTGGGGAGGACGACCAGATCGTAGGGACCAGCCGGCATGTCGGCAGCACAGACGAGCCTGGCAAGGCCCACCGCTGGCGTAGCGGACGGCTCCCCTGTGGTGATGTCGTCGCGGGCCAGATCGTGCTGGAAGAGGTCGAGGAACCAGACGGTGACGTCCGCCGTGGGGCGTTCGGCGGCCAGGGTCCGCCCGGCCTGGGCCCGTCCGCGGGTCGTGCAGAGGATCCGCTCACCGGGGAGGTCGCGGGCGATGGCGAGGGCATGGGCCTCGGCGGGGCGGGGGGGAAGCGGTGCGTGAGGGGCTTGATGATCCATGGGGCCGATTAGAGCAGGACTGCCGCAGGATTCATCCGCCGCCGCCGGATCGGCGGCCCGCCCTCTCCACGGCCTCTCCCCGGCCGCGCCGCGGAGGAGGAGCCGGGACGGCCGACGCCTCAAAACCCGCTTCGATCTCGGCCAACCTCGACCGAAGGATGGCCCCGACGAGGAAGGGTCACAGCCAGGCTGGCCCTCCGCGGCGCGACGGCCGCGCCGCGGAGAACAGCCTTCAGGATTCACTCGGGCCGGCGCGGACGCTCGGGCCGCGGGGCACCGTCACCGCCTGGCCCACCCGGCGGGCCACCGGCACCGCCACCACCGGCACCGCCACCACCAGGACCGCGACGGCCGCCGCGCCCTTCAGGGCCGCCCGGGGGACCGCCGCCGGGCGGACCGCCAGATCCGGGCCCGCCACCTTCAGGACCACCTGGCCCACCACGCTGTCGCCCCATTTCCTCGGCAAACTTCGTCAATTCGTTGCGATCGAGCTTGCCGTCGCGGTCGGTGTCGAACGACAAGGCGCGCTCCACAAATCGCTCCGGGCTGGGCGGCCCCATCCCCGCTCCCCGGCCACCGCCAGGCCCACCCTCCGGCGGTCCACCCGGTCCACCCGGGCCACGCTCCCCTCGACCCGGGCCCCCCGGCCCACGCTCGCCCCCCGGCCCACGCTCGCCCGGCGGGCCGCCGCGGGGGGGGCCTTCGCCTCTGCCTTCCCCTCTGGGGGGTCCAAACCCTCCCGGAGGCCCTTCGCCCGGCGGCCCATGCTCCCCAGGGGGATGCGGCGGGCGAAACTCCTCTTCGTCGATGACGCCGTCGCCGTTGCCGTCGAGGGCGAGGAGGGCGGTGGCGGCGTTCTTGATTTCTTCGGCATCGAGCCGGTGATCGTGATCGCGATCGAGGGCCTCGCGGAGGGGGTCAAAAGGCGGCGGGCCGGGGGGGCCTCCGCCGAACTCGGGAGGCGGTGGACCGCCCCCCGGACCACGCGGCGGCTGGGCCATGGCCAGCGCGCCGAGGCCGATCACCGCAACCGCCGCGGCGATTCCGCCCCAGGATCGTATTCCGAGTTTCATCGCATTCACCCTGCTTTCTGGTTTGGCCACCGACCCGATCAGGCCGCCGTCGAGCGGCCACCGATCATTCCGTCGATCCGATCGCATACAAGAACTTCCCCGACCGCAGATAGATCCGGCCGTCGACGAGGGCCGGCGTGCCGCTGGCATCGCTGTTGTCCCCCTCGAAGACGTTGTGCGCCAGCACCTCGTAGCGCGGCGCGGCCGGGAGGACGATCGTCCCGTCGTAACGGGTCACGACATAGACCTTCCCGTCGGCGACCACCGGTGAGGCGTAGACCGGCCTCCCCCCCGAGGTGATTTCGCGAACCCGTTCTTTATAGATTTCCGCGCCGGTCTTCGCGTCGGAGCAGAAGGCCAGCCCCTTGTCATCGATCCAGAAAAGGTGCCCGTCGTGGAGCACTGGCGTGGCCACGTAGGAGCTCGTGCGGCTCGTCCAGAGGACATGCGTCTTCGAAACATCCCCCCGGCCGCCGGCTCGGACGGCAAGCGATCCGGAAGAACGATAGCCACCGAAGACGTAGACCGTCTCGCCATCGACGATCACGCTTGGGCTGACGTTCCCGGTCAGCCCCATCTCGGTGTGCCAGCGGAGTTTTCCCGTGCCGGGATCCAAACCCCACACCTCTCCGGGGACAGCGACGACGATCTCCTCGGAGCCGTCGGGGAGCGCGACAACGCCCGGAGTGCCGTAGGCGAGCTCGAGGGCCGCGGCCTCGGCCTTCCAGACTTCCTTCCCGGTGCGTTTGTCGAGCGCCCGGATCGACTGGCTCTCTTCTGACGCGTTGCAGATCAGATGCTCGCCATGAAGGATCAGGCTGGCTCCCGAGCCCCAGCGGCGGTTGCTCGACTCGCTGCCGACGCCCGTCCGCCAGATCTCCTGTCCCTCCATGTCGAAGGCAACGACACCAGCCTTGCCGAGAAACGCCCACACCATCTCCCCATCGGTGACCGGCGTGTTGCTCGCGTAGCCATGCTCGGTGAGGTAGCCCGCGTAGGGATCATCGGGGCCGGGCGCAGCGATGTCGCGCTGCCAGGCCACCGTCCCGTCCTTGCGATCGATCTTCACCAAGTGCCTGATCGGCCCTTGTCCCCCGCCCCCTTCCGACCAACAGGTAACGAAGATCGTATCGCCATGAACGATCGGGCTCGACGATCCTCCCCCCGGCAGCGCCGTCTTCCAGAGAAGGTTTTTGGAGTTGCCCCACTCGACAGGCGCCGAAGTGCCGGCTGCCCGCCCCCCCGGCCCGCGGAACTGCGGCCAATCCTCGGCGGTCGCTGCGGCCGCGACCATCAACAGACAGGCCGCGGCGAGGCCTGCCGCAATCTGATCACCGATCTTCATCTCCCGGATCTTCATCATGGCACCTTCTTGAATGGCCCGCGGAGCCGTCATTCCACCACACGGAGAACGTCGTTGCGTTTGTAGACCCGGTTGCGACCGCCGCGGGCCGCCCCCTCAAACTCGAGATGGCAGTCGAGGAGGACGCCGAGGGTGGCATCGGCGGGGATGTCGAGTGTGATCGTGACGAGATTCCCTTCGCGGCGGATCGCGCTGGCCTCGTAGGGGCCGATCTGGACCCATGACGGCATCCCCTCGGGCATCGGCCCGGACTGCCGCCCGGCCCCGCGCGGCGAGATCCCCTCGCGCGGATCGAGCTCGATCGTCACGGTTCTCTGCCCGCCGGGGGCAATCGATCCCGGCAGGACAGCGACGATGGCCGGATCGGCGACTGTCTCTCCCTCGGCGTTGTTCTCGATCGGGCCGCTTCCGGCCCGCCGCAGTCCGCGGTTGTTGCTCGGCTCGACGACGCCCCGGTAGCCGCCGAGGATGTAGGGAAATTGCCCCGGCGTGGCGTGGTAGTGGTAGCCGCGGTTGGGATCGGTATGGCCGTTACAGGCGTCGAGCGCCAGGCCCAGCGGGGCGAGCGTGTCGCTGTCGCGGGCCAGGATGCCATCGGCTTCGTAGGGGCCGTGAATCGGAAACCCATCCCAGGCGAAGCCGATGATCGGCGAATGCTGCTTGCCGTCGTCCTTGAAGGGGCTTTTCACGCAGACCGGATACTTGTGGTAGTGGTAGACGCCGGTCTGTTGGGGGTGGCCGCAGCAGGCGTCGAGCCAAACCTCCGAATAGCCCTCGACCGCATTCATCCCTCCCTGCTCGAAGGGATTGAAAAACACGACGCCGTTGAGCGCCGTGCCGACCGGCCCCATCGGCAGGCGCGTGGTCGATTCGGCCAGCCTCGGCTCCAGCGGCAAACGGAAGGTGAAATCCTGCACCGCAATCGAGTTTGGATTGCCGCTGTTGGGGAAGATCGCGGTGGGATGATTGGGATATCCCTGGCTCTGGATGACGAGAAACCCGGCCGGATGGACGTCGTTGCCCGGCTCGTGCGAGATCCCTACCTCGTCGACGCCGTCACCATTGGAATCGCGCCGGTGGTAGCCGAAGAGGTCGACCAGTTGCACCTCGTCGCCGACGAAGTCGCGATGGAGATAGAGCGGCTTGTCGAGCTTGCTGCCGGCCGCGTCGTGGGTGCGGATGGACCACCGCCCGCCGATCGGCTCGACGCCGGCGGGGAGATCCTCGGCTCGGCTGGCCGCCGTGAGGAGGAGGGGAAGGAGCAGGTATGGGACGAGGAGCAGGGCGAGCGCGGCGGCTCCATTCAATCGCTTGCCCGCGTGGCGGCGGAGTGAAAGCGGGAAGCGAGTTGGCATGACGACGTCACCAAAGCGGAGGCGGCAGGAGCGACCAGCGTTGAATTGTCGTTGAACGGCTCGAAAGGAGGAAAGTTTTATCTGTTTTTCAACGGTTCCCGAACCGGGAGCGGATGTCAGGCTTGTCGGCCCGGGGGGGATCACCGACGAGATGCCCCGCCGCCCGAGGTCAGCGCTTCGAACGCCAGCCCGACGCCGGGACCCAAAGTCCGGGTGATGGCCCAGATTCCGCCGCGGCATGCAGCGCCGGCAAAGCGAACTGGCTGACGATCGTGATCGCCGTGGAGAGCGACTCGGGCATGTCAACGATTCTCATCCGTCCGAGGAAGGCGCGCCACTGCCCCCGCTTCCCGTCGTCCTCCCCAAACCCGCGGGAGAGCCCCGTGGGAACACCTGCCGGCAACGGCGTGCCCCTCCGCTCGAAGGTGGCACGGAAGGCCTGGGCGAGCGTCTCGCCCTCGATCTCGAAGCGGCGGCTGATCGCGATCACGTCACCGTAGTCCTTCATGCGGCTGTTGATGATTCCGAGCTTGCACATCGCCTCGATTTTCTCGGCGACGACCGTTTCAGGCGGATAGGTAAGGATCTTCGCAGCGGGATGCCCGAGCAGAGTGGGGAACAGCCGCTTGGAGGCGTTCGGCGTGATCGCGTCCCCGAAGCCCACGTCGATGCGGACCGTGATCGGGACATGCGCGAGATACCCGACAACGGTGACACGGACGCCGCCATAGTCCTGCTCCTCGCGGATCTCCTCCGCAGCGATGCTGTCGGGATCGAATCGAAGTCCGTCGTCGCCTTCGACCGAGACGATGCGCCGAATCGCATCGGCGACGGCGGTCGGCGATGCCTCGCCATGGCCGAGGAAGTCGACATCCCTGGTCGGCCGATGCAGTTCGCCCGTCCACACCCGGAAGAGCATGGCGCCCTTGAGGACAAATCGGCGGTCCTCGGTGGACCTCGAGAGCCGATCGAGCAGCCGCTCAATTGCGTACTGCACCAGGATCGCGTTGAAGTCGGCCTTGCGATCGCGTGCGACGGCGAGCAGGCCGCGATGCACGGTGATGGGGTCGCGCGGAGGCGTGCCGTCAGTCACGCCAGCGACTCCAGGTAGGGACGCATCACTGTGGCGACGCGATCGATCGTCGCGGCCGCGACGAGCTCGTCCACGCTTGCGGCCTTTCGGCGCCACGCGTCCTTCAGCGCTTCGATCGCGACATCGGTGCCGACGGTGTTTCGATAGCGGA
>CAMBFA010000190.1 GCA_945865325.1 Candidatus Kuenenia stuttgartensis
ACGCGGTGCATCGCGTCGGTGCCTTCGGCGGCCGGCGCCCCCATCCAGTGCCACCACCGCCCCGGCCCGGTTGTCCAGGGGGCCGTTACGAAGTCGGGCTTCACGGCCTTGAGGGCCGCAGTCCACCGCGCCACGAAGCGGGTGTAGCGAGTGAGTCGCCATTTGAGATAGTGCCGGTATTCCGTCGAGTTGACATCCCGCACGGCGGGGATCGCGTGGCCGCAGTCCTCGGCATAGGCGGCGGTGCACGACGGGCAGAAACATTGCGCCCAGCAGCCGAAGCCATCCATGTTGTAGCCATCCCAGTCGAGCTGTTTGACAAGCTCGACTTGCGACTTGATGAACCAGTCGCCGTACGGCGAGTTCCAGCACCCAAGGACATGGAGATCTTTGAGTTCCGCGACGGTGATCGGCTTGCCGCCGGGTGAGTTGATCTCCTGCCACTCGGGATGATCCGCCTGGATCCAGGGGGTCATGTTGAAGCGGATCACCTCCCCCAGTACCTTCACGCCTCGCGCGTGCGCCGCATCGACCCGCGACCGCAGTTCGGCGAGGGTCTGGGCGGGGATCGGCAAGCCCGTCATGATGTCGACGACCTCCCCCTCCCGGCCGAGGATGAAGGGGCCGCCGGCGAAGCCGATTCCCGCCGCGTTGGTGCCACCGCAGATCACGTTCGATCCGGCATCGATCACCTCTGCGAGGGTCGCTCCGTCGACGCCGAAGCAGAGGCGCTGGTGCGTGCCGAGCCAGGTTGGCGTGGCCATGGTCGCCGGGAAGGGAGCACCCCGCTCTTCCGTCTGGGCAGGGGCGATGGTCGCGGCAAGCAGTCCGGCCAGACAGAAGGCGCTTAAGGTCCGGAGCGTCATCGTTGCATCCTTCTTGTGCTTGCGGCGGCCTTGCTCCCGGGGGATCAGAGCCCGTCAGCGGCGAGTTTCGCCTCGACCATGGCGGCCATTTCGCCGGCCTGATCCTCGAGCTCCCGGAGCAGTTCGTCGTCGTCATCGTCGCTGGCTCGGCGGGCGAGCAGAAGGAGATACTGGGCCTCATTTCGCCAGGCTTTGAGCCAATCCGGGCGCGACGACACCGGGCGATGGAGGAGGCCCTGGAGCCGGTCGAAGGGGTCGGAGGACGATTCCATAAGGGATCCAGTCTAGCCGTTGAACGGAAACCGCTCGACGACCGTGCACGGTATTCTTTCCTTCATGAAAACAATCCAACCACGGGCCCTCCTTCTTGCCGCGTTCCTGCTCTTCCCCGTCGCTGCTGCCGACGGGCCGGACGAGCCGGTCGGGCGCGCGACCGACGGCCGGACGATCACGCCGGTCAATCAGGTGCTCACGCCGATGGGCCGGCAAGTCGAGCTCCCCGGCCTCCGCCCCCAGGCCATCGCCCTCTCACCCGACGGGCAACTGGCCGTCACGGCGGGGAAGACCAACGAGATCGTCGTCGTCGATCCGGCCACGGGCGACGTTCGGCAGCGCGTCCAGCCGGCTGCCGAGGAGATCACCCAGCCTTCCGAGACCGACCGCAACCTCAAGCCCGACACGAAGGCGATCGAGAGCTTCACCGGCCTCCGCTTCGCTCCCGATGGCCGGCGGCTCTACATGAGCAATGTCCACGGATCGGTGAAGGTGTTTGCCGTGGCCGACGGCATCGTCGCCCCGTCCCACGCAATCCCACTCCCGCCGGCCAACGCGCCGCAGCGAAAAGAGGAGATCCCGGCCGGCCTGGCCATCAGCGCCGACAACTCCCGCCTCTATGTCTGTGGCAATCTCTCCAACCGGCTCCACGAGATCGATGCCGGCTCCGGGGAGGTGCTGCGGTCCTTCGATGTCGGCGTAGCGCCGTTCGATGTCGTCCTCGCCGGTGGCAAGGCCTTCGTCAGCAACTGGGGGGGACGGCGTCCCGGCCCTGACGATCTGGTCGGCCCCGCGGGTAAGGGAACGACGGTTCGGGTTGATCCCGTCCGGCATGTTGCCAGCGAGGGGAGTGTGAGCATCGTCGATCTCGCCTCCGGGGCTGGCACCGAGGTCGTCGTCGGTCAGCATGCGGCGGCGTTGGCCGTCAGCCCCGACAGCCGCCATGTCGTCTGCGCCAGCGCCGGAGCCGACACCGTCTCGATCCTCGACGTGGCGACCGGCACGCTCGCGGGGACGGTGTGGACGAAATCGACTCCGGCGGACCTGTTCGGGGCCCAACCCGGGGCGCTGGTCTTCGCCGCCGACGGCGCGCGGCTCTATGTCTGCAACGGGGCGCAGAACGCCGTCGCGGTGATCGACTGGGATCCAGACGACAAGGGGGAGACGCGGCTCGCTGGCCTGATCCCGGTGGGGTGGTATCCCTCCGGGGTCGCCTTCGACGCCGGTCGTGGCCAACTCGTCGTGGCCAACATGAAGGGGCTCCCCGAGACGCCGAAGAAGCATCGCGGGAGCGAGGGGTTCAACTCCCACCACTACCACGGAAGCCTGTCGCTGGTGCCACTGCCCGACGACACAACGCTCGCCGACTGGTCGGAGATCGCGGCGGTGAACATGCGCTCGGCGGCGATCGCCGAGGCCTTTCTCCCCCCCCGCGCTGATACGCCCTCCCGGGCGGTGCCCGAGCGGATCGGGGAGCCGAGCCTGATCGAGCACGTCGTCTACATCATCAAGGAGAACCGCACCTACGACCAGGTCCTCGGCGACCTGCCGGAGGGGAACGGCCGTTTGGAGCTGTGCGTGTTCGGCGCTGATGTGACCCCCAATCACCACGCCATCGCCAGCCGGTTTGTCCTCCTCGACAACGCCTACTGCTGCGGCATCCTCTCTGCCGACGGCCACAACTGGAGCACCTCGGCGGTGGCCAGCGACTACCTCGAGCGGAGCTTCGCCGGATTCCCGCGGAGCTATCCCGATGGCATGGGGGATGGCGAGTCCGACGCGCTGGCCTGGTCCCCCGCCGGCTTCATCTGGGATCGGGCCCTCGAGCACGGAAAGACGATCCGCAACTACGGCGAGTTCATGAAGCCACGCGTCCGGTGGAAGGATCCGAAACGGGCCGGTCAGCCCGACTTCACCGCCTGCTTCCGGGCCTGGCGGGATGGGATCGACCAGGGTGATGTGGTCTTCGCGTCGGAGCCGGCAATCGAATCGATCCGACCGTTCTCCCCCCCCGGGGCAGTCGGGTGGGAGATGAGTGTCCCCGACCAGTTCCGTGCCGATTTTTTCATCCGGGAGTTGGCCGAGTACGAGGCCCGTGGGGAATACCCGAATCTCGTCATCATCTGCCTGCCGAACGACCACACCAGCGGCACCGCGGCCAACTGCCCCACACCCGAGGCCTGCATGGCCGACAACGACCTCGCCTTCGGCCGGATCGTTGAGGCGCTGTCGCACAGCCGGTTCTGGCCGAAGATGGCGATCTTCGCCATCGAGGACGATCCCCAGGCCGGCTGGGACCATGTCAGCGGCTACCGCACGACCTGCTATGTGGCCAGCCCCTACGCCCGGCGCGGAGCCGTCGTCGGCACGCAATACAACACCACGAGTGTGCTGCGGACGATTCACCAGATCCTCGGGATGCGCCCGATGAACCAGTTCGACGCCTCGGCCACACCGATGTTCGACTGCTTCACCGACACCGCCGACGCAGCGGCCTACGACTGCCTCGAGGTCGCCATCCCCCTCGACCGGATGAATGCCCCGCCGCAGTCGATCCTCGACCCGCTCCTGCGGGAGGGGGCGGTGGCCAGCGCCAAAATGAACTTCGAAGAGGTCGACCGGGCTCCGGAGGATGTTCTCAACAGGATCCTCTGGCATGCCCGCAAGGGGAGCGGGAGCCCCTATCCGGAATGGGCCGTCGGCTCTGACGGGGATGACGACGACTGACCGCCCCCCGCCCGTCATCGGGCAGCCCCGTGGCCCCCTCCGGGACGTGTGGCACCGCCGGGGAGCCGTTGCGGGGGCCGGTTGATACCCGTGTCTTTCCGGCAGAAGATGGCGCTGCCGGTCCTCCCCCCTTGCGGATAGGATGGTGGGCGTGGCGTGGGGAGTGATTCGACGATCGAAGCGCGGGGTAGCGGGGCCGCCTGCCAAGGCCTGCGAGCCGCTTGGTCGTCGCCGACATCTGCGGAGGGCTGTCATGGCTGGCCGAAGGGGACGATGGACGGAGCAGCGATCCGGCAGGCGCCGTGCCGGCTTCCAGATCGAAGTGCTCGAGCGACGCTATGCCCTCGACGGAGCGGGGCCGCGGCCATTTATCGACCTCGGGGCCAGTGACAACGTCGCGCTCGACCAACCGCGCGTGACCGTCGAGTTCGGCGATGCCACCGGGCGCTCGATCGGCCCCGACATGTTCAACAGTTGGCTCCTCGACACGGGTGCCAACACGATCCTCGCCTTCAAGACCGCCATCGACGACATGGATGAGTCGCCTCCCCTGTACCAGGTGGAGGGGCTGTTTGAAGAGCTCGGTATCGGTGGATCGCAGGCGTTCGACATCTCGATTCCGTACCAGCTCGACTTCGCCGGCACCAGTGGCGCTCGGCAGACGCTCGTCGACGCCCGGATCATCTCCGACGCCACCCGCGATGTCAGCATGTTCGGGCCGTTTGGGATCGTCGGCATGCCGGCGATGACCGGGCGGGTCACGACCCTCGATTTCACCCCCTGGCTCACCTTCGGCGACGGCAACTTCCTCATGGCCACCGAGTTCGCGGCCGAGCTCCCCGCACCGACCGGCCCGCGCTACTCGATCACGGTCGACAACCGCGTCTCCTTCTCGCCCGAGGGGCAGGTGATCGAGGGGGATCATCCGCCTGTCTGGGCCGACATCCCCTTCTTCTCCGTCGAGGTTCACCACGGCGGAAAGACGGTGGGGGGCAACTTCATGTTCGACACTGGCGCTCAAGTGACGATCATCTCGGTGGCGACGGCGCTGGGCTTGGGGCTCGATTCCAACGGCGATGGCCTGCTCGATGCCGCCGACACCGGGTACACGCGGGCCGAGTCGGTCGGCGGCGTGGGGGGCTCGCGCGAAGCGCCGGTGTTCATGATCGACGCGGTCCATGTTCCCACCGACCAGGGAATCGATCTGACATGGAGCGAGCTCCAGTGGCTCGTGGCTGACATTGCGCCGGGGATCGACGGTGTCTTCGGCTTCGACAACATGACCAGCGGCTGGATCGACGCCGTCTTCAGCTCGGGGGGCGCAGGCGCCATCCTCCAATCGCAGCTCGATTTCCGCGGCTGGGACGAGACCGGTTCCGGAAAGATCTATTTCGATCTCAATCCCGACATCGTCGCCGTCCAGAATCCGACCGGGGCTGGAGGGCTGATCGTCGAGCCCGGCGGAACGACCACGGTGAGCGAGTCTGGTGATGATGACACCTATTCCATCGCGCTGCGGCAGCGCCCCACCGCAGACGTGTTGGTCGATCTTGTGGTCCGCCCGGGTCAGCTCTCCGCCCATCCGGCCTCCGCCCCGGAGGCCACGACGCTCCGGTTCACCCCCGACACCTGGCACATCCCCCAATCGGTCGTCGTCCATGCCGTCGACGACTCCACCGAGCAGAGCCTCCATCGCTCGTCGGTCCGGCACGTGGTTCGGAGTGCCGATCCGGCCTATGACGGCGTCGGCTTTCCGTCGGTGCTCGTGAACATCGTCGACAACGACTTTCCCGCCATCATGATCCTTCCCACCGACGGCGAGACCGACGTCGCCGAGGGAGGGGGAGCCGATACGTACGCCCTCGTTCTCATGCGTCAGCCCACCGGTGATGTGACGGTCACGCCGCAGCCAGCCGATGGGCAAGTGCGCGCCGCCAGTGCCGCCGATGGCTCCGCGCTGCTCGTCTTCACCCCTGTGAATTGGAATCAGCCGCAGGGGGTGCGGGTGACGGCCGTCGACGACAGCGTGATCGAGGGACCGCACCGGACGTACATCAACCATCAGATCAGCACGACCGATCCCGGCTACTCCGAGGCCTATGTTCTCCCCGAAATCGTCTTCATCACCGACAACGACCTGCCCGCCCCCACGCCGCCGACGGTGTCGGCCAGCCTTCCCTCGGTCTCCGGGAACGTCGGTGGGGCGATTACGGCCAGCGGTGGCTGGGGATCGACCGATCCCGGCACGACCGTCAGCCTCTCGGCCTCGATCGGCACCGTCACCCGTCTCGCCGGGGGAGCGTGGACGTGGTCGCTCGCTCCCCAGACGCCGCTCGGTCGGGAGCCGGTCACGATCACCGCCACCGACGACCGCGGGCTGACGGCGACGGCGACCTTCACCGTGACCGCCAGGGCGGCCCCCTCCGCCGTCTCGGCCGTCGCTGGCGACCGCCTCGCGACCGTCACCTGGAAGGGGCCTGCCGCCCCGCTAGCGCTGCCGACGACCGGCTATTTTTTCGAGCAGTCGCTCGATGACGGCGTCACCTGGCAGGGGCTCCCCGCCGCAGCCCCCGCCGACACGAGTCTGGTTGTGGCGGGGCTGGTCAACGGCCGGGCGTATCGCTTCCGCGTCGCGGCCGGCGACGCCGACGGCATCGGCCCCTGGTCGGAGCCTACGCCGGTGGTCGTGCCGATCGGCGTCCCCGCCGCCGCCACGAGCCTCGCGGCCACCCCGGGGAACGGCCAGGTGAGGCTGGCTTGGCTTGTGCCCGCCGACGCCGGCGGCCTGCCGATCACCGATTATGTTATCGAATCGAGCACCGACGGCGGGGCCCGGTGGAAGACGGTTGCCGACGGAGCCTCCGCGGCGCCGGCCGCCACGATCAGCGGCCTCGCCAATGGCACGGTGTACGCCTTCCGGATCGCGGCGGTGAACGCGGCCGGCCGGGGGGCCTTCACCCCCGCTTCTCCCGCGGCGATCCCGGCGCTGCCGGCCGGCCTGCCGACCGCCCTCAAGGCGACGCGTGGCAATGGCACGGCGACCCTCGTCTGGAAGGCCCCGTTGCTGACTGGTGGCAGCCCGATCAACGACTACGCCCTCCAGTTGAGCAGCGATGCCGGCCGAACCTGGAAGCCGATCGAGCGCCCGGCATCGCCTGCCACCACCGCCACCGTCAGCGGCCTCGTCAACGGCACGCCGTACGTCTTCCGGATCGCGGCGGTGAACTCGGTCGGGCCGGCTTCGTTCACCGGCAAGACGTTGGCCGTCGTGCCGGCTACGACGGCCGGTGTCGCGACCGTCCCGGTGGCGGCACGCCGCAGCGGTCAGGTCACTTTGTCGTGGTCGGCGCCTCCTTCCACCGGCGGCCTGCCGATCAGCGACTATCTTGTGCAGTCGAGTCGCGACGGGGGCCGAACGTGGACGCCGTTCCCCCACAAGGCGACGGCGGCGACGGCGGCAACGGTCACCGGCCTCGCCAATGGCACGCCCTACATCTTTCGCGTCGCCGCCGTGAACGGCGTCGGGGTCGGGGCGTTTACCGGGAGCACCGCAGCGGTGGTGCCGGCGACGCTGGCCGGGGTGCCGACAGCCCTCAAGGCGATCCGCGGCAACAGCGAGGTGCAACTCACCTGGAAGGCACCGGCGACCGACGGCGGTGCCCCGATCCTTTCGTACTTCCTCCAGTTGAGCAGCGACGGTGGAAGGACGTGGGCCACGCCAAACCGAGCGGCCTCGACCGCGACGGCTGCCGTGATCACCGGGCTTGTGAATGGCACGTCCTACGTCTTTCGCGTCGCGGCCTTGACCGACGTCGGCACCGGTCCTTCCACCGCGAAGACCGCG
>CAMBFA010000191.1 GCA_945865325.1 Candidatus Kuenenia stuttgartensis
TCCCCCGGCGTGTCGAAAAACCAAAAAAATGGCACTTCTCCGGGAAATCCGCGCTGGCCGCACCCCCCCGCCACGCTCCCGCGGCAGGCCCGCACCCGAGTGCCGAAAGCCCCTCGGCGCGTGAGAGAAAAACGCGATACGGCCACGAACCCAGGCTGGGACCGAGTTCCCCACAGCGAGGGGAACGATCCAAAGGCCGGCAACGCTCTCGCCAAAGGGCGGCTGTGCTTCCGCCAAAGGCCGGCAACGCTCCCGCGAAAGGCCCGCACCCGTGCCGAAAGCCCCTCGGCGCGTGAGAGAAAAACGAGAGATGAAAACTGGGGAACTAGGATTTGAACCTAGACTAACTGGTTCAGAGCCAGTCGTGCTACCGTTACACCATTCCCCAAGAATGGCTTTCCAGGGCCCGATCCGGGGGGATCAGGGATGAAAGCGACCACGGCGGCGGGTTTCCCAGCTGGGGGAAACCACCGGCCGGCCACTCCCGGAAGGCCCCCAGCGTACCGGCGAACCGGTGTGCTGGCAATTCGGCTCTTCGGGAGCCATTCTGGGAGGATAGGGCGGGCAGTTCGGGGCCATGGGTCGCGGCGACAGCGGATCCCAGCGGATCCGAGCCGATCCCAGTGAGGTGAAACGTGTCGGCCTTTCGTCTCGAGTTCGGTGCCGGGCCCCGCAGCGGGGAGAGGATCCCGCTTCTGGCCGATCGGACGGTGGTCGGTCGCCACCCCTCCTGCGACCTCGTCATTCCCGATTCGTCGGTCAGCCGACATCATGCCGCGGTCATCCGGGAGGGGGGCCGGGTTCTGATCGAGGATCTCCGCAGCCGTAACGGCACCCTCGTCAACGACCGGCGGGTGGTCGGGCTGCGGCCGCTGAACGATCGCGACGAGATCACGATCGGTGAACACCGGCTCCGCTTCCGGGTCGCCGCGTCCCCGAACCCGGAGCCGGATTCCTCGACGCGCGACGACGACTACCTCGATTCCCACGCCGGCAGCTCGCTGATCGTCTCCCAGATGGAGTTGCCGCGCAACACCGACGACGCGCTCCCCGAAGCGAATGCGGCCGAGCAGCTGCGGGCCCTGTTCGGGATCAACCGGGCGATCGGTGCGTCGCTGTCGCTCGAGGAGGTCGTGCCGAGACTCCTCGAGGGCCTGTTCGAGATCTTCCCCCAGGCCGACCGGGGCTTTGTGCTCCTGGTCGACCCCGATTCAGGCCGGCTCCTCCTGCGGGGAAAGAAGCTCCGCAGGCAGAGCCAGGGGGGGCCACCGCGGTTGAGCGTGTCGGTCCTCGACACCGTCGTCAAGACCCGACGCGCGATCCTCTCCAACGATCTCCAATCCGATGCCCGCTTCGACGCCAGCCAGAGCATCATGTCGGGGTCGATGCGGTCGGTGTTGTGCGTCCCAATCTGCCGCGCCGACGGCACCGTCCTCGGGGTCGTGCAGCTCGATGCGACGGCACGGGGGCGGGGGGAGTTTCGTGCCCGTGACCTCGAGGTCCTCGCCGGCATCGCCGGGGCCGCTGCCCAGGCGGTGGAGCAGGCCTTGGCGCACGACGAACGGATCCTCCAGGCGAAGCTCAACCGCGATCTCGAATTGGCCGGCGACGTCCAGAAGGCGCTCCTCCCCTCGAAGCCTCCCGAGATCCCGGGCTACGAGGTGTTCGACTTCTACGAGCCGGCCCGGCATGTCGGTGGCGATTACTTCAATTATGTTCCCCTCCCCGATGGCCGGATCGCCGTCGTCATGGCCGATGTGTCGGGCAAGGGGGTGCCCGCGGCGATGGTCATGGCGGTGCTCTCAGGGGATGTGAAATATTGCCTCGCCGCGGAGCCGGACCTCGTCTGCGCCGTGACCCGGATCAACGACAGCGTCTGCCGGAGCGGGTGGGACGAACGCTTCGCCACCTTCGTCGCGGCGGTCCTCGATCCTCGCACCCACCGGGTGACCCTCGTCAACGCCGGCCACCTCCCTGCCTATGTCCGCGATGCCGCCGGCGCGGTGACGGCCGTCGGACCCGAACAGGGGGGGCTGCCGCTGGGGATGGCGGCCGAATGGGAATACCGCGCCACGGAGATCGCGATCGAGCCCGGGACGACGCTCGTGTTCTTCACCGATGGCATCAGTGAGGCGATGGATGTCGAGGATCGGCTTTACGGGCTGGAACGGATCGAGGCCCAGGTGGGAAAGCCCGGCGGGAGCCCCGCGGAGGTCGGCCGCAGGATCCTCGCCGACGTCGAGCGACACACCGCCGGCCAGGCCCGCAGCGACGACATGTGTCTGGTGTGTGTCGGCCGCGGGGCCGACGATGCCAGCGGCGCCAGTTCCCTCTCCCTGCGCCCCTCCGAACCGGCATCGCGACGCAGCAGCCGGCAGCCCGACTGACCCGGCCCGCGCTGAATCGACCGGCCCGCCCGGCGGCTGTTCGGGGAGTCGGCTGCGCCGATCAGCGTTTCGGTCGGGGGATCCTCCCGGCGGAACTGCCGCCCCCCCCTTTTCGGCCCCGCCCGCCGGCGCGGCGCTGGCCCCCGCCGCTCCCCTCGCCGCGCATGCCGCCGATGCGGTCGCGGATCGCGGCCGCCCGTTCGAAGTCGAGCTCGGCGGCCGCCTGCATCATGTCGGCCTCGAGCTGCTCGAGGAGCTCGGCCGACTGCCGCCGCCCCTCCTCCCCCTGCCCCACCGCCTCGAACGCCCTGTTTCGGGCCGACGATTCCGCCTCGATCCCCGAGCGGATCTCCTTACGGACGGTCTCCGGCGTGATCCCGTGGACGGTGTTGTAGGCCTGCTGGAGCTCGCGGCGGCGCGCTGTCTCGTCGATCGCCAGCTGCATCGATTCGGTGATCTTGTCGGCGTAGAGGATGACGCGGGCATCGACGTTGCGGGCCGAGCGGCCGATCGTCTGCATGAGCGAGGTCTCACTCCGCAGAAAGCCCTCCTTGTCGGCGTCCATGATCGCCACCAGCGACACCTCGGGGAGATCGAGCCCCTCGCGGAGGAGGTTGACGCCAACGAGGACGTCGAACTTCCCCTCGCGGAGCTCCCGGAGGAGGTCGACGCGCTCGAAGGCATCGAGCTCGCTGTGGAGCCAGCGGCAGCGGACGTTGCGCTGCTGGAAATAGGCCGTCAGGTCCTCGGCGAGCTTCTTCGTGAGCGTCGTGACGAGGACGCGGTTGCCGGCTGCTACCGTCTTCGCGATCTCGCCGGCGAGGTGGGTGACCTGGTTCCGCGCCGGAACGATCTCGATGACCGGGTCGAGGAGCCCCGTCGGCCGAATCACCTGTTCGACCACCTCACCGCCGGTGCGTTCCAGCTCCCACACCCCCGGTGTCGCCGAGACATAGATCGTCTGATGGAGCTTCTTCTCCCATTCGTCGAACTTCAGCGGCCGGTTGTCCATGGCGCTGGGGAGGCGGAAGCCGTGGTCGACGAGCGTCGTTTTCCGGCTCTTGTCGCCGGCGTACATCCCGCGGACCTGGGGCACGGTGACATGCGACTCGTCGACAAAGAACAGGTATTCCTCGGGGAAATAGTTGAACAGCGTCTCGGGCGTGCTGTCGGGGGCACGGCCGGAGAGGGGGCGGGAGTAGTTCTCGATCCCCGGGCAGAAGCCCGCCTCGAGGAGCATCTCGAGGTCGAAGCGGGTGCGGGCGGAGAGGCGCTGCGCTTCGAGGAGCTTCCCCTGCGACTTCAGCTCCTCCAGACGGGCCTCAAGCTCGGCGCGGATCGTCCCCACCGCCGCCCTGACCCGGTCCTCCGGCATGACGAAGTGGCGGGCGGGGTAGAAATAGGTTTCGTCCTTGCGGGCGGCCACCTCGCCGCTGGTGGGGTGGGTGACGGCGATCGACTCGATCGTGTCCCCCCAAAACTCGATCCGCGTCGCGAGCTCCTCGTACGGCGGCCAGATGTCGATTGAGTCGCCGCGGACGCGGAACCGTCCGCGCTCGAGGGCCATGTCGCTCCGCTCGTAGTGGATTGAGATCAGCTTCTGGAGCAACTGCTCGCGCGTCACTTTCATTCCCGAGGCGAGGCGGATGACCATGGCTCGGTAATCGTCGGGCGAGCCGAGGCCGTAGATGCATGACACGCTCGCGACGACGATCACGTCGCGCCGGCTCACGAGGGCGCTGGTGGCGGCCAGTCGCAGCCGGTCGATCTCCTTGTTGATCGCGGCATCCTTCTCGATGTAGATGTCGCGCTGCGGAATGTAGGCCTCTGGCTGGTAATAGTCGTAGTAGCTGACGAAGTAGTGGACGGCGTTGTGGGGGAAGAAATCGCGGAACTCGGCATACAGCTGGGCCGCGAGGGTTTTGTTGTGGGAGAGGACGAGCGTCGGCCGGCCGATTTGAGCGATACAATTGGCCATCGTGAACGTCTTGCCGGAGCCGGTCACGCCCATCAGGACCTGCGCGGCCCGCTCCTCGACGACGCCGCGCACGAGGCTCTCGATGGCCGTCGGTTGGTCCCCAGCCGGGGCATAGGGGCTGACGAGCTCAAAGACGCCGGGGCGGGGGTTCATCGAGTGGGCTCCGGCAGGGGCGCCGCCCCGGAGAGCGGCCGAAGGTGGGGACGCAGGCGCGCGAGAGTGGCCTCACCGACACCGGGGACGTCGAGGAGCGACTCCGGCGTCCGGAAGGGGCCGTGGAGATCGCGGTGATCGACGAGGCGCCGGGCGAGCGCTGGGCCGACGCCGGGGAGCTGGGAGAGCTCGACGGCTCCGGCCGTATTGAGATCGACAGTGAATCGGAGCGGCACAGCGGGGTGGGCATCGTGATCGACCAAGCCGCCCTGGAGCCCGCCGGCAGCCACGTACCAGGCCGCCATCCCCGCCAAGCAGCCGGCCAGGGCAACGGCGACCACCGGCTGGGCGCGGCGGGGGAATTGGTGCGCGATGAATCCCTCGGTGTCGGGTGAGCCCTTGGCCATGGAGGTATCGTACCGCCTTCCCTGCTCGGGTGTCGTCGCGGTACGCTGCGTCGGGCCGGGCTTGAGTCCCGGCCGTGGAGATGTTGCGCCGGAGGTGCCATGACTGCAGGTCGCGATCCCGTTGGGAATCCCCGGTCTGGGCGGCGTGACCACCGCCGCCTTGAATGGGACGAGGCGCTCGAGGGGCTGGTGGCGCGGCTCCTGCCGACCTGGCTGGGGGAGGATCTGGGGCACGAGTGCGACTGGACGAGCATCGCCCTGGTTCCAGACGGGGCCAGAGCCGAGCTCGACGTCGTTGCCCGGGCGAAGGGGGTTGTGGCCGGGCTGCGGGGGGCGGGGATCGTGGCAGCGGGAGTCGATCCGCGCCTCGAGTGGCGTCCGGCCGCGGTCGACGGCGACGTCGTCGACCGTGGGGCGGTCGTGGCCCGGCTCATGGGCCCGACGCGCAGCATCCTCACGGCCGAGCGGACTGTGCTGAATGTCCTCGGCCGGATGTCGGGCGTGGCCACCGCCACGCGTCGGCTCGTCGACGCGGTCGCCGGGACGCCCTGCCGGATCTACGACACCCGCAAGACCGTCCCTGGCTGGCGGCTCCTCGACAAGGTCGCCGCCCGGGCCGGCGGCGGCTGGACCCACCGGATCGGGCTCTACGACGCGATTCTGATCAAAGACAACCACCTCGCCGCGGTCGAGGCGGCGGGGGCTGATCCGGCGGCGGCCGTGCGCCGCGCCCGCGAATTCGTGGCCAGGACGTTTCCCCCCCAGCGGGCCGAGGCGATGGTCGTAGAGATCGAGCTCGACACCCTTGACCACCTTCCGGCCGTGCTCGAGGCAGGCGCCGACATCGTCCTCCTCGACAACATGCCGGCCGAGCGGTTGGCGGTCGGGGTCGAAATCCGCAACCGCCTCCGCCCGGAGGTGATTCTGGAGGCTTCAGGCGGCGTCACCCCCGACACGGTCGGGAAGATCGCCGCCTCGGGGATCGACCGGATCAGCAGCGGATGGCCAACCCACGCGGCGCCCTGGCTCGACGTGGCGCTCGATTGGGGCGCGGCCACGCGGAGTGCCTAAAGCTCATGCCGGGCAGAAGATGACGGAAAAGGCACGGAGAATTGGCCGCGTTACGACCGACCTTGGGCCCGAATCGTCACACGCCGAGGAGGCGATTGCGCTTCGTCCGCCGTTCTGCCCGGAGGCGGGCGCGACGTTGGGTCTCGCTCGGCTTCTCGAAGAATTCGCGCCGCCGCATCTCTTTTTTGATGCCGCTGCGCTCGACCAACTTGCGGAAACGGCGGACCGCCTCCTGAATGCTCTCCCGTTCGCGAACCGTGAGCTTGACCATACGAATCCCGATGAGCTGGAAATACCTAGAACGAAGCTCTAGAAGGTAGCCGACGCAGCTTGGAAAGTCTATCCCGCCTCACCGCGCTCCCCTCCGGGCGAGGGCGGCAGGGAAAAGCCCCCTGCGACGACCGCGGCTTCCCCCGCCGGGGTTGAGGGGCCACGGTGGCCTGGCTCGGTCCCCGGGAACCCGTCCGAAAATCGACGTGGATTGCCCGTTCCCCGCTCCTGCCACACAATTGTCGCCGCCCCCCTGCCACGGAGCGCCGCGAGGCCGGTGGTCCTTCCTCGCTGGCGTCTCACGCTCCACCCTCACGCCTTTTTTCCCTTCTTTCATCCCCATCGGGCGATGGCGGGGGGAACCGACGGAACCGCCGATGATTGCCGCTGTCGCGCCGCCCGGCCCCCTTGAACAACTCATCTTCTGGTCCGACGGCATCGCCGTCAGGGAGGGAGTCCTGGCGCTGGTGGCCCTGGTCGTTTTTCTCCTCACGGCTCCCCGTGGCCGGCGCTGGCTTTCCTGGTTGTCGATCTCGCTGCTCAGCCTGTCGGTGATCCCGTTGATCGCGGTCATCATCTTCCCGTTCCCCAAGGTCGCTGATGCCGACGACGGGGTCGCCCACCATGTCCACCGGTTTCTTCTCCTCGCGTCGTTCCTCCAGTCGTCCCTGCTGCTGGTCGTGATCTGTGTCTGGGAGCGCGTCACCCGGCCGATGCCGAAGATCTTCGTCGACATCCTCCGTTGCCTGCTGCTGGCCGTGGCGCTGCTGGTCGTCCTCTGGGACGCGGGGATCGATGCCGGCGAGCTCGTCACCGGCTCGGCGCTGGTCACCGCCGTGCTCGGGTTCGCCCTCAAGGACACGCTCGGCAACGTCTTCGCCGGCCTCGCCATCCACGCCGAGCATCCGTTCGAAGTCGGCGATTGGATCCAGTACGACGCCGTGCCGGCCCATGTCGGCCGGGTTGTCGAGGTGAATTGGCGGGCCACGAAGGTGATCACGCTCGACGAGGCCTACGTGATCGTCCCCAACGGTCAACTCGCTCAGGCCTCAATCCGCAATTTCACAAAGCCGGAGTCGTGGTCGCGCCGCTCGCTTTTCGTCGTCACCCCCTACGATGTCTCCCCCCAGCACGTGCAGCGGATCATCCTCGACGCCATCCGGGGGAGCTTCGGCGTTCTCGAACACCCCACGCCGTCGGTCGTAACAAGCAATTTTACCGAGCGCGGAGTGGAGCACTGGGTGCGGCTTTTCACCAACGACTTCGACAAGCGCGACCGGGTCGACGGCATGGCCCGCGACCGGATCTGGTTCGCGCTGGCCCGCCACGGGATCGAGATCCCGACCGCCACGCAGGCGATCCGGTTAACGCAACTTCCCCCCCCTCCCCCGCCGGAGCCGGCCGAGGCCCGGCTTGCCAGGCGGGTCGAGTCGCTCAAGCG
>CAMBFA010000192.1 GCA_945865325.1 Candidatus Kuenenia stuttgartensis
GGCAGCGTCGTGTTCTTCAAAGACGGCTTCACCGATCTGCGTGGCCGCTTCGACTACGCGAGCCTCTCCACCGCCGACGCCCAGGCGGCGAAGCGCTTCGCGATCCTCGTCACGAGTCCCGAGGATGGCGCTGCGATTCGCGAGGCCGAGGCGCCGGGGAGGTGACTGGGGCGAAGGCCCCGCTGGGGAGCGATCCGCGCCGGTCAGCGCAGCGGGCCCCAGATCTTGGCGAGGAGGTCGTAGAGCGCGGGGAACTCGGTCTTGAGTTGCGCCCGGTTGAAGGGATGGAAGTCGTTGGAGCCGAAGTAGGCTTCGGTCATCTCGGCGAAAAACTCCTTCTGGTCGGTCAGGCCGTAGTGCTTGACGCGTGAGCCGTCGAAGAGGAGGGCGTCGTCCCCCTTGCCACTTTTCTTGAAATCTTCCCAGGCGGCAAGGACGCGCGGGTCGTCGAAGCCGAGCACTTGGTCGTGGTAGGCGTGGGCAAGCTCGTGGAGGATGACCCACGGCTGTTCGTTGATGTTGCGGCTCGTGGCAACGTCCCGGGCCCGGGGAAGATGAACGCACTTCTCCAGGCTGCGGGGGTAGCCGTTGTCGGCAAGCCATTCGGCGCTGGGGTGGTATTGCATCGAGCCGAGCGTGCCGCATTCCTTGTCGAGGACGATTGTCACCTTGCGCAGGACGTCGACCTTCTCACGGGGAAGAACAATGCGGATCTCAGTCAGCTTGGCGGCGAGAAAGGCGAGTGCCTCGCGGCCGAGGGCTTCATCAGCCCCTCCCGGCAACAGGCAATCGTCGACGAGGATCGAAAAGCCCTCGATCGTCCGCCGGGAGCGGGAAGCGGGCTGGTCTGGCTTGGGGGGGGCTGCATCGGGCGCAACCTGCGCCCTCGTCGGCGCGTCGGCCGGCGTGGCCCCGGCGACAGCGGCGGCGCCGGCGACGAGCGTCAACGAAAGCAGGATGCGGTGCGGTATCGCTCGGGAAGACATGGCTATCTCCGGACAAAGGGCAGAGGATCGGTGCGCGTGACGTCGCCGTTTTTTACCATGCTCCCGCAGAAAGAGCGGGAAGATCTGGCGGTGTGAGTCGTCACGGTGATCGCCTTGAGCGAGCCGCCGCGCCTCTGCCGAATTCCCGTACGATGCTGATGACGGTTCACTGCCGCAGGGGGAGGCAGAGGAATGCTTCAGCCGAGCCTCGGGCTGGGCCGCAGCGCCGCTTGGATTCAACGCAGCTGAAGGAGATTCCGATATGGCGATCGACGTCCGGTGGGTCTGTGGTGCCCTCGCGTGGTGTGTCGCCTGCATCGAGCGGCCCCGCGGATTGAGGCCAACGCCTCCCGATCATCCACCGCTGCTTCGGGCCCCGGCCATTTGGGCCGCTGTTCTCTGTCTGCTCGGTGTCGCTCACGGCGGCTCGGCGCAGGCTCAGTTGGCCTCCGAGCAGGTTGAGCCGGTTCCCACCCACGCCGACCTCCTCTACGGGCCCGACGAGCGGCAGACGCTCGATTTCTGGGCCGCCGCAGGGGACGGACCGCGCCCGCTCATCGTGATCATCCACGGCGGCGGGTGGATCAACGGCGACAAGCGACTGAAGCGACCGCCGCTGGCCCCGTTTCTCGATCGGGGCATTTCCGTCGCCGCCATCAACTACCGGCTCGTCCCCCAGCATCCCCTGCCGGCTCCGGTCCATGACGCCGCTCGGGCGATCCAGTTTCTCCGCTGGAAGGGAGAGACGCTCGGCATTGATCCCGATCGGATCGGCCTCACCGGCACCAGCGCCGGCGCCTGCACCTCGATGTGGCTCCTGCTCCACGACGACCTCGCCGATCCCACGGCGGCCGATCCGGTGCTTCGCGCTTCGACGCGCGTCCGGGCGGCTGCCGTCTCCGTCGGCCAGACCTCGATCGATCCTGACGTCATCGAATCATGGCTCGGCCCGGCTGTCCTCGACCATCCGATGATCTTCGGTGCCGTCGGCGAGTCCTCGATGGCCGAGGTCCGGGCCGAGGCTGACCGCCACCGGGCGATCTATGAGGAGTTTTCCCCGATCAACCATGTCGATGGCGACGATCCCCCCCTCTTCATGGCCTGTTCGGCCGAAATGGACCTCCCCGCCCGCAATAGCGGCCATGGCATTCACCACCCGCTCCATGGCGTAAAGCTCAAGGATAGGTCAGACGCCGTCGGCCACGAGTGCCATCTCTTCGTTCCCGGCTGGAGCGAGACGAAGCGATACGCCGATGGAACCGATTTCCTCCTCGACAAGCTGCTGTCGTTGGAATGAGGCTGGCGATGCCCACTCGTGCTTCCCCTCCCTGCCCTGCTTCCCTGTCTGCCCCTCTTTCCCACGCGAGTTGGTTCACCTTCCTGGCCGGGTATTTCCGGCCCCGTCCGCTCGCGGTGGCCGTTGAGGTGACGCTGCTCGACGGGGATCGGGTGGCGCTGGTGCCGCGCTTCTCCCTCGACCGGTTTTCCGTTCCGGGGGCGCTGCTTGCCCCGCCGCGTGGTCGGCCGATCGCCCCGCTGCAGACGATCCTCGGGCACAGGGTACGCCTCGATACGGAAGCGCGGGGGGTGCTCGAGCGGATCGGTGCCGCGCCGGTCGCCTTGCCCCTGACCGAAGCCGGGCCGACGCTCGAGGCCCTCGCCACGGCTGGTGTGCCGCTGATGCTCGGGGACAGCGGAGAGAAGCTCGTCGTCGGCCCGGCCCATCCGCGGGTGAGCTTGGCTCTCGGCCCCGACGATGCTCTCGTCGTCTCCGCGACGCTCGTCGCCCCCGATGGCGCGACGGTCACCAAACCGGTCGCCCTCGCCCTCCTCCGCGCCAGGGAGGGATGGCATGCCGACCAGCAACGCCTCGTCCGCATCCCCCTCATCGCCAGCCCGCTCGATCGGCTCCTCCTTCTCGACGGCGCCTTCCCGCCGCTCCACGGCGCGGAGATCCCGGCGTTTCTCGAGCTGCTTGGGAATCAAGCGGCTGCCGTTGGCGGAATCGTCCGCGGCCCGGGGGTGGCCGAGACGCACCGGATCATCGGCGCGCCGGCGACGACCGACTTCCGGGTCGGCGTCGTCGAGCGCCACGGTCAGTCGCTCCTCCGGGTCGAGCCGATCTACCGCCATGAGCGCTTCCAGGTCGGCCACAACGAGGCTTTTGCCGCGCACGCCGGCGGTGAGCGCTGGATCCGCCGCCGTGGCGCCTGGATCCCGATCGACGCCGAGCGCGTCGCCGCGATCGAACGCACCGCCGCGTCCCTCGGCCTGACGCTCGTTGGGGAGGGATTTGAGTTTCCTGCCGCTGACAGGGAGCGGGTGCTTGGGGCCTTCGCCGCGCTCGGCGGGATCCGGCCGACGGAGGCGTTTGGGCATTTCCTCGCCTGCCTGGCCGATTTCGACCAGATCGAGGAGGTGCCACTTCCCGCGAATCTGCGCGCCGGCGTGCAGCTGCGCCCCTACCAGCGGCATGGCGTCAACTGGCTCTGCTTCCTCCAGCGCTTCGGCCTCAATGGCATCCTCGCCGATGACATGGGCCTCGGGAAGACGCTCCAGACGCTCACGGCCGTGGAGCGGGTCCGCGAGACGGGCGCTTTGCGCCTCCCGGTGCTCATCATCTGCCCCACCTCGGTGATGCTCAATTGGCGCAGCGAGATCGGGAAGTTTCTCGAGCACAGCGAGACGCTCCTCTTCCACGGGCCCGCGCGCGGCCGGCAGGTAGAGCGGTTGATGGCCGCCGCCGACGCCCCGGCCGACAGCCCCGGGCTGTTTGTGATCACGAGCTTCGATTGCGCCCGGATCGATCACGACACCCTCAACCGCATCCCCTGGCTGTACGTCATCGTCGACGAGGGGCATACGATCAAGAATCCCGACGCAAAGCGTTCCAAGGCAATCAAAACAATCCCCGGCCGGCACAAGCTCGCCCTCACCGGCACGCCGATCCAAAACAAGCTCGAGGAGCTGTGGTCGCTGTTCGACTTCGCCATGCCGGGGTTTCTCGACTCGCGGGCCACCTTCCGGCGCCGCTATACCGTCAACAGCCGGGTTGACTGGCCGGCCGTCAACGACCAGCTCATCCCTCGCATCCGGCCGTTCGTGCTGCGGCGGCTGAAGAGCGCCGTCGCCCGGGATCTCCCCGAGAAGATCATCGTCGAGCGGCAGGTGCCCCTCACGCCGCTCCAGGTGACGCTCTACAACGCCGTTCGCGACAGTGTCGAATTTCGCCAAATGCGTGAGGCGGTGGAGCGCAACGGCGTGGCCCGCTCCCAGACCCACATCTTCGCGGCGCTGACAAAGCTTCAGAACATCTGCAACCATCCGCTCATCGGGTCGGGGCTCGCTTCTCCCCGCAGTGCCCTCCCGGCTGATTCTGGCAAGCTCGATCTCCTCCAGGAGCTGATCGAGGAAGTGGTCGACGGCGGGCATCGGGCGCTGGTCTTCTCGCAGAGCACGCGCGTCCTCGATCTCATCGCCCACTGGTTCGGCCAATGGGGGGTAACGTCGCTGCGGATTGACGGGAGCACGCCGGCCCTCGACCGGGCCAAGCTCGCCGACACCTTCAATGCCGACGCCTCGATCCACGCCTTCCTCCTCTCGACGCGGGCCGCCGGCACCGGGCTCAATCTCGTCGGCGCCGACACCGTAATTTTCTATGATCATGACTGGAATCCGGCCAACGATGCCCAGGCGATGGACCGGGCCTACCGGATCGGCCAGACCAGGAATGTCACCGTCTACAAGCTCGTCTCCCGGGGCACGCTCGAGGAGAAGATCCTCGCCCGCCAGTCGGAGAAGCTGAGCCTTGCCGAGGGGGTGATCGGGGCCGACGCCGGTGGCTTTAAGGACCTTTCCCGCGACGAGCTCCTCGATCTGTTTACGCTCGATAGCGAGGTCTGAAGCCTGTCGGGCGCCGCGTCAGCAGTGACTTCAGGCCCCGGCGGGCACCCCTTCTTCAATCGTTCGCCTTCAGAGCCCGCCTGCCAACGAGCCGGGCCGGGCACCTTGCGATGCCCGGCCCGGTGTCGAAGAGTCCAAGCAGTGACAAAAGGTCAGGGCTGACTTTTGCCACAAAGCGTTGAAAGCAAAGTCGTTCAGCCGGTCGTTGTCAGCCGGAGCCGCCGCATGCGCCGCTCGAGGAGCCCCAGCGAGCCAGTCAGCAGGGCCAAGACGCTGCCGAAGGAAGTGGGATCGATCTCGGGGACGGCCGTGAAGAAGTTCCCCAGCGATCCACCCGGATTGCCCGCACCCGTGTTCGGGGTGTTGAGGCTCGTGTGGAGGTTGTAATAGGCCTGGCCGGTGCTCAGGAACGTCACGAAATTGTCGAAGGCGGTGTTGGCATCGCCGCCTTGCGCGGTCACGAAGCCCGTCGAAAGATTTGCCGGGGTGTAGGTGGTGGGGCCGAACGTGGCGGCAGCCGCACCTGAACCGGTGGAGCTGGGGCTTCCACTGAAGTTCAACGCGACCGTCCAGTTGGCTCCACTGGGAAACACGTACGGGCTTGCCGTCGCCTGGGCATGGATGTGCGACGCGCTGACGTTGTTGTTGAGCCCCTGGTACGTCGATTGAAACACGAGCGTACGGGCCACCGTGTCAATTTCGATCGCCGCCGAACCAGATCCGGTCGGCGTGGGCGACGCTACCTGGTGCACAAGGTCGCCCCTCAGGCGAAGAATCTCCGCCGTGGCGACCGGGCTTGCCGCCAGCAACCCAATCGACGCCATGGCGATCGCCACAACAGAACCTCGAACGTGTGATCTCATCAGATGCTCCGATAAAAAGTGGGTGAAACCAAAAAACGGCCCCTTCAACAGCCGCCCACCGATCCGCCTGGCGGAAGGCGACTGCTTGAAGACAACGGGAAAGAACCGAAACCAGCGAGGAGCGATGGCAATCCTTTTGTCGCTCCCTCACAGGGCCGACGAACAAGGCATCAGGGCCGGCTCAGTCCCTTTGCACGTAGTCGCGGGCGGATTCTCACGACCCCCTCGGAAAAACGTCAAGCCCACCTTCCTTGGGACTCGCCTCTCCCCCCATCCCGCTTTCGGAGACGACGCCGTGAATGTCGATCTTTCGCCTGTTTCTGCCCGAATCCAGATGTCGCAAACGAGCTTTCCAAACAAGCTGACAACGCCGTAACCCACTGCTGAAGGGTACGAACGGCACCGTCTCCAAGCGCCAGTCACGTGCGGCAGCTTGACGCCATGTATGCCCCGGAGAGAGCCCGCGCCGCGACCCCGCTTCAGGCGAGGATGTCGCGCACGACCGTGCCGGAGACGTCGGTGAGCCGGTAGTCGCGGCCGGCATGGCGATAGGTGAGCCGCTCGTGGTCGAGGCCGACGAGGTGAAGAATCGTGGCGTGGAGATCGTGAACATGAACGCGCCCCTCGATCGCGTCCCAGCCGAAGTCATCGGTCGCCCCGTGGATCAATCCCCCCTTCACCCCCCCGCCGGCGAGCCACATCGTGAAGCCGTAGGGATGATGGTCGCGGCCGTCGGCATTTCCTTCCCGGGCGGGCGTTCGGCCAAACTCGCCTCCCCAGATCACGAGCGTCTCCTCGAGGAGCCCGCGGGCCGCGAGATCGGCCAAGAGCCCGGCCACAGGAAGATCGGTTGCCAGTGCGTTTTTCTCATGCCCCCCCTTGAGATCGGAGTGCTGATCCCAGGGCTGGAAGCCACCGGTCGTGTGGTAGAGCTGCACGAACCGGACGCCGCGCTCGACCAGCCGCCGGGCGAGGAGACACTGCCGGCCGAACGTAGCAGTGGCTGGCTCATCGAGGCCGTAGAGGCGCCGCGTGGCGGGCGTCTCGCCGGCGAGCTCGAAGGCTTCCGGGGCTTCGAATTGCATCCGGTAGGCGAGCTCGAAGGCGGCGATCCGCGCCGCCAACCGGCTGTCGTCGCTCCGGCTCGCCCGATGGAGCTCGTTGAAGCGGGCCAGCGCATCGAGATCGCGCCGCTGCTGGGCCGGGCTGATGCGGGCGTTGGCGAGATTGCGGATCGGCGCCTCGAGATCAGACACGAACGTCCCCTGATGGGCCGCCGGAAGGAAGCTCGCCCCGTACTGCCGCGCCCCCTCGATGAGCGGCCCCGGCCCGATCGCCATGAAGCCGGGGAGGTTTTCATTCTCCGACCCCAAGCCGTAGGTCACCCAGCTTCCCAGACTCGGCCGGGAGAAGACCCGCTCGCCGGTATTCATCAACAGGCAGCCTCCCGGATGATTCGGGTCGTCGGTGACCATCGAACGGATCACACAGAGGCGATCAGCCTGCCGGGCGGTGTGGGGAAAAAGCGTGCTGACGTCGATCCCGGATTGACCATGGCGGGCAAACCTCCAGGGGGAAGCCAGGAGCGTGCGCTGCTGGCCGAGATAGGCCTTCGGCGCGGGCTTGCCGTCGTCGGCCGTCAGCCGCGGCTTCGGATCGAAGGTGTCAACTTGCGACGGCCCCCCTGGCATGAAAAGGAAGATCACCCGCTTGGCCCGAGGGGGAAAATGGGGCGAGCGCGGCGCGAGCGGATTGGCCTCGGCCTCCGTGGCGAGCGCCCGCTCCCCCTGGAGCAGTGCCGCCAGCGCCAGGCCGCCGAAGCCGGCGCCGGTGCGGCGGAGAAGATCGCGGCGCGTCGATTCACTCGGCTGCTCAGTCGACATGGATCAGCTCATTGCTGCAGAGGAGGAGATGGCACAGCCGAGCCCAGCCATCGCTTCCCGACTCGG
>CAMBFA010000193.1 GCA_945865325.1 Candidatus Kuenenia stuttgartensis
GCGCGGCGGATGCCGATCTCGCGGGTGCGCTCGGTGACGGTCGCGAGCATGATGTTCATGATCCCGATGCCGCCGACGAGGAGCGAGATCCCCGCGATCAGCAGGAGGAGAACATTGAACATCGCCCGCATCGTCTCCGCCTGCTCGAGGAGTTCCTTCGGCACGACGATGGCATAATCGACCACCTTGTGGTAGCGCTGGAGGAGAACGCGGATGATGTCGGCCGTGGAGTCGACCTCCTTCATGTCGTCGACGATGGCCGTGATCTGCGTCAGCTCAACGGTCTCCAATTGGAACGACCCGGCCCGCGAGGTGAAGACGCGGTCGCCGATCCTCACCCGGAACGTCGTCAGGGGGATGTAGACGTCACGGTCGTACTGACGAGCGTCGAGGCTCCCGCCGATCGCTGCCGCCGCCGAGCGTTCCGCGGCGACCCCGATGATGACGTAAAACTCCTGACCGATCTGCACGGCCCGCCCGAGCGGATCCTCGATCGGAAACAGCTTCACGGCTGCCTCGTGGGCGAGGACGACGACGTTGGCATACGACGTCATATCGATCGCGGAGATCGCCCGGCCGCGGGCGATCTTGAGCCGGTTCATCCCGAAGTATTCGGGGGTGCAGGCGATCACCATGCCGTCGATGAACTGCTCGCGGTGCCGGACCTCGCGGCTGATCTCGCGCATCGGCACGGCCCGGCCGATCGTCGGCACGTTGGTGATGATCCGCTCGAAGTCCTCGCGGAGGAGGCCGTAGGAGATCCCCATCCGGGCGTTGCTGTCGCTGCGGCTCGACTCCTCCGCCGGCTTGATGCTGCGGACGATGATGCTCGTGGCCCCGAGATCCTTGATCTGCTGCTGGGCCTGGTAGCTCACGCCCTCCCCCATCGCCACCAGCCAGATCACGGCCGTGACCCCGATGAGGATCCCGAGGACAGCCAGCGCCGAACGGAGCTTATGCAGCAAGAGGCTGCGGAAGCCGAGGCGGAGTTGCTGGAGGAACTTCAAAGGTTTCTTCCCCGGAGGAGCTCATCCCCCGCACATTCGGCAGGCCGCAGGGCTTCCGTCTTCCATCCCCAATCCTCCAGCTCCTTACGGCTGCTTCGGCGCTCCACCGGGCGCGGGCCGCTCCCCCTTGCCGGCACCAGCCGGGGGCGCACCGGGCCCACCTGCGGCAGTTCCTGGGCCTCCCGCCCCCGGGGGCCCACCCGGCCCCTTGGGACCCCGCTTGCCATCACCGGGGCCGGTCTCCTCGACCGCATCCTCGCCGAGGGCCTTGCGGGGATTGAGGATCAGGGCGTCGCCATCCTCGAGGCCCTCGGTGATGCTGACGAGCTTGTCGTTGCCGAGGCCAAGCTTGACGACCCGCCGTTCGATCGAATCCCCCTTGCGCACGGCGCAGAGGTACTCGCCGCGCTTCTCCATCACCGCCGCGACCGGGACGGCGATCACGTCCTTGAAATCGGCGACGATGATCTCGACCTCGGCGGTCACGCCCGGCCGCACCTCCTGCGGCTCGCCGTCGATCCGCACCTGAACGACATACTTCTTCGCCGTCGACATCCAGTTCGACTGCGGCCGGTTGGCAACGGAAGTTACCGTCCCGTCGAACTCGCGCCCCTGCAGCTTGACGCGGGCCGCCATGCCGGTGCGGATCTTGTCGACCTTCGCCTCGTGAACCTCGACGTCGGCACGCATCCGCGAGAGATTGGGGAGGCGGATGATCGTCGTCCCCTCGTTGACCTTCGCGCCGTTCTTGATCTCTGTTTCGGCCTGGCGGTTGCGCTCGTTGGCATAGATCACGAGGCCGTCCTTGGGGGCTTTCAGCGTGCACTTGGAGAGCTGCGAGGTGAGCCGATCGAGCTTCGCCTTCTCCAGCTCCAGCGACGCCCGTTCGCTGTCGCGCTTCGCCTCCATCGCATCGCGCTTGCTCGTCAGCTCCGTGATCATCTTCGGCTTCGCGAACCGCTCGAGGACGTCGAGCGAAATATCTGCGGTGCCGAGGTCGAGATCGGCCCGCTCCACGGCCGCCTTCTGGGCGTCGAGCTGCTGCGGGGTGATGTAGCCCTTGCGGAACATCCGCTCGCCATGCTCAAGCTGGTTGCGGGTCGACTGAAGCCGCTCCTTCGCCGCCGACACGTCCGACTCGGCCTTCCGCAGCTCCTTCTTGTAGATCCCCTCGGTGTATTCCTCGACGGCGATCTTCGCCGCGGCGAAATCCTTCTCCGCCTGGATGTTGGCCGCACGGGCCTTCTCGAAGGCAATCTTCTGCGCTGAGACATCCTCCGAGAGCTTCGAGCTGTCGAGGCGGACAAGCTCCGTTCCCTCGGTGACTCGCGACCCGTCGTCGATCAGCCAGATGATCGTAGCGCCGCCGGCGACGCCACAGACGACGTCGACGTTCTCGTCGCTCACCATGCTGCCGTCCTCGGTGACCGAGATCGTCAGATCGCCATGCTCGACGGTGTGAGCCGGGAGGGCGGCGAAGGGATTGGCATGACTCCCCCGGCCGATGTGGGCGAGCACCCAGGGGGCGCCGGCGACACCGCCCCCGAGCACGGCCAGCGTGATCAGCGTCCGCCAAGGGATCGGCCAGCCACGGCGGGGGGCCAGTTGGGCGACGTTGTCGGCGATCGGATCGCCGAGGATTCCGGCGATGGCGCTTAAGTCTGCGCCACCCGAGGGGGCGGTCGAGGAGGGCGCTGCCGCAGCCGCACGATCCTGAATGCTTGTGCTCATGGTTCTGCCAACCCTCCTCGAGACCGTGCCAAACCACTCCATCGGGGCGCGAGGGCCCCGCGACCGCTTCATTCTATCCGCTTCGGCGCCAACTCGGCCTTCCGAGCCCGCCAGCCATCGGCCATCCGGGCCGCCGCCGAAGTCGCCCGGCCCCCGGCCGCTGCGGGAATCTTCACCGCTGCGAGGGGTGTGGCCGGGGCCGGCGCAGGGTTCTCCGGGGGGGCTGCCTCTCCGTCGGCCGGCGCGGGCATCGGGTCTGCCTCGACGTTGGGCCGCGGGGCCGGGGGAGCGGGCAGCGCCTCAGGCAAGCCGGGGGCACTGGCGGCCCGGGCCATCGCCTTGGCGGGAACGGCCGGCGGAGCGTCCATCTCCTCGAGATGCTTGAGCCACTCCTCCGGCACGGCCGGCGGAAGCGGGAGCTCGTCCTCCGTGGCGCGCTCGGCAGAGGCAAACGGCGCGTCGACCCACATTCCCTCGTCGGTCAGCTGGAGGACGCCGAGCTGCTGGGCGAGCGAGGCCCGGGTGGCGTAATAATTGATCCAGATGCTCGTGAAGGCGTCCTGGGTGCTCCGCAGATCGTTGAAGGCAAAGATCAGGTTGAGCGTCGCGGTGGGGCCGAGCTGGCCGGCCGAAACGTCGACGATCCCGGTCGGGCCCGGGGCCGGCGGCGGCGGGGCCGGCTGGCTCAACGACAGCCGGGTCTGGTCGACGCGGCGGATGGCGATGATCAGGGCGCGGCGCTGGGTCTCGAGGTTGCGCTTGTCGAGATCGAGCTGCCGGAGCGACTGCCGCAGCGATAGCTTGATCCGATCCTCGTACTGGATCTGCTGCCGACGGACCTGCTGGTAATCGAGGATCGCCTGGCGGAAGTTGTTGCGCTCGGTGAGCCGGGTGAACGGGGCATCGAACTGGACGCCGGCCGCCATCGAGCCGGTCGGCGTGCGGAACTTGGCGGGGTTGTTGCCGACGGTATTCATGCCACCGTCGACGACGACGTCGAGCCCGGCAAGGAGCGACATGGCGTTGAACTGGATGAGCCGCCACTGGTCGACCAACGCCGCCCGGTTGTTCATCCAATCGAGGCGGTTGGCGCGGGCGATCTCGAAGGCGACGTCGGGATCGAGCGGCTCGATCTCCATCGTCACCGCCTCGATGCGGGCCCGGGCCTGGATGAGCGACATCTCGTCGACCGCCCCGGAGACGTCGGTGACGAGCTTGACGAACGTGTCGG
The DNA here is from genome assembly GCA_945865325.1 of Candidatus Kuenenia stuttgartensis. GTDB lineage: Bacteria > Planctomycetota > Planctomycetia > Pirellulales > UBA1268 > QWOP01. The sequence continues at coordinate 3,970 of CAMBFA010000193.1, forward strand.
AGGTCTCCCGCAGGTTTTCCGGCGTGATCCGGTCGCGGAGCCGCTCCATCTCCGCCTCCGCCCGCCGGGCCCGGTCGACGAGCTTGGCGAGATCGTCCTCCAGAAGCTTCATCTCACGGACAAACGTGTCGCGCTCGTTCGGCCGCATCCCCGCGAGCCGACCGGCAGCGTTGCTCCGCGCCAGGGCGAGGTCGGTACTGACCGCCTTCGACTGCTCCTCGACCCGTTCCCGCAGCCCGCCGAGCCGGGCGACGCTCTCGGCGACGAGCTTCTCGTCGAACTGATTCTCCTCCGCCTCGGTCTCGGCGTCGGCCTTGCCGGCGCCGTCCTCGTCCTCTTTCAAGTCTGCCTTCGCGACCGATTCCTGCGCCGGTTCATCGTCCAGCCCGATCGCCCGGTCGCCCGGATCGCCGTCGTCGGCTACCACACCCTTGGCAGCAGGGGCCGGGATCTCCTCGGCCCCGCGGAGCGCCTCCTCGATGCGCGGGTCGTCGATCTCTTTCAGATTCTCCTCATCGCCGAACGACCAGGTGGCGAGGAAGTCGCCGAAATCGTTTTGGAGCTTCTGGAGCTCGGGGCTGATGAACTGGAACGGCTTGATGAACGACTCGTCGAGGGCCACCGCCGTGTCGGAGGGAAGGCAGAGGACGTTGACCTTGAAGGCCTCGATCTGGTTGGTGAGCGACGTCTTCGCCTGGAGGAGCCCCGCCCGGCTGGTTTCGACGCTCTGGCGGAGCTGGTCGACCTGGTCGAGGCCGACGAGGCCCGCTTCGAGGTTGGCATCAAGGAGGGCCAGGGCCCGTTCTTGGGCGAAGAGATTCTGCTCGGCGTTGCGGATCTGCTGGCGGGCCTGGAGAAGGCCGTAGAAGCCGCCGACGTTGCCGGCACCACCGCCGGCAAACCCCGCGCCGCCGGTGCCCCCGCCGCCGACCTGGAGGCCGACACCGTTGCCGCCGAAGAACACGCCGCCGATGTTGCCGAAACCACCGACGCCCGTGCCGGTGAACCCGGTGAAGCCGGTGCCGCCGAAGAAGCCGCCGCGGCGTTGGAGCTGCTGCGGCGTGCCGGCCCCGAAGGCGACCTGGAGGAAGAAGCCCTGCCGGTAGAACTGGAGTGTCCGCAGGTTCCCGAGGAGCGCCCGCTCGACGATCGTCAACGGCTCGAGCGCGATCGACCGGCCGGCACGCTGGAGGAGCGGCTGGACAAAGTTGAAGTTGACGAGCGAGACGTTCGTGTATTTGTCCGGCCCGGCAAACTGCCACATGACTGAATTGACGACACCGACGACCATCGTTCCGGCACTGGCGAAGTATCTCCGGGCCCGGAGGTTTGTGGCCGTTGCCCACGTCGTCGAGGCCCCGGCGGCATTGAGCGATCCTCGGTTGGCGTAGGCGGTGCCGTTGCCACCGAAGATCTGGACATCGAACCGGAAGCGCTCCGTGCTCACGTCGAGGGCCGAGAGGTAGAGCGTCTCGAGCTGATCCTGCCAATCGAGCGAGTTCAGATAGGCCAGGCGGATCGCCGACTCGAGGGTGAGCTTGATCGCCCCGCCGTCGGTGATCTCCACCACCTCGGCGATCCGCGCCCGCCACTCGGGGTTGTCGAGCGTCGTCCGATCACCGTTGTTGTGCCACTGCTGCCAGCCCTTCTTCCCGTCGACGCAGTGCATGTAACGGTGCGACGTCGGGTCATCGGGGGGCATCGGCGGGAAGAGCTGGTTGTAGACGTCGTAGAACCGGCTCCGCTCGTCTTGGCGGACGTTGTAGTTGACCGGCACGGCCCAGCGCGGGTCGCACGACTTCTCCGCCAGGAGGGTGCTCACCTCCCGATCGGCCTGCGTGTAATAGCGGCCGCGCGTGCAACCTGCGGCCCCGACGGCGAGGATCGCCAGCGCGAGGGCGAAGCGGAGAACCGGGGAGTTTGCTGGGCTGTTCGCCATGACCGGTGGATCCAGGCCCCCCTGGTTCGCGGCCGACAACGGCATCCGGGGGGCGGCTGAACCACTCCCCGGAGCATCGGGGAGATCGGCCCCGCCGGCCTTCCGACTTGAGCGGTTCTCCAGGCTGGTGATTCTGGGGCGACTTTGTCGGCGGAAGAGGAAAGTTCGCTCATTCGGCACAGGCACCCCGACCGATACCGTTTCCCAGGGAGCATCGTGCCCCCCTGGCCTGACATCGTCACGTCATCCCACGATCTGCCCGGTGATCGTGGGTGGAATCCGAGGCGGTATGAGCCAAGCCAACGGTCCGCGAAACACCCCCGCCGTCGGGCGCCTCGCCACCTGGGCTCTGATGGCGCTCCTCGCGTGCCCCACCCTGGCGGCCCAGCCCCAGGCCCCGCCGGCCGCGACCGGGCAAGAGCCCGATGGCGAAGCTCCGGCAGCCACGGAGGCCTTGAAGGCCCAGGCGACGCCCGCGGAGGCCGCTGCGCAGCGAGCCCCCAAGAACGCTCCCAAACCGTCCTCCCCACGCCCCGCCGCCACACCGACTCCAGCACCGTCGGCCTCGGGAGACTCCCCCCCCACCGCCGGCGAGCGCCTCACCGACGAGGGGGCCGCGGCAGTGCGCCAACCGGAGGCGCGCAATCCCATGGGGTATCCGGAGTCGATCGGCGACGGCCCTTCGGTCCTCCCGGCCTTCCCGCGCCGCGTCGACGACCTCCAGCAGGTGCCCGGCGGGCTCGACCCGAACCGGGTGCCCGAGCATGCCGAGGATCCCGACGGGCTCCTCGCCTGGTTCCAGGAGCCGTTCCCCGCTTCCCCCTGCGACCGCAATCTCCTCGATCCTGCCTGGATGGGCCCCGGCGAATACGCCTACCACAAGTCGGGGCGCCGCTGCTGGTGCTCACGCGACCACACGCGCATGTTCCGCATGAGCTACATGGGGCGGCTGTGGCTGGCGCCGGAGCTGCTCCTCTGGTCGACCGCGGGGAACTCGCTGCCGGCGCTTGTGACGTCGAGCCCCGCCGGCACCTCGGCCGCCCAGGCGGGCGTTATCGGCCAGCCCGGCACGACAATCCTCTCCGGCAACGACTGGGCCCCCGGCACCTTCCGGCCCGGCGGACGGATCACCGTCGGCTACTGGCTCGATCCGACCCAGCACGACGGAATCGACGCCCAGTACTTCCAGCTCGCCGACGCCACGTCGACCGGCACCTTCACCAATCAGGGTGGAGCGGTGCTCCTGGGCCGGCCCTACGTCGACGCCACGACCGGCCAGCAGGCCGCAGTGCTTCTCCCGCCGCCGAACACACTCCCGGCCGACCCTGCCCTCCTCTCTCGCGCGATCACGGCGACGCAAGACACGTCGTGGCAGGGCTTCGACCTCCTCTACCGCCGCTCCCTCTCCTGCGATCTCCTCCACCGCCGCTGGCTCGTCGGCGGCTACCGCTTCCTCCAGCTCAACGACAATCTTTCGGTCATCGATCAGTCGACCGTCTCGACCGGGGCCGTCGGCGGCTTTCCGTCGACGTCGATCCTCGCTACCGATCTGTTCAGCGCGCGGACGCAATTCCACGGCGGTGAGCTCGGGCTGATCGAGAAGTGGTGGGTCGAGCGCTGGGGCTTCCAGCTCCTCGGGAAGATGGCCCTCGGGGGGAGCT
>CAMBFA010000194.1 GCA_945865325.1 Candidatus Kuenenia stuttgartensis
CGGGCTCGGCATCGAGCCGGTGCCGCAGGTCGTCGTCAAAGATCTCTGCCGCCGGCTGGCGTCCGTTGTTCGAGTTGGCTTCGGTGGTCTGCCAGGAGAGGAGGATCGCGAGCGGATTGCGGACCATGGCATGGCAGGGGAATCGTTGCGTCAGCGCTCCCAGCAGGGCCGTGAAGCAACCGGGATGCTTGATCACGAGCCGGAACGAGCGAGCGAGAGGCTTGTCGAATATGGACGATCCCCTCCCGGACCACCGAAGCTCGCAGGCCGTTTGGCCCGGGGGTGGCCGCGTAGGAATTGTCGGGGATTTTCCCATCGATCCCCCGACTGCTCGCCTCACCGCGCTCGAGCAACGAGCAGCGCTGGGCGGCGAGGAACCCCGCGACTCGGTCGTTCACCCCCTCGGGCAACGAAAGACCCACGAGCATCCTTGGCGACATTGGCTCATGGAGCGCTACCGTGTCGGGGAGGCGATTGAGGAGCGTGCAGGCGAGGGTCGTGCCCGACCGCGGCAACGAGGCTCGCGGGAGCGTGGTCCGGACGGAGGCAGGTGTCGCCGTCGCGGCAGAACTGCCGGTTGCCAACGCAATCGGGACAGACGACGAGACTCCCCAGGGCGAAGGCCTCGAGTGCCGGCAGGAAACACCCCCCCTTCTCGAGCGGCAGAAAGAGAACGACCTCGGCGGCGGCGACCCGGCCGAGGAACTCCTCCCGTGGCAGCGGGGAGGCGATCACCTCCGGCTCGTAGCCAGCGTCGCGGAGCGCCCCGACCACGACGGCGCCGACGCAGGCCGGAAGGGCAACCGCCTCCGTGGCCCCCCGCTCGGCTACCGCCGGGCGGGGATGGTCGGCCCGAACTCGCTCCTCGTCGCCGGCCCCGGGGGCGACGTCAGTTGACGACGTTCCGCGGCGGCTTCCCTTCGAGCACTTGGCGGATGTTGGTGCTCCCCTTGATCCGCATGTCATCCAGCCCCTCCTCCGAGTAGAAGGCGGCATGGGGATTGATGATCACCCGGTCGTGGGCGAGCGTGCCGGGGGTCCGCCAGGCGGCGATGAGCGGGTCGTCGTCCGGTGGCGGCTCCACCTCGAGAACATCCAGCGCCGCCCCGCGCAGCTGCTCCGATTCGATGGCTTCGAGCACGGCCCGGGCATCGACGCAGCCGCCGCGTGACGTGTTCACGAGGAACGCCCCCTTCGGCAACAGCGCCAGCGTCCGGGCATTGATGAGGCCCTGGGTTTCGGTTGTCCGCGGGCAGTGGACGCTCACCGCCTGGACGCGCGGCAGCATCTCCTCAAGCGACTCGCAGCGGGTAAGCCCAAGCGCCTTGTCGAGCCCGTCGGCCGCATACGGATCGTGAAACAACACCTCGAAGCCGAGCGCCTTGGCCCGCAGCGCCGTCGCCATGGCGATCCGCCCCAGGCCGATGATCCCCAACCGCAATCCGCGCAGCCGGTGGAGCGGCCGCACCTGCTCGTAGATCCACGGCCCCTGGCGGTGCTGAAGGCGGGTATTCATGAAGGAAACGCCGCGCATCATCGTCATCAGCATCGCGATCGCCGAATCGGCCACCTCTTCGGTGCCGTAGTCGGGGACGTTGGCCACCGCGATCCCCCGCTCCCGCGCCGCCTGTCGGTCGACGTTGTCGAAGCCGACCCCGCAGCGGACGATCAAGCGGCACTTCTCCAGCCGGTCGATGGTCTTCCGGCCGATCGACAGGAAGTGGTACATCATGATCGCGTCAGCCTGCTCGATCCGCCCCTGGAGCGCCTCCTCGGAGAAGGCATTGAGGGCGACGACGTCGGCGAGATCGCCGAGGATCCGCTCCTCGTGGCCGAGCGGCGGATGGATGAAGTCGGTGATCACGACGAGCGGGCGGGGCATGGGGCGAAGATCCTCGGGGGGCGGCGGGGGGGAAAACGTGGTGGGAAAGGACTTCAGGCCTCGGCGATCCGGCGGCGGATCTCCTTTTTGTCGATCTTGCCGACGCTCGTCCTCGGGAGAGCGTCGACAAGGCAGATCTCGGTGAGCACGGCACGCTTGTGAATCGTGCCGTCGTCGATGAAGCGATGGAGGTGCTTTCCTAGGTCGCGCGGCGTGACGCTGCCGGCGAAGCCCTCCCGCAGAACGACCTCGGCCCACGGGCGCTCGTCCCACTTGGGATCCCGTTTGGCCACCACCGCCACCTCCTTGACCCCCTCGTGGCGGCTCAAGGCACTCTCGAGCTCCTGTGATGAGATCCACTCGCCGCCGATCTTGATGACATCCTTGAGCCGGTCGGTGATCCGGATATAGCCGTCGCGGTCGAGGTAGGCGATGTCGCCGGTGTGGAGCCAGCCACCGCGCCACAGCTCGCGGCTGCGGGCCTCGTCGCGGTAATAGCCCTGGGTGAGCCACGGACAGCGGAGGACGAGCTCCCCCACCTGCGGCGTATCTGCCGGGAGGAGCGCGTCGTGCCCCCAGATCCGCGCCTCGACCAAGGGAAAGGGGAAGCCGGTGCGGCAGAGGACGTCGAGCTGCGTCTCGCCATCGGCGTCGGCATGCTCGGGCTTCCAGTGGGGCGCCGCCACGATCGGACAGGTCTCCGACATCCCGTAGCCCCCCATGATGCGGATGCCGCGGGCCTGGGCTTCGGCGGCGAGCCCCTTGGGGAGCGGGGCCCCGCCGATCACGAGCTTGAGGCCGCTGTAGTCGATGCCGGTGGCCGCGGGGTGATGGAGGAGCATCTGGAGGAGTGTCGGCACGCAGTGGGAAAACGTGATCGAGTGCCGCTGGATCAATTCCGCCAGCCGCTGCGGCTCGTACTTGCCGGGGTAAACCTGCTTCAACCCGAGCATCGTTGCCAGATAGGGGATTCCCCAGGCATGGACATGGAACATCGGCGTCAGCGGGAGATAGGCATCCTCGGAGTGGATGCCGACGGGCTGCTGATGGGCGGCGAAGGTGGCGCCAGCGGCGAGCGTGTGGAGGACAATCTGCCGGTGAGTGAAGTACACCCCCTTCGGATCGCCGGTGGTGCCGGTGGTGTAGAAGAGCGTGGCGACGGTGTTCTCGTCGAGGTCGGGCCAGTCGGAGCCGCCGGCCACGTCGGCTGCCCGCGCCTCCAGAAGCGCCTCGTAATCGCCGGCAAGGGGGAGCGTCGTCTCCGGCGGCACTCCTTCGTCCGAGAGCGACGCCCAAGCCCGCACGTCGGGGAGGCTCGCGGCGAGCCCTTCGGCGACGGGGAGGAAATCGGGATGGAAGAGGATCACCGAGTCGCCGGCATGGCGGATCGTCCAGCCCATCTGTTCCGGCGTGAGGCGGACATTGACGGTGTGGAGCACCGCCCCGAGCATCGGCACCGCGAAGAACAGCTCGAGGTACCGATGGCTGTCCCAGTCCATCACCCCGACCCGGTCCCCTGGCTTCACCCCCAAGCGCACGAGCATCGCCGCGGCCCGGTCGATGCGGGCGAAGAACTCGGCGTAGTCGTGCTCGCGCAGATCGCGGTAGGTGATCGTCTGCCGCGGCGCCCAGGTGCGGGCCCGCGTGAGCAGGTCACGGATCAACAACTGCTGGACAGGGGGAACGACCCACGGCTTGCCGACGGCGGGAATGGTCATGGATGGTCGACTCAACTCGGAAGGGCTCGTGCCGGAATGACGGTCAGGGCGCGTCCCCGGCACGGATCCACGCCTCATTGAAGGCGGCGTGCTTCATCGATTTCCCCCCGGGGACGAAATAACTGTACACGGCGTGGATCGTCCCGTCGGCCCCCTCGATCACCGCCGGATAGTGATACTGTCCCTCGGCGTGGCGCTCGAGATGCCGGAGATGGGGCCAGGTCGCCCCCTCGTCCTCCGAAAGGCTCACCGCGAGGCTCGCCCGCCCCTCGACAGAGTCGTTGTGGACCATCACCCAGTGGCCGTTGGCGAGGCGCACGGCGTCGAGCCCCGATCCCGGGTTGGCAAGCTCGAGCGTTCCCACCTCCCCCCAGGTCGCGCCGCCGTCGGCCGATTCGCAGGTACGGATCCGCTCAAGGGGGCCATTCTCGCGCATGTAGGCGACAAGCGAACCGTCGCGCCGCTCGAGGACGGCCGGCTGGATGTTGCCGAAGCCGATGAGGGGCTGGCTCGCGCGCCAGGTGCGGCCGCCATCGTCGGAGAGGGCCATCAGCGAGAAGGAGTAGGTGTCGCTGTAGAGGGGGAGCACAATCCGCCCGCTGTGCAGCTGCGTTGGCTTGCAGCGCGGCTGCCACCCGAGGCGCTGGGCCAGTTTATTGCCCAGGGCCCCTTCGATCTCCGCGAAGAACGCCTCGCCGCGCGGCCGGTCTGCGGCGGGCATTGACTCAAGCCTGGCCTTCGCCAATTCCCTGGCCCGGTGTTGGAAGTCGTCGGGCTTGAGCCAGATCGTCCCCTGCCAGTCCCAGGTCGGGGCGCCGGCGCCTCCATAGTCGTGCGAGGTGCGGTAATTGGTCAGCGCTGAGCCCCACTCGTTGTCGAGGATGATCGGCCAGAAGAGCCAAAGCTGCTGCGTGGCATCGAGGAACAGGCACGTGTTGCAGTCGGGAAAGCCGGCGTTGTCGGCGAGCGTGAATGGCTCGCTCCACGTCTTTGCCCCCTTCGCCAGCCGGGCACCGAGGACGACGACGTCGTCGGCCTTCCGCTCCCCGGCGCCGCGATACCAAGAGACGAGGAGCTGGCCGTCGGGGATCTCGACGATCCCCGGCGCATGGTTGTGGCGGGCGTCGAGCGGGAAAACGAGCTCGGCCCGGTGCTGCGGAGAGTCGTCGGCTGCAGCGCCGATGCCCGCCCAGACAACGAGCGCGGGGAGAAGGAATGCGGCGATGAGTTGCAGGCGCGGCGACGTCATGATCGGATCCGGCGTGGGAAAGTGGCGGCTCAGAAGAGATCGAGCACCTCGCCGTCGGTCGCGGGAAACACGCGACCGAGCGGATCGCGGAGCTCCGCCCGCGGGGAGAGGCCGAGGGCGTGGAAGAGCGTGGCGTGGATGTCGGGTGGGGTGCAGGGGCGGTCGCGCGGAAAGGCCCCGAGGCCGTCGCTCGATCCGTACACCTGCCCACCACGGATGCCGCCACCGGCCAGGGCCACCGAGTAGACGCCCGGGTAATGATCGCGGCCGGCCGCGCCGTTGACGCGCGGCGTGCGGCCGAAATCGGTGAGGACGGCGACGAGCGTGGTGTCGAGCGTGCCACGGTCGGCGAGATCCTCCAGGAGCGCCGACACACTCCGGTCGAAGACGGGGAGGAGCCGCGACTTGAGCCGGTTGAAGTTGTCGCCGTGGGTGTCCCACATGTCACCGGAGGCGCCGTTGAGGTCCCCCGCCGCGCAGCACACCTGCACCACCGGCACTCCCGCCTCGGTGAGCCGGCGCGCCAAGAGCAGGCTGCGGCCACCGATGTGGTTGCCATACGACTCGAGCACGCGCGGACTCTCGCGGTCGATGTCATGGGCCTCGCGCACCGCGGAGCCAAGGAGGATATCGCGGGCCAAGTCCCGGAAGTGATCGTGCGACGCGAAGTCGGCCGCCCTGCCAGGCGCATGGTCGAGTCGCGAGCGGAGCTCCTCACGGCGTGACACGCGCGGGGTATCGACCTTGCCGATCTCGAACGTCTCCGCGCCGAGTGAGCGGGAAACGCCGGCAAACGGCTCGCCACCGGAAGGCCGCATGATGATCGGCTCGACCTTCACCCCCAGCCAGCCGCCATACTCGCCTGCCTGGAGCGTGCCGTTGTCGACCAGCGGATAGGGGATGCGGACGGCCGGGGGCACCCCCTCGGGCGGCGGCCGCAAGGTCGAGACCATCGCCGCGATCGACGGCCAGTCTCCCGTCAGCGGCGGGATATTGCCGACTCGCGGCGGCTTGTGGCCGGTCAGATTCCAATACATCCCCCGGCCGTGGGCCGCGTCGTCGTGGTGGATCGAGCGGATGACGGCAAGCTTCTCGGTGTGACGGGCGAGGAGCGGGAGATGCTCACTGAAGGCGATGCCGGGGGTGGCCGTGGAGATCGGCCGAAACTCCCCCCGAACCTCCGGCGGCGCGTCGGGCTTGGGATCGAGCGAGTCGATGTGACTCAAGCCCCCCCACAGATAGACAATGATCAGCGACGTCGCCTTCGCGGGCGCCGTCGGCAGCGCCGCGGCCTCGGCCCGCAGCCGGAGGAACTCCGGGAGCGAGAGGCCGGCGCCGAGCAGGGCCCCAGACCGTCGCAGGTAGCGCCGCCGGGAGCAGGCCTCCGGCTCATGGGCCCGTTCTCGGATGTGGCGGTCGCTGGGCATCGTCCACGTGCAAAAGCGGGGTGGGGGCGCGTGTCGGGATCGGTCGTCCGCCCCCCAATCACGTCTCCCAGGATAGGTTTCTCCGGTGGAGACCGCAAAGCCCACGATTGCCCCGGCTCCCACGGCCCGCTCGACGGGGTCGCGGCCGTCACTCGGGGGGCGCGTTGAACGACGCCGGCAGCGTTTCGTCGCCGTCGCCGTCGCCGTCCCCGTCGCCGTCCCCGTTCGTGGCCGGGGCCGGGGCCGGGGCAGATGGCTCCTCGGCGGCGAAATCCCCCTCCGGGTCGTCGTCCTCCGCCATCGGGAACGGTTCACCGGCGGGGTCCTCAGGCGTCTCGCCGTCCTCTCCGCTCGGCATTCTTCCGGCCGCATGCCCGGCGACGACGGCACCGGCGTAGAGTGGCAGTCCGATCGTCATCCCCGCGACTTGCCCCGCGGCGCCTCCGACATAGGTCCCGTAAGCGGGATAGAGGATGCGGTGCCCCTCGGCGACGAGGGATTCGTCGTCCATGCGTTCTGCATAGGCGAGGGCGTCACCGGTGGCGATCGCCTCGGGGTAGAGCTCGCTGATCGGCAAGCCGAAGGCGACGGCGTAGAGGCCGGGCCACTCGCGGCGGGCGAAGTCCTTCGCGTGGCCCCCTTCGTGGAGCGCGATCGCCGGGACATCGCTGTAGAGATGGATCGTGGCGGTCCAGGGATTGTAGTGATCGCCGCCGAGGAGCCTGCCGGGGAAGACCGCCTCGGCCGCGACCGAGAGGGTGCCGATCGTGTAGCGGAGCGGCCAGCCGACGGTCTGGTTCCTCCGCAGCCGTTGCCAGTCTCTGAGCGGAGCATACTGGTTGATCCGCACCTTGACGTGGTCGAGCTCGTTGTCGGCGAGATATCCGGCGATCGTTCCTTCGGTGGTGGCAGAGACACGGTGGTTCTCGACGCGCCGATCCCAGAGGATGATCTTCGACGGGATTCCGAACACCCAGCCGGCGGCATCGAGCACCTTCCGCGGCTTCCCTCGTTCGATCGGCGCTGCTTGCGTCAGCTCGACCAGCTCCGGCGCCGCGATCGGCCGATCGACGATAATCTCCCGCGGCGCGAGGCAGCGGTCGCACCACCGGCAGGCGGGGAACGTCAGGCACAGGCCCACGACAAGCAGGAGGGCAGCCCTTCGGGACTTGGGGGAACGCATGGCGGGCACCTCGCAGGCGGGGGGCCGGAACTCGGGCCCCGTCCATACCCGGGCCCGCGCGACAGGGCAAGGCGAATA
>CAMBFA010000195.1 GCA_945865325.1 Candidatus Kuenenia stuttgartensis
ACGAGTGTCGTCTCGCTCGTGCCTGCCGGACAGTCGCAGGCCGCCCGCGCCGTCGTGCTCGATCGGGCAGCCACCGCCGCCGCCAACGGACTGGCCGACGCGGTCACCTTCGGGCTCACCCGGGCCGACTCCGTGGTCATCTCAGGGACGTCCGCCAGCAACGGCGCGGTCTGGGTCTTCGATCCCGCCATCCAGCGGATAGAAGCGGACAGGGGAGCCGCGCCACTTTCATCCTGGCCCAACGCAAACTTTCCGAATGCTGTCGGCGCGATGCTCAAGACCACCGGAATCTATTCGTCGGCGGCACCTCCGACGGGAATCGCAGCGCCGTGGCAGGCCACGCGGCTCTATGCACAAGACCGGGATGATGTGGTGCTCTCGCCGGGGAGCGGCGCCGACGATCCTCCGATCAACACTCAGATCAGCGGAGTGCGGGCATTCCAGGGCCGAATGTCGAGCCTCTACTCGTTGGCGCTCGCCGACAACTTCGGAGAGCGTCCGCCCGTCGGCGGCGATGTGGCGAAGCTCACGGTCGTCGTGTTTCATAACCGGACCTCCACCGACGAGACCGGGCTGACCGTGCCCGCCATCTACGACGATGCCACACAGTCCCTGAGAATGAACCGAGACGACATCCCGGCGGGCCGAACGTTCAAGGAGATCATTCGCCCCGGCGTCGTGATTTATGACCCGGAAAAAGCAGGCAGGTTCGCGCAGTACCAGCGATGGAGCCAGATCCTGATGGCAAGCGTTGACGACTCCGCAGTTGGCGGGACGATCCGCGCCTTTGTGACCTTTGCGAGCCCTCGGCCGAACCCCGGCTCGACGGTCCGCGTGCTCCTCGATTCCGTGGGGATGGCCGAACAGATGATCGTAGTCGAAGGCTCAAGTGCCTATTCACGCTGAGCGCTACCTCACGCCTTCTCGAATGACCGTCGCCACGCCGGGCAAGCGGCTGGCGACCTAGTGGAAATCCTCGCAACCATGAACAACTCACGCTCATACCAATCTCGCGAGACCAGGCAACGTCGCGGTGTTTTGCTGCTTGTCGTTCTGTCCATGCTTACGCTGTTCATGATGCTCGGGGCGGCTTATCTCGTTGTCACGACGAGGGCCCGCGAGACTGCCAAGTCGTTTTCGAGACTGTCGCTTCGTAGCGACAACGTTCGGCTCCCCCATTCGCAGATTCTCGACACCGTCATGCTGCGGGTGCTGCGCGGGAACGTCAGCCCCAATTCCACTCGAACGCTTACCTTCGGGGTCGCCTATCCGCGCCCGGCAGGCGTCGACGCCACCGTGCTCGAGTCGCTCCTCGCCGACAAATATGGCTACGACACCTTGCAGGCTGACGCTCTTCCGTCTGCCGGCGAGGGGGGCAATTTCGCGGTCTATGAACAGGCTCCCTTGTTGACGATTCCCGCCATGTACTTTACTACAGCGGTAACAGCTCCTTTTGCGGCTCCTGATCTCAACGGCCGAATTGTCACGATTCTTGGCCCCGGCCGTGAACCGAGCAGCCATCGGATCCTGCGAGCTACGGAAAACGCCGACAAGAGCTTTCGACTTCAGGTCGACAATCAGCCTCGGAACCGCCCTTATCAGCCGGTACCGCTCGGAACCACGTGTAAACTCGTGATCAACGGGCGCGAGTTCGCCGGAGATGGAACTCGCACATCCCCCCACGAACCTTGGGACGGCTTCGACGACCAAAACCCCTTCCTCGCGCACATCGCCCCAGCCGACACGTCGAACGACCATGCCCCCAGCGCCCCGTTGATCTCGTCTTCGATCGTGAAAAAGGTCGGATTTGTGCAGTCCGGCTCCTCGGCGGCCGTGCTCGGAACGCTGTCGCTCGTTGATCCATCGGGGTTCGCCTACGGCGCGGACAACGACAACGATGGCAAGCAGGACGGGTTCTTCATTGACTTCGGGCTGCCCACGGTGATCTCCCCGAACGGTGATCGCGTCCTTCTCGACGCTTCAGTTCTCGTGCTCGACCTCGACGGGCGTATCAACGTCAACGCCCACGGCACGCTGTCACAACTGCTCTACCCGTCGAGCGTGAACAGCGGCACCCACACCCTTTGGCCCTCTGGGACAGACGTACCGGTCTCCGGCCAGGCGCTGGCGGCCCTGCCCATGGGCAGCGGCTACGGGCCGCCGGAGATCGACATCGGCAGGCTCTTTCCAGACGACGACACACTCTATCCACCAAAACGGCGTTCCACGACGGAATTGCTAACCGCCGCCAACGGCAGACCAGTCGAAAACCCCAGTGCCTATATTCGCACCGGCGTTCGCGCCAGCCGACTCTCCAACAGCGACGGAGAGAAGGCGAACGGCGAGTATGGTGTCGGAAGTCGGTTTTATTCCGCCGATGCTAGCGGCGTTTTCGCAAACACGCCGCAGGTCATGGATATTGAGGGACGATACGGCAGCCCGTACGCCAGTTGGGCTCCGGGGACGCGCTTCACCAGCGCGAACTGCCGCCTCCAACTCGAACGCGATTTCCCCCGAACACGTCCCGGAAAGCCGCAGGAGAACGATCTCGTCAGCGCGATCAACGACCATCGTGCCCGCGCGAATCCAGCGTCTGCCTCCACCGATCCTCTGCGCACGACAGGCAACGACGGCGTGCCCCCCCTCTGGTGGAATGGCGACGACGGCGACCGGTTCAACTGGACAAAGACCAGTTCTCCGACCGGAACTGTTCCGAAACCACGGGCCGCCTACAACGCGCCGCCTGATCTCCACGGCCGCATGAAGACAACCGCTGTCGGAGCCGGCACCTCGGGAGTCGTGCCCCGGATGGTGTACGCAAAAGCGGAATGGTCAACGAACAGGGCCCCCGACGTAGAGACGAGGGATGATCCGTACGAAATCCGCCTGGATACGCGAGCACCCCGCAATTCATGGCTTAACACAGCCACGACGCTCACCAATCCCAACGGGAATCTTTTTAACCTCTCCGAACTAGAGAACGTCCTCCGGCCCTACGACATCGACTCCGCAAAGTTGCCCCCGCGCATGGAGGCGATGCTCGGCTCTTTCTGCGAGGAGGCAAGGCTGCGGGTGACGACCGACAGTTGGGACACGACAGTCGTCACGGGAACGGCCGCGAAGTACATCTCCGATTCCCAGCGGACGCTCTGGAACTATTTTACGGGCGATCCGAACCAGAGCCGGGAGTTCTACTCCGCAATCGATACGACGACCGGGTTCTTCACGGGACTCATGGGGCGTGAGATTGCCAGGGGGGAGCGATTCGACCTCAACCGCCCGCTCACTTCCGAGAAGCCGACCGGCGGTTACAACCCGAATCACGCTTACTACCTTCAGCGCCAGGCCTACTTCCAGGATCTCTACCTTCTCCTCTGGCTGCTTTCGAACGATCCCGATGGCACCAAGGGATTCGACGCGGCGAAGTGCGCCCAATGGGCGGCCAACGTCGTCGAGTATCGCGATGCAGACTCGACGATGACTCCCTTCGAGTATGACGAAGACCCGAGCAATGGCTGGCAAGTGGACGGCGACGCGAGCAAAATCGACGCGGGCGTGACAGACAGGAAACTCGTCTTCGGCACGGAGCGGCCCGAAATCGTGATCACAGAGACGAGCGCCTGGGAGGACGACACGACGGGCGAATTTTTCGTGATGCTGCACCGTCCCTGGAATGCCAAGGCCTACGCAATGACGGCAGCCGGTCAGCCGCCCGTCTCCGTGTCGGCTGAACCAATCGATGCCGCCTTAGACGCCTACCGCGACAACGAGCCAACGAATCTCGCGAAGGGGCCACTCGACGCGGTCGACCTCGGGCGGAAGTCTGGCGGAGCACTCGTCAACTCACTCGATCCGAATGTCTGTCCGGTTTGGCGGCTGAGGATCGTCGCGGACGGCCAGACTAGCTACGTCCGCCTCGATACGAATACCCCGGCCACCAACGAACTGACGCCGAGCGGCATCACGGTGACGAGCACCCCCCGGATCGCGGCAGACGGCTGGCTCTGCCTGCACGGCACAAACACCCTGCCGGTCGACATCGACGCGGCCGCCTCAAAAGTCGCCCTTGGTTCATTCCGCGTTCCGGGGACTCTTCGCCCGCCGGGCCAGCCGCGCGACGCGACGGTGTATCTCGAGCGGCTCACCGACCCGGCCGCGACCGTTAAGAAGGGCGACAACGCCTGGACCGTCAATCCCACCGTCGACCCCTCGAACCTGACTACGCCGCAGTTGACCGGCATGGCCATCTACCGGGTCGTCGATCAGGCCACGGTCCAAGTCGCAAATCGTACACCGGTTGCCCCGGGTGCCCCCCCGGCCCCGCCATCGAAAACGACACGGGTCGCCAGCGGGGCAACGGCCTTCTGGAAGTCGGATTTCCCAGCGGCCGTCCCGGCGCCGAGCATCAAGCTCGGGCCGCTGACCCCTGGCGCTGCCCCTACCGACAACCCGGTGTGGTTCCACTGGCCGAATCGCCCGCTCAATGGTTCACCGGAACTCCTCCTCGTCCACAGACTCGATTCAGCGAACTTGCTCAAGGAATACACCAAGCCGTCGCTAGCCCCGGTGGCAGCCGATGACAACTATCTTCCCGGACTGCTCAAGACGCTCAAGAGCCCGCCGCTCTTCGACGCCGTGACGGTGCCGACGCGTTTTGCCGGGATCCACGGAACTGTGGGTGCCGATGCCTTCACCGACACCCTTCGTGATCTCGCCGGCATCGACGCTGTCACGACACCGGTCAACCAGCTTTCGGCCTATCGTGAACCGGGACGGGTGAACCTCAACACCGTCGTTGCCGACGATGTTTGGAATGCAGTAGTGGCCGGATCGCTCGCCGGGACCAACGGTGTTTCCGCTAGTGCGGTGAAGACTCGCGCCGACGATCCGTCAGCCGTAGAAGTATCGGATCGCAACAATGGCGCGAAACTGGGCGACAAGCCCGCCCGATCTCTCCAGGCCATGCTCTCGCTGTCCGGCACCGCCACCTTCGCCACTCTCCCCATTGAGGACGTTAACGCCGCACTCAAAACGGCCCAGGACTACAGCTTGGCCCACAAGCTCTACACCGCAACTCGACTCGCCAACGTCGCAACCCCCCGCTCTCATCTTTTTGGTGTTTGGATCACGCTGCGGGAGTCGGTCGCCCCGGCGACCAGCATGGTTCCGGGGGATCCCGATTCAGTGCGTTTTCACCGAGCATTCTACGTCATTGACCGCTCGATCCCCGTGGCCCACGAGCCGGGCAAGGATCACAACGTCTGGGATGCGGTTCTCCTGAGGAGGGTGATCGAATGACTTCCTACCCGCGGACAATCACGCTAGCACGCCGCGGCATGACGCTTGTCGAGATGCTCGTTGCCACGACCTGCACGCTTATTCTCATGGGCGCGATCGCGCAGGTCTTTGGGGCCTTTGGCAATGCCGTGTCAGACAGTCGCTCGATGATCGAACTCGACAATCGCCTCAGAACCGTCTCTTGGCGATTACGGAACGACCTCGCTGGAGCGACTGCCCGAACACTTCCACCTCTCGAGGTGGAAGCGGGGGAAGGATATCTGGAGATCGTCGAGGGTCCCAGAAATGACGCTCGCGACAACAACGGAGCTTCGCTGCCGGTGGCTGATCTCGTCGGGGACATTGACGACGTGCTGCTTTTTACCACGCGAAACACCGAGACTCCGTATCTCGGCCGTTACGACAATGATCCGTTCAATCCCAGCGTAACCAAGACGATGGAAAGCCAACTCGCCGAGGTGAGCTGGTTTCTACGACCCACACCCGATGTCAGCGGCGTGCAGACCTACACGCTCTTCCGACGGCAGTTGCTTGTGGCGGGATATATCGGTTTTGCGCCGTTTTACGGAGATACCTACCCCAACGCCGTTGTCTTCGATGCGGCGGTTGGCTATCCAGCCAACGCCAGCGGCCATCTGCCCGCCAACAACTACTCCGCCTTTTCCTCATGGGGAGGTTTCTTCGACTGCTTCGACCTCTCCGTGAAAAGGACCGATGCCCGCTTCCCCCCTGTTCTTCTGTTGCCCAACACGCTGGCAGACCTGACACGTCGAGAGAATCGGTTCATGCACAACAACGCAGGAGATGTCGACGCCCCGGTGGACGGATTTCCACCGTTCGCAGCAGGGTTGACTACACCGACCTTCGTGTTTCCGGATGGAACGTCCTATCAAGCAATGACGCCGCCGGATGGTCTGGTTTTCACCGGGACTGGCCTTCACCCCCGTATCGGTGAGGACGTGATCCTCACAAATGTTCTCGCCTTCGACATCCGTGTCTTCGACCCAGCGGCTCCGGTTAAGGTGCGGGACGACTTGGCGCTTGTGCCCCTTGATCCAGATTTTGACGCGGCTGGAGCTGGCCCGGTCGTTGCCAACGGTGCTTACGTCGATCTTGGGTGGGGCAGCGGGCCAGTCTCCGCCACGCTGGCCGGATCGCCGCACGCTCCGCGCTTCGCCGACCTCGGCGACCGGAGAAGCGGCCTTCGGCCTCCGACAAGGGCTGCAGGGACGTGTACCTATGACACGTGGAGCACCCACTACGAATCCAATGGATTCAACGATGACGTCGTTCTCGGCGACACCATCACCGACCAGGCTGCTGACGGCCTTGACAACGATACTCGTGATCCAATCACCAGCGCCGTTGTCCCAGCGAATGGCTTCATCGACGACCGGGCTGAAATGGAAACGCTTCCTCCCTATTCCGCGGCGCTCCGCGGGATCGAGATCCGGCTCCGCTGCTACGAGCCGTCGAGCCGGCAGGTACGGCAGGTGACGATCCGCCACTCGTTCGTACCCCGCTGACGTTACCCCTCCCCCTCTCGCCAACGCCTCCCCTCGGCCTCCCACCAAATCAGGGAGACCAAATCAGGGAGAGGGTTTCTGGGCCGCTGGCCCCTCATCATCCTGGTGAGACAGCCGCAAGTCCCTACTGCACAACGACTTACGGCCTCAACGACCCTCTTTTCAGCGACTCGTGGCCTCCCTGGAATGGTGGTTCTCTCTCCGAGCCCGAGGCTTGGCTCAATGCTCTCGAAAACACCTAAGTCTCTTGCAGAAAGAGACTTACGGGTAGTCGAGATAAGCGTTCCTCAGTTTGGCACGGTAGATGCACGTCTTCGTTGGTCATCAGGCGGCAACGCCCGCTCCCAGCCACGACGAGGATCAGAACCATGTCGACCGCCACCCAGACCATCCGCAAGATCGCCGGCCAGTCGCTCTGCCAGGCGCTGTCGATGTGGGGTATTGCGATCGTCGCGGCCATGCTCGTCGGCCAGGCCGCCAGTGCCGCCCCGGTCGTTCTCTACGACAGCATCACCGCGAATACGGCCGATGGCTCAAACACCGCGGACGCGACGAACTGGCTTGCGAATGAGTTCAAGACCGACTCGGTCGCTTACGACTTGACGTCGGTTGTCCTGAAGCTGGC
>CAMBFA010000196.1 GCA_945865325.1 Candidatus Kuenenia stuttgartensis
GCGGCCCGCTACATCGACGCCTCCGCCGAGAACGTCTCCGTCGCCAAGGGGCTCGGTGCCCGCCACTGGGCCGCCGCTGCGATCACGCGCCGGACGCGGAGCGTCGCCATCGCCGTCAGCGAGACCAACGGCACCGTCCGTCTCTTCCAAAACGGCGAGGTCGTGCTGCGGATCGAGCCCTTCCGCCGCGCGATGAAGTGGAAGGATTTTGAATACGAGCCGCCGTCGGGCGACTGACCCCGGTTTCGTCGACGCATCCTCGCCTCCGGGCCGATGCCCGTCCCCGCGGCCTGCCGGGTAGACTGCCCCCCTCCGTGGCGCCCGCCGGATTCCCCGCACGTCCGCCACTTGATGCCACCATCTTGCTCGGGGGGACTCATGTCGAACGGCCGTCTGCTCGGTCTGGTGTGGAGCGCGCTTGTCGGCGCGATGGTGTTCGGATCGCCCGCCGTCGCGGACGAACTGAGGATTCTCGCCCCCCGGTCCCACGAAGTGATCCAGCGGGTCGGCTTTCAGCCCGGTCAGGCGCCCGGGGGGAGCTTCGCCCCGGGGCAGGCTGACGTGGCGATCGAAGTGGACGTCCCGGTGCCGATCGACCGCGCCACGGCGGTGGCGAGGGTCGTGCCAATCGAGGGGCCCCCGGCCGTCGCGGAACCGGTGTGGACGCGCGTCGAGCTGGTCCCCGGGGCGAAGGCAGGCCTCCACGTCGGCAGGCTCCTCGTGCCGGCCCGCGGGTGGTTCCGTCTCGAAGTCAGGATCGTTCGGGCCGACGGGTCAGCGCCGCTGACGGCGAGCGTCGAGCCGGTCGGCGTCGGCGAGGTGTTTTTGATTGCTGGGCAGTCGTATGCCACGAACACCAATGACGAGAAGCTCACCGTGGCCGATCCGCGACAGCGGGTGGTGGCCCTCGACTGGGCGACCGGCGCGTGGCGCGTGGCCAATGATCCGCAGCCGGCCCCCGACGGGAGCGACGGTGGCTCGATCTGGCCGGCGGTGGGGGATGAGCTCGCCGAGCGGCTCGGCGTGCCAATCGGGTTTGCCAATGTCGCCTGGGGGGGCACGTCGTCGGCCCAATGGCAGCCGGGGACGGAGCTCCACGAGCGCCTCGTCGCCACCGGAAAAAGCCTGGGGCGGTTCCGCGCCGTCCTCTGGCAGCAGGGGGAGTCGGATGTCATCAATCACACCTCCACCGACGACTACGTCGCGGCGCTGGAGAGGATCCGCAGGGGGGCGGTGCGGGCCTGGGGGTTTGAGCCCGCCTGGCTGTGTGCCAAGTCGACCCACCATCCGACGGTTTACAACGACCCGGAAGGGGAGGGGAGGATCAGGGGAGCGGTTGACCGCCTCGGGCTGATGCCAGGATTCGGCCTCGGCCCCGACACCGACTCACTTCAAGGGGATTCCCGCGGCGACGTGAACTCGCGCCGGCATTTTTCCGCCATCGGCCAGCACCGCGCGGCAGCCCTCTGGGCGGGTGTCCTCTTCGATCGACTTGCCACGATTCCCAAAGGAGTCGAGGCGGCGTCGTTTCTCCTCGCCGATCTCCATCTCCTCGAGCCCGCCTGGAAGAGCGACACCGTCTGGCGGGAGAGCAGCGTCCTCCGGGCGGCAAGTGTCACCGAGCCGGCCCGCGCCCGCCTCGCCTTCCCGGCCGCGGCAATCCTCGCGGTGACAACAGCCGACGGGGCGCGATCAGTCGAGGCTGGCTCGGCCTGGCAGCACGCGGCGGGGAGCCGAGAGATCGTCTTTCCGTTGCCGACGCCGGTGCCGCCGATTCTCGATGGCGACCGCTACCTCCCGGAGAACGCGGCACACGCCTACCGGCACCGCGTCGGTAACCCACAAGAATGGCTCCTTTACCGCCCCGGCCGCTGGTTCCACGACCGCGACGTCGAAATCACCTACCGTCGCACCCGCGGGGCGGCCGACGCTCCGACGATCGAGGTGGTCCATGGCAGCCTGCCGAAGACCCGGGCCCGGCTCGGGGCAGGGGAGCCGGTGCGGATCGGCGTCAGTGGCGACAGCATCTCCACCGGGCTCGACGCGTCGGAGACGACGGCCACGCCCCCCTTCCAGCCGGGTTGGGCGGAGCTTGTCGTGGCGCAGCTGCGCGTGAGCACGAACAGCACCGTGACGCATGTCAACCGGGCGGTGGCGGGCTGGAGCGTGGCCAACGGTGTGGCCGATCTCGATCTGCTCCTGGAGTCGCAGCCAGACCTCGTCCTCGTGGCCTACGGCATGAACGACGTCGGCCGCCGTGATCCGGCCTGGTTTCGCGACCAGACGGCGAGCCTTGTGGCCCGCGTGCAGGAAAAACGTCCCGACGCCGAGATCATCCTCGTGGCGACGATGCTCGGCAACGACCAGTGGATCCACACGCCGCGTGAGATGTTCAACCGCTACCGCGACGAGCTGAAAACGCTCGTCAGCCCGGGGGTGGCGCTGGTCGACATGACGGCGGTGTGGGAGGTGCAGCTGCGAGCCAAGGAGATGTTTGATCTGACCGGCAACGGACTGAATCACCCCAACGACTTCGGCCACAGGCTCTATGCCCAGGGGGTACTCGCGATGCTGTTGGGGGAAAAGCTGCCGTGACTTCGCAACACAGGACCCGGCGGAAAAAACGCGATCTCCACTTCCTCGATTCCGAGGGACGCGTGGCCTGCAATCCCCGCGATCGCGAGGCGGCACACCGGGCCGAGGTGGAGGGAATCGCCACCGAGACGAGGTCGGCCGTCACCTGCAAGAAGTGTCTGGACGCGATGCGGAGCACCGAGCCGATCGAATGACGTTCCCGTGATCCCCGGGGGCAGAGCGAATTGATACGATCAGGCCGCGTGTAGGACGAGCTCCGTTTCCCCCGGTTCGCGGCCCATCCTTTGAAATCAACCTGCGGAGATGCTCCGATGCGACGAACCTGCCTGTCCGTTTCCGCCCTGCTCGTCGTACTCCTGTCGTCGCTTGCCCCGGCCGATGAGTGGCCCGGTTTTCTTGGGGCCCACCGCGACGGGATCTCCTGGGAGACCGGGCTGATCGATGCGATCCCGGCCGATGGCCCGAAGGCGATCTGGCGCGTGCCGGGGGGCGTCGGGATGTCGGCCGTCGCCGTCGCCGACGGCCTCGCCATCACCACCTGGAACGATGCCGGCCAGCAGTGGCTTGTCGCCCTCGATGCCGCCACCGGCAACGAAGCCTGGAAAACCCCGCTCGGCCGGGCCTACGAAAACGCCATGGGAAACGGACCGCGCGCCACGCCGACGATCGCGGGGGAGCGGGTCTTCGCCTTCTCCGGCGAAGGGATTCTCGTCGCCGTGAGCCGCACGGATGGAACGATCCTCTGGCAGGTTGACGCCGTCGGCCAAGCGGATGGAAAGCCCTCCGACTACGGGATGGCGTCGTCGCCGCTGGTCGTCGCCGAGCAGGTGATCGTCCATGTCGGCGGTGAGAGTGGAGCGATCTCGGCCTACGGAGTCGCCGATGGCAAACCCGTCTGGAAGGCCTCCGCAGGGAGCGCCGGCTATTCGTCGCCGACGCTGCTCGAGATCGATGGGGCGAAGCAGATCGTCAGCGTCACCGGCACCGAGGTCGTCGGGCTCCGTCCGGGATCGGGGAAGGAACTGTGGCGATTCCCGTTCGAGACCGACTTCGGCTGCAACACGGCGACGCCGATCGTCGTCGACGGGGGAGTGTTTGTCTCGGCGGGGGAAAACCATGGCTCGGTGCTCATTGACCTCGGCCACGATGGTGATCGATATGCCCCGCAGGCGCGGTGGGAGTCGCTCGGCCCCAAGAGCCTGATGCGCAACGAATGGCAAACGTCGATCGTCGTCGGCGATCATCTCTACGGCTTCGACAACGTCGGGGCGGCGGGGCCGGTCACACATCTGGTCTGCCTCGAAGCGAAGACGGGGCGGGAAGTGTGGCGGAAGACCCGCTTCGGCAAGGGGAACATGGTGTGGGCCGACGGGAAACTGTGGATCACCACGTTCGAAGGAGAGCTCGTTCTCGCCCGCGCGACACCGGCGGGCTATGAAGAGATCGGCCGCGCGGAGCTTCTCGGCCAGTCGCGGCAATCGCTCACGATCGCCGGCGGCCGGGGCTATCTCCGCGACGACCGCGAGGTGCTCTGCATCGGGCTGGAGTGACCGGAACAAACCCTGGCACGCGTATCGATCAAGGAAGCGATCATGAACAGCATCGTCATCAAGACCTCCAGGCCCCGGCTCGACACGATCTTCGCGCCGTACGTCGACATGATCGGCCGCGACTATCCCGGCTACCGCAACCATGTCGAGCGGACCGTCACCTACGCGATGCACTTCCTCGAGGGCGACCCTGCCGCAGAGCCTGTCGTGGAGACGGCGATGGCCTATCACGACATCGGGCTCTGGACAGACCATGCCCTTGCCTACCTCGAGCCGTCAGAGGCGGTGGCGCTCGCCGACAACGCAAGCCGGGCCTGGGGCTTCGATCCCGATCTCCTTCTGGGCATCATCCACTGGCACCACAAGGTGTTTCCCTATCGTGGGCCGCACGCGCGGGTCATCGAAGCCTGCCGCCGGGCCGATTGGATCGATGCTTCGATGGGGTGGGTGCGGAAGGGGCTACCGAGGAGATCGATCCGCGCCGTCGAGGATGCCTTCCCCAACCTCGGCTTCCACGCGGCGCTGGTCCGGCTGGCCAAGGACATCGGAGGATCGACCCTCGGCGGCGGAATCAAGGTCGTCCGTGGGATCGTGAAGTGGTGAGGCGCCGCCGGAAGCAGTCGCCCGCCCCCGACGATCACGGCTCGGCTCCGGGTCAAGGCATTCGGGGGTTGGCCATTCGGGAAATCCCGGTGTAGTCTGGCCGCGGGGATTTCAGGGCCATTCCATCGATCGGGGGATCTATGTCACGACGCTCCACCACCCGGCGCCGATTTCTCGGGACTGCCGCCACCGCCACCGGCGCCGCCATGGCCGCCCCCTACGTGATCACCTCCAAGGCGCTCGGCGACGCCACCACCCCTCCGGCCAGCGATCGGATCGTGATCGGGGGGATCGGCATCGGCAACATGGGCTCCGGCGACCAAGGGGCGTTTCTCGGCCGCAGCGACGTGCAGTATGTGGCGGTGTGCGACGTGCGGCGCAATTGGCGCGACGATGGCAAGGGGCGAGTCGACGGCAAATACGGCAACAAGGACTGTGCCGCCTACGTTGATTTCCGTGAGTTGCTCGCCCGGGATGACATCGATGCGGTCCACATCGCCACCCCCGACCATTGGCACGCGATCATGACGATTGCTGCCTGCCGGGCCGGCAAGGATGTTTATCTCCAGAAGCCCGAAACCCTCACGCTCCGTGAAGGGCCGCTGATGATCGCGGCTGCCAGGCGCTACGGCCGGGTTGTTTCCGGCGGCAGCCAACGGGTGCTCGAAGACTACCGCGACATCGTCAATCCCTGCTGGTCGGGCGAGCTCGGCACGCTCAAGGCCGTCGACATTTCCGTCGGTGGGTCGTCGATGCCCTGCTATCTCCCCGCTGTGGCCACGCCGCCGGACATCGACTGGGATCTGTGGCTCGGGCCTGCCCCCTGGGAGCCTTACAACCCCGGTCGCTGCGACGGCAATTTCGGCACCGGCGGCGGCAGCTGGCGGTCGTACGTCGACTACTCCGGCGGCAGCCTCACCGACTGGGGCGCCCATCACTTTGGGGGCACGATCTTCGCTGCCGGCCTGCTCCATCTGCAGCCCACGACCGTGACCTGGCATCCGGCATCGGCCGACGGCACCGTGGCGGCCTACATCACGCTCGTGTATCCAAACGGCGTCGAGATCCACTGCAATCGTCCCGCCACGCTCCGGCCGACCGACGCGAAGGCGGTCGTCGCCCAGGCCGACCGCGGGATCACGATCCGGGGCGATGGTACGGCGGTCGCCCCGGTGCCGGTGCCTGCCTATCGGGGCACGGGGGGCATCTACGGCGACTTCATCGAGTGCGTGAAGACTCGCGAGCGGCCCTTCCGCGACCTCGAACTGGGCGTCAACACGATGACGGCCCCCCATCTGGTCGCCATCGCGCAGCGGCTCGAACGATCGCTCGAATGGGACCGCACAGCGCAGCGGTTCGCGAATGATGAAGAGGCCAACCGCCTGCTCGACCGCGCTCGCCGCGAACCCTGGACACTCTGACTCGGAGAACCACCATGCCCTTCGATCCAACCACCCTCGACGGTCCGTTCACCGCGCTCGCCGCGTTCGAGTGGGGCGGTGATGCTGCACCACTCGGCGTGATCGATGCCGCCGTGGTGGCGGCCCACGGCGACGCCGCGCTGACGGCCGATCTGGAGAAACGGCTCGGCAGCGTGATCTCGGGAGCCACCTCGCGGGCGGCGAAAGACTATGCCTGCCGCAAGCTCTCGATGATCGGCACGGCAGCCTCGGTGCCGACGCTCGTGCCGCTGCTCACCGATCCCGATGAATCACACATGGCCCGGTTCGCCCTCGAGCGGATCCCGGCGCCGGCAGCGGCCGACGCCCTGCGGCAGGCGCTCGGCACCGTCCGCGGCGACCTCGTGATCGGCATGATCTCCTCGCTCGCCAACCGTCGCGACGCCGCGAGCGTGAAGCCGCTGGCAGCGCTTCTCGGCGGTGACGCGACGACCGCCGCTGCGGCCGCTTCCGCCCTCGGCCGAATCGCCACGGCCGACGCGGCCGCCGCGCTCGCCGCGGCGAAGATTCAGCCGGGCCCGGTCGCCGATGCCGTGATCGCCGGCCGGCTCGCCTGTGCCGACGCGTTCCTCGCCGCCGGCAACCGCGGATCCGCACAGGCGATCTACGAGTCGATCGCTGCTCGCATCGGCGACACCCCCACGACGCACCGCGACCGCGTCGTCCGCATCGCGGCCCAAAGCGGCATCCTCGCCTGCCTCGATGACACCGTCGCCCTGTAAACGCCCTCGCCATGGATCCCGACCACCCTGCCTCCCCCGAGCCGCTTCCCATGCCAATCCTCAGCACGTCCCTGTTCGTGAGCCGTGAGGCCATCCTGTCCACGATGCTGCTGCTCACCGCCCTGGTCGCGCCGATGGCTGATGCCGCGGCCGCGGCTCCGGCCCCCTCCGCCACGGCAGGTCGCACTCCTCGTGGCCCTCGCCGACCGGGGTGACGCGGCCGCCGTGGCCGCGGCCACCGGGCTGCTCGAGGCGTCGGGGGATACCGCCGTGCGGCTCGCCGCGATCCGGCTTGTGGGCAGGCTTGGCGGCGAGGCCGACGTGCCGACGCTCGTCACGGCCCTCGCCGGCGACGGCCCCATGCCGGCCGCAGCCCGGCGGGCGCTGGTGGAGCTGTCGGGCTCGGGAGCCGCCGCCGCGATCCGTGTGGCGGCTCGTTCGGGGGCGGCATCGTCGCGGGCCGCACTCCTCGACCTGCTCGCCGAGCGTCGCGA
>CAMBFA010000197.1 GCA_945865325.1 Candidatus Kuenenia stuttgartensis
GTCCAAACAAAGATCCGGTCGAGCCCCAGATCGACATGGAGAACATGGCGGCCGTCGGGGGAGGGGAGGATCTGATGAGCGTGGGTGCGGTCGTGGCCGCTAAAGGCAAAGCTCCCCGGCGGCGCATTTTTAGCTTTGGTCGGACCGATCTCGCCGGCATCTTCTTTGACGTCGCTAGCCTCACCGAGGCTCCCGTCGGCCTGGATCGGGAGCACGGCCACCGAGCCGCCGAAATAGTTGGCGACGAAGAGATGCTTGCCGTTGGGGTGAAGGCTGACATACGTCGGGCCCGCCCCACCCGACGACACCGTGTTCAGCGGCTCGAGGGCGCCGGTGGTGCGATCAATGGCGAAGGCGGTGACGCTGCCATGCTTGCCGGGGCCGACCCGGTCGGTCTCGTTGGCCGAGTAGAGCCGTGTGCCGTCGGCATTGACGACGAGGCAACTCGGGCTCGTCCCCAGCTCATGGACGCCGGCCTCGGTCCAGGCACCGCTCGTGCGGTCGACGCGGAAGATGTGGATCCCGCGGCCGTTCCCCGGCGGCAGATCGACCTGCGTGGGGAGCGTGTCTTTCAGGGGCGAAGAGAAGGTGCCGACATAGGCCAAAAGCGGCGCGTCGGCCGTCGCGGCAAGCGACCGAGTCGCGGCGGCGTGAGCGGCGACCACCGCGAACCCAGCGGCTCCGAGAAACGTGCGACGGGGAAGGATCTGGCGGTGGCGAGCGGGGGAACGCATCGGGACCTCGCGGAATCGAGAAGAAAAAGGTACCCCCAAAGCGGGAGCCGGCCAAGATTGTACCGCTGCCCGAGGGTTACCTGCGTGACCGGGCAGCAAAACCATCACAGAATATGGCCATGACTGGCCGCGCAGGAGTCGATGACGATTTCGGCCCCGACCACGAGGGTGCTCTCAATCCGCCCGCGCACGAAGTGGATCGACGGAAGTCGAGGAGGTCCGCGGCCTCTCAAGCCCGGTGAATGATGTTGAACACCTTTCATCATGAAAATGGATTATGGTTCGGCCAGTTCGAGGCGCGACTCAGTGACCTCGTCACGGACTGCCCTGGATGCTTGGCCGACTGCGTTCTCGTGGTCGACATCCTCGACAGCACCTCACCGGTCGCGGCGCTGTCGGGCTGGACGCGACATCTCGATGATGCCGAGATCGCATGGACCGCCGTCGACGGGCGGGTGGTCATCGCCCCGGAGGCTGTGCCCCGGCTCGTCGCCGCCGGGAAAACGTTTTACGGATTCGATCAGGTCTGGCTCTGTTCGCGAGGGCCCCGTGCCGGCGAAGTCCCGGCGGGTCGATTGACTTCCGACGCGGCCTCGTTCGAGGCAGGCATGCCTGAGCCACTGCGCGCTCTCGCGGGGCAGTCATGGTTTGTGGCTCTGCTGGCCGACGGATGCGGGCTGAACGTCGCCACGTCGAGCGACGTGGTCCGCAGTGCGGTGACGGGGTGGTGGTCCTCGCTCGAATGAGGACGTTGCATCGCTCGACGCCGTAAGCTTCCACCAGCCGTAAGCTTTCACCAAGGGAGAGCGCGGATCAGCGGCGGGGGATGAGTGCGCTACGGCTACCAGAACCGCCGGGGCGGGGCAGAGGAAGTGGACCCTTGCCACTCGGCCGACGGCGGCCGGTGTCGGGGGCGATTCCGGCCCGGCCTTTCCTCCGTAAGCTCTTTCGGAACCCAAGGTTGCGGCGATGACCCCAGGCGATTCTCGTCGCCGGCTCCAGGCGGCTGCGCGGGGAGCGAACTAGGATAGAAGAAGCCCCCGGGATGGACGGGGAACCCGGGAGGCGCCGGCTGCCTCACCGACCTCGGAGCTCTTCATCCGCCATGCGTTCCCTCCGTGTCGTAGCCACGTGCCTGTTTTTCCTTTCCGGCATCGCTCGAGCATGCTCCGCAGCGGAATCGGCCCCCGACTTCGAGCGGGAGATCCAGCCGATCCTCGCCGAGCATTGTTCGGCCTGCCACGGCGCTGACGGCGCGTCGCGCCAGGCCGGTCTCCGGCTCGACACGCGCGATGGGGCCCTCGCCGGGGGCGATTCCGGGCCGACTGCGATTCTGCCCGGAAAAGGGGCCGAGAGCCTCATCGTCCACCGGATCCGCTCGACCGATCCCGACAGCGTCATGCCGCCGCCGGAGACCCAAAAGCCACTCACCGCTGCCCACAAGGCGCTGCTGGAGCGGTGGATCGATGCCGGCGCCCCGTACGCCCCCCACTGGGCGTTTGTGAGCCCGAAGCAGGCACCGGTTCCTCAAGTTCTGCCGCCGGCCTCCCACCCGATCGATGCCTTCGTCCGCGGCAAACTTCCGGCGGTCGGCCTCGAGCCGTCGCCCCCGGCCGAGGCAACGATCCTCTGCCGGCGCCTGTGGCTCGACCTCGTGGGGCTGCCGCCCTCGGCCGACGACGTGGCCACTTATTTCAGGGACGGCCACGACGCCACGGTGGAAAAACTCCTCGCCAGCGACCGCTACGGCGAGAAGTGGGCCCGTCACTGGCTCGATCTGGCGCGCTATTCCGACACCAACGGCTACGAGAAGGATTCGCCGCGGGAGCAGTGGGCCTGGCGCGACTGGGTGATCGGGGCGATCAATCGCGATCTTCCTTACGACCGCTTCGTGATCGAGCAGGTGGCCGGCGACCTGCTCCCGAATGCCACGCAGGATCAGATCGTGGCCACCGGATTCCTTCGCAACAGCATGCTCAACGAGGAAGGGGCGATCATTCCGGAGGAGTTCCGGATGGTCGAGATGTTTGATCGGATCGACTGCCTCGGCAAGGCAGTGCTGGGGATCTCCGCCCAGTGTGCCCAGTGCCACACCCACAAGTTCGATCCGCTCACGCACGAGGAGTATTTCGGCCTGTTCGCCTTCCTCAACAACACCCACGAGGCCCGCTCCTCGGTCCACACGCCCGCCCAGCTCGAACAGATCGGATCGATCCGGGCACGGGTGGCCGAGGCCGAAGCTGCCCTTAAGGCGAGCCAGCCGACCTGGGAAGCGGAGATGAACGCCTGGGTCGAGGGAGTGACCGCAGCGCTCGTTCCCTGGACGGCGCTGGATGCGATCGAATTGGGGAGTGTCGGCGGGCTCAATCACCCGACCCAGGAAGAGGATCGCGTGATCCTCACCCTCGGCATGCACGGCCCGGAGATCTTCGTGGTCACCGAGCCAAAGATGACCGGAGTGACCGCCCTGCGACTCGAAGCGCTCCTCCACGGTGACCTGTTCCAATTCGGCCCCGGCCGGCACGGGCCCTGGGCGCTCGGCGAGGTCGAGGCCTTCGTGCAACGCCCCGGCAGCGATGCCTGGGAGAAGGCGACGCTTGTCGACCCGTCGGCCGATTTTTCCGAGCCCGAGTCGGCCCCTCCGCCGCCGGCCGACAAGCCGAACGAGAAGCGCTCGATCGGCCCGGTGGCAAACCTCGTCGACGGCAATCACGCCACCTGGTGGAAGGCCGACCGCGGCCCCGGCCGCCGCCATCAGCCTTCAGCGGCCGTCCTCCGCTTTGAAAAGCCGCTCGATCTTCCTGAGGGGACAAAGCTCAAGATCGCCCTCCACTGGCCTGGCACGCCAAGCCTGATCGGCGCCACCCGCCTCTCCCTGTCGACTGCGCCTTCTCCCACAGCCCCGCCGATCGACCACGCCTGCATCCTCGCGCTCGCCGTCCCCGCCGAGGTTAGGACTGACGCCGACAACGCAGCGATCTTCGAGGCCTGGCGAAAGACCGTACCAGAGCTAAAGCCCGGTGAAGATTCGATCGCCGCGGTGTGGCGCGAGTGGCCCCAGGCTCCGACCACGATCCTCCATCTCGCCGAGCGCGACCAAGCGCATGCACGCGCCACCCGGCGGCTCGACCGGGGCAATTGGATGCAGCCACTCGAAACCATTCCCCCGCACGTGCCCGCCGCGCTCCATCCACTTCCCGCCGGGGCCCCGGCCAACCGGCTCGGGTTTGCGATGTGGCTGGTGGCGCCCGATTCGCCGCTGGCCGCGCGCGTCGCGGTGAATCGGGTCTGGCAGGCGATCTTTGGGCAGGGGCTCGCGGAGGTGCCCGATGATTTCGGCCTGCGCAGCCCCGTGCCGCTCCAGCGTGATCTCCTCGATTGGCTCGCGGTCGGATTCGTGGACGACGGCTGGAGCCAGAAGCGACTTGTGAAGACCATCGTGACCAGCGACACCTACAAGCAGTCGTCGCGGGCCGCGCCCCACGCTCTCGCCATCGATCCGACAAATCGGCTCCTCGCCCGGGGGCCGAGGTTCCGCGCCGATGCGGAGGTCGTCCGCGATCTGGCGCTGGCCGTTTCGGGGCTTGTCACGCAGCGACTTGGCGGCCCGGGGGTGATGGCGCCGGTGCCGCAGAATGTCCTCGACTACAACTACGGCGGCGTCAGCTGGAAGGCCGCGGAAGGGCCCGAGCGCTACCGGCGGAGTGTCTATCTCCACCGCAAGCGGTCGATGCCCGATCCGCTCCTCTCCGCCTTCGACGCCCCCAACGGCGACATCGCCTGCGCTCGTCGCCTCCGCTCGAACACGCCGCTGGCGGCGCTTGCCGGCCTCAATGAGCCGGTGTTCGTCGAAGCCGCCCGAGCCCTGGCGCTGAAAGCGCTCCGCGACGGAGGCGCCAACGACCAGGCGCGGATCCATCATGCATTTCAAGCCTGCACCGGCAGGCTCCCCAGCGGCGAGGAGACCGCCACGCTCCTCGCCTTTCTTGACTTGTCGCGGCGGCGGATCGCCGACGGCTGGCTCGACGCCCGTGAGGTCGCCACGGGGACCCTCGGAACGATTCCGGCGCTCCCTCCCGGCGCGACCCCACAAGACGCCGCCGCTTGGACGCTCGTGGCCCGCGTCCTCCTGAATCTCGATGAGACCGTGAACAAGCACTGAAGTTTGAGCCCCCTACGGCGACGCCAAGCCCGAGGTATCCCATGAACCGTTCCCTCCCCGCCGAGCTTCTCCGCGACGCCCAGGCCAACCTCCTGCGGCGGCGCTGGTTCTTCCGCGAGTGCGGCGTGTCGCTGGCCGGCATGGCGGCCGCGACGCTCCTCGAAAAGGAAGGGCACGCGTCGTCGGCCCCGAATCCGCTCGCCCCCCGGGCTCCCCACTACGCCCCAAAAGCAAAACGAGTGATCTCGATGTTTCAGGCGGGGGCGCCGAGCCATCTCGAGCTGTACGACTACAAGCCCGAGCTTGCCAAGCGGAGCGGGTCGCTTCCCCCGGCGGAGCTTCTCGCCGGCTATCGGGCCGCCTTCATCAATCCCAACTCGACGCTCCTCGGGCCAAAGTTTTCTTTCAGAAAGTGGGGCCGAAGCGGGCTCGACACGAGCGAGCTGCTGCCCCACATCGGGGGAATCGCCGACGACATCTGCGTCATCCGTTCGATGCAGACCGACGCGGTCAATCACGCCCCGGCGCAAATCCTCATGAACACCGGCTCGCAGCAGTTCGGCCGGCCGAGCTTCGGGGCCTGGACACTCTACGGCCTGGGGAGCGAGGCAGAGGATCTTCCCGGCTATGTCGTGCTGACCAGCGCCACCGGCACCAGCGGCGGGGCGAGTAACTACGGCGCCGGCTTCCTCCCCACCCTCTACGGCGGCACCCCCCTCCGCGGCACCGGCGATCCGGTCCTCTATCTCGCCAACCCCAAGGGGATCGACCGGGAAGCGCAGCGAGCCTCGCTCGACACGCTCAACCGGCTCAACTCGCTCGCCCTCGACGCGGTCGGCGATCCGGAGATCGCCTCCCGGATCCAGAGCTACGAGATGTCGTACCGGCTCCAAACGAGCGCGCCGGAGCTGATGAATCTCTCCGGCGAGCCGCAGGCCGTTCTCAATCGCTACGGGATCACCGATCCGGCCCAGCCCGGCTATGCCCGCAACTGTCTCCTCGCCCGCCGGCTCCTGGAGCGCGGTGTCCGCTTCGTGCAGTTGTTCCACGAGGCCTGGGACACCCACGGCGATCTCGTTAACCGGATGAAAAAGAACGCCGCCGACACCGATCAGGCGAGCGCCGCCTTGGTCCTCGATCTCAAGGAGCGCGGCCTCCTCGACGACACCCTCGTGACGTGGGGGGGCGAGTTTGGGCGGACGCCGATGAACCAAGGGGGGAGCGACGGCCGCGACCACCACAACCGGGCGTTTTCGATGTGGGTGGCCGGCGGCGGCTTCAAGGCGGGGCATGTTCATGGCGCGACCGACGACTTCGGCTTCAACGTTGTCGCCGATCCCGTCCATATTCACGATCTGAATGCCACACTCCTTCACCTCCTCGGTCTCGACCACCTCCGGCTGACGGCCCGTCACCAGGGGCGCGACTTCCGGCTCACCGACGTCCATGGCAACGTTGTCCAGGGCGTAATCGCCTGAATGTCACTCGATCGGCGTCCGGCGCCCGCGGCGACCGGACGCCGGTACCGCCGCCGTCACAAGGCGCTCCGCCCCGGGGAAAAGCCTGTTTTCAACCCACCGTCCGCCGGTCAGTCGGTCTTCCCATCGGTGTTGTCACGGTTCATGACCCGGGCTTTGCCGCAGAAATAGGTGTGGTCGTCGGCGACGACGAGGTTAAACGACCGCACCGGTTTTGCCTCCTCGTCGATCCGCTCCACGAGCCCGCCACCGTCGAGACCTTGCAACCGATTCCCCGGCTCGAGGTGACGGGCGAGCGTCCACCCCTTGCCGACCACCCAGAACGGATGCCCGGGCGTGGCACGGATCGTTTCGCCGTCGAGCTCGATGGCGAGTAACTTCTCCGGCGGGCGCATCGTCGCGAGCAAAACCGGCTTCAGCCCGAGTCTGCCGGTGCGCTGATTCTGCGTCAGAACGACATCCCCCGGCTGCAGTCGATCGACTGCCACCGGGCCGGTTTCGGTCCAGACCACCGTGCCAGCCGCCAGGCACTCCCGTCTGACAGGGGGCGGGGGGGGCGGCGGCGCTGCCACCCCCACCGCGGTCGACGTCGACGATCGGTACGAGACGCGCAGCGGTTTCTCTCCGACTTGATACGTCCCCGTCTCTTCGCTCCACCACCGCCGCCACTGGTCTGGGTCGTCGCTCATCGACTCCCCCGTGGTCGACCGAAGAAGCGATGCGATCGCTTGGTTGGACATCGCAGTCCGCTCGTTCTCGCGCTCCCTTTGGGCCTCCTGGTTGAGCGCTCCCTCGGCCACCTGCCGAGTCCCCTCCGCCCACGCACGGCCGTTTGCCCAGTCCGTCACGACCAGGTGATCGAGGATTGTCACATCGCGTTGGTCAGCCCCGTCACGAAAGCCGATCTGGCGACAGAAGATGGTTCCGTCCGCTCCCCGCTGCCACTCGATCTGACTGACCCACGGCGCACCGAATGCGTCGATGACGAGGGGGACATACGAACCTCGATCGCGTTCCGCGAGCGTTTCGGCGGCCAAGCGCCGCAC
>CAMBFA010000198.1 GCA_945865325.1 Candidatus Kuenenia stuttgartensis
CCAGAGGGGCGGCGGCAGCTCGATCTGGCGGCGCTGCGATTCGGCTGGTTTGAGCCGGGGGCGCTCGTCGTCGATGGCGGCAGGCTGCGCGAGGTGAGCGATCCGTGGCGCCGGCCGTGGGCGGCGGTGAAGTCGCTCCTCTCGGGCACGGTCGGCATCGGTGACGGTCTCCGCACCGCCCGGCTGCGGAGCGGGATCCTCGGTGAGTTTCGTGCCGGTCGACTCGATCCACAGGTCGCGGTCGCCGCCGGCGAGCGGAGCACGCGGGCGCTGCTCGAAGCGAACGGCTTTTCCGCCCCCTTCATCTCCCGCTTCTTCGCCCCGTTCTTCGGCGGCGTGTTCCTCGAGCATGGCCTCGAGACGAGTGAATCGATCTTCGGGTTCACCTTCGCGATGTTTGCCCTCGGCCGCGCTGGCCTCCCGGCTGGTGGCATGGGGGCTATCCCTGCGCAGCTGGCTTCCACGCTCCCCTCCGGCGCGCTCCGCTGTGGTGCCCGAGTCGAGTCGATCGCCCCTGGGCATGTCACGCTCTCCGGTGGGGAGAGGCTCGCCGCGCGGAGCGTCGTGGTGGCGACCGACGCCGAGGTGGCTGCCCGACTCGTGCCGGGGGTGGTGTCGGCACCGCGCGCGTGGAAGTCGACGCGGATGGTCGCCTTTGCGGCGCCGCAGTCGCCGCTCGATCGGCCGATCCTCGTGGTGGGGAGCGATGCTTCCGGCGCGATCGACAATCTCTCCGTGCCGTCGGACGTCGCCGCTGGCTACGCGCCGCCCGGAGCGGCGCTGGTGCTCGTGACGGTCCGTCCCGAGTGCGCGCTCTCGGATGTCGACGCAGTTTTGGCGGTCAAGCGGGAAGCGGTGAAGCTCCTCGGCGCGGGCGCGCAAGCCTGGGAGCATCTGAAAACGGTCCACGTGCCGCGAAGCCTCCCTGATGAGACGCCGGCAGCGCGCCGCCTGCGGCCAGCCGGCCCGCGCGTGGCCGACGGCCTGTTTGTCGCCGGCGACTGGTGCACCAGCGCCTCGATCAACGGCGCGCTTGTGAGCGGCCGGATCGCTGCGGAGGCGGTGCTCTCCGAGCGGGGATAGGGGAGTCGCCGATGAGTGGGCCGACGTTGGCGATGGGCAAAAGGGCGGGATAGAACGAAGGTTCCATGCAGCCGTTGAATTCACAATCGGACGCCACTTCCGCCCGCAGCCAGGAGTAACTCGGTGCGCGCGGGCAACCGGAGCCAATTGGCACGGCACCGCTGGGGTCTGGCGATCGCCCCTCGCCGCCGCCCGTGGGCGGATCGGCCGCTCTCTATCAGGGCCTTCCGGCAAGTGCTGGCCCAGGGGTTGGCTCCGGCGGGGGATCGGGTGATGGCGCCGATGGCTGGATGGTGTTCGCGAGCACGGAATCAGATGAGAAACCGGAAGGCGGCGGTGCTGATCAACCCTCGGCAGACGACATTCCACCGCCGAACTCCGACGGCGTCCTCGACGCCAATGCACTTCGCAGGGGCTTGCAGAGAGAGAAAGAGTTCGAGGAGGCGAAGGAAGCGTTTGGGAATGTTCCCAAACCGGTTCGGGATCTGACCACCAGGGTCCTCGCCGACAAGGAAGACATACGCCGACCGCTCAAGGAGTTTCTCGACCTCCCCGCCGAGTACCGGAAAGCCATTCTCGAGTACTATCGTTTCACCGCGGAAAGAGCGTATCGGGAGAATGCGGAGGCCGTGCGGCAACTGAACCAGCATCGGATTGACTATCTGACGGGAAAGCGCCCTGATCCCCCCGGACCGATTTCGAACTTCCCCAAGCCGAAAGTGCCATGATGAGGGAAACGCCCAGCGATCCGACACGCGAGAGTCTGTGTCCCAGCCTCCTCGCTGTGAGTTTTGGTTCACCCGCTGGCCGATGGGTGACTCATGATCCCGAGATGTCGCATGCCTTGGGTCATCTCTCGGGTGGTCTTCCCGGCGGCACGATCACCGGGATCACGATGGATGGCGAGCGACTCTATCCCGAGGACTCTCCACTCTTCGTTCAGCCGGACCTCCTCGTTGATTTCGCCAAGCAGACGGCGGTGGGGCTCGTCTTCGAGATCACGAGTCCCGCCAAAGAACTGCCTCGCGCGAAGCGAATGCTGGCTCACCTCGATTCGCATGCGATTCGCCTGTCCGAGCACGGCATCACCGTCGACGGCCGACGGCCGCGGCGGAATGTGTACTACGACAATCCTTCGCTCGAAGTGCTGTGGGCCGATTCGGAGGACTATGAGGTCGTCCTTGGGCAATACTCGAACGGAATGTGGGAGTTTCTCTACGACACCCCGACACCAACGCTCCTCTACAACGGCGACGACTGGTCGGTGCCGGTGGGCCTGATCACGTCCTTGGACGACATTCATTACCCCATTGAGATGAGCCGCAGCGGCTTCCGCGATCTTGAGGTGCGCTTCGTGTGACGGGCGCAGCGAACCGGGGTTGCAGCGGCCCGTGCCCTGCGGAGAATCGAGACGTTGGGCGTCCGGCGGTGTGCGGCGCGGATGACGCTGACGAGGTCCGGACCGTCGGGAGCGGAGGAGCGATGGAGCGGCTGCGGAGAAGGAGCGGGGCAGTGGCCAGCCTCCTCGTGGCGGTGGGTGGCCTGGCGGTCGCGCTGCGCGGCGGGAACGCCGCGCCGCCGGCGGCGCCCCGGCATCCCGTGCCGGTGCGGGCCTGGTTCCAGCCCAAGTTCCTCGACACCCGGCCGGAGGTGTACGTCGGCATGAATCTGATCACGTCGCTCGTCGAGGCGGATTTGGCGGAGCGCTGGACAGGCAAGGGCGTGGTCACGCTCAAGTGGGCCTTCGGACCGCAGTCGGAGTATTCGCAGGGGAAGTCGGAGTACTACCGGGATCAGTGCGAGCCGTTCATCGACGGCAAACCGTTTCGCTTTGCGGGCGTGGGAATCGACGAGTGGAATCCGGGGAGCGAGCGCTTCGCGGAGGAGAGTAAGCTGGCCGCTGAGGGCTACCGGGCCGCGCGGGTCATGTGGCCCGAGAACCTCGTGGTGGCGTGGGTCACGCAGCCCGACGAGACCTTCCTCGCGCTCCTCGCCGACGGCACCTTCGATCTGGCGATCATCGAGGGCTACACATTCATTCCCGACGTCGGCGGGCTCACGCTCGACGGCATCAGGGATCGTGTCAACGCGGTGGAGAAGGCAGGGCTCATCGATCGGTGCATCGTCTGCTTTGGCTACGTCGCGGCCGGCGCCGACAAGGCCGGGCGACGGATGACCGCGGACGATCTGTCGGTGCTCGTGAGGACGGTCAAGAAGAAGTATCCGCAGATGCCTGGGGTGGCGTTCTACGGCTTTGATGACGGTGACCCTGGCACGCCAGACCTGATCGCCGCGGCGGAGCGATTGGGGCTGGAGATGTATCCCTCGAGTGAGGACGGAGTGAGCCGTGGTGATCGATGACATCATCGCCAGGCTCGCTGAGCGGATCGCCCGGGTCTGGTTGACCGATTGGCTGGACGGCAAGGGCTAGCGCATCGGCTCCACGCGATCGAGTTCTTCCCAGATGCGGGTGAAAGGCACGACCTTCTCCGACCCTCGGCTTCCGTCCCCGGCCGGCGTTACCACCCAACGCTCGACGACGTCGAGGCGAAGTGAGTCGAGGAGGCGGAGCTGCGGCTTGTCGAACCCGCACGGTGCCGACTTGACCTCGATGGCGACGGTGCGGCCGTTGGAGAGATGCACGAGGAGATCGATCTCGACCTTTTCCTTCGAGCGGACATGATTGAGCCTCGGCTGGAGGCCGCGGTTGACGAAAAAACGGGCGACCTCCGACACGGCCAGGTTCTCGACGAGGTTGCCGGCTAGCGGGGAGGCGAGCAGCGGCTCCCGGTCGGTCCATCCCTGGAGGCGGGTGGCCAGTGCCACATCCTCGAAATAGAACTTCGGCGACTTGATCAGCCGCTGATTCAGGTTGGTAAAGAACGGCTGCAGCCGCCGCAGAATGCCATTGGTCTCGAGGATTGAGAGCCATGATTGCACGGTCGTCAGCTCGACACCCGACGCGGCGCCGACCTCGGAAAAGTTCATCAGCTGGCCGACGCGGGCAGCTGTCAGCTGGAGGCATTTGGTGAACGCCGCATGCCGCTCGATGCCGGCGGCAGAGACGATGTCGCGCTCGATGAACGTGGCGATCAGATCGTTCAGGTAGCGGATCGGATCGAGGGTCGGGGAGACGCGGAGCTCCGGCCAGCCACCGAGAAGGAGGTGGTCGTCGAGGCGCCATCCGGCGGCCAGTTCATGGATCGAGAGCGTGTTGAGATCGAAGTAGCTAGCGCGGCCGGCGAGCGATTCGCGGACGTGTCGCTGGAGGAGCGTTTGGTTCGAGCCGGTGATCCAGACGTCGGGCGGATCCGCAGAGGCGGTGCCATCCCTCGTGGAGCGACGGTACTCATCGATGCGGCGTTTGAGTTCCCCAAACAGGGGCGGGGCGAGAGAGGCCTCGTCGAGCACGAGTCGCGCCGGAAGGGCATCAAGAAACGACCTGGGATCATCGACCGCCTGCGTCCGCAGGGCGACGTCGTCGAGATAGACGACACGATGGGTCGTCATCCGCTCGAGGACGGACGTCTTGCCGACCTGGCGGGGGCCCTTGAGCACCTTGATGGGGAGCGCCCCGGCAGCGATCCGCCGGCCATCGAAATCGCGGGGAATCCACATCGGGCACCTTTTCGACCAATCTAGTCCAATGGACAAGATCGGTCAATAAGTTGATTTCGCGGTATTTTTTACGGTAGTTTTGAAAAGGTCCGCAGGGCGGTTTCGTACTCCATCGGAGATGACGGCGGGAGTCCGCCACCACTCCTCCGATCCCCGCCCCGCGGCCTTGTCGATCTCTCAGTGCCCCCGTCGTCGAGTTCCACCTCACCCCGATGGCGCTATCGTCGTCCGCCAGATGAAGATCGCTCCCGGGGGGGATAGCATGGAGAACGCCATGAAACCCCACGAAACGTCTGGCGAAATCTTCTTGAGCCTGCTCCGGTGGCGATTGATCTGGGCGGTTGTGGCGGGCGTGGTCGCCGCGACCGGGTGGTCATGGCTGCTGTCGTGGGCTGCGGGGCTGCCGAGAATAAGCCCCGTGTCACTCGCTGCCGCCGCCGAGAGGGGCAACACCCCGAGCACTTGGCTTGCGACGTTCGCCGTATCCGCGTGTGCCGCATTCCTCCTGCAATGGTGGGTGCGTTCGCTGATCGCTCTGCTGATCCGCTTCTGCCGGCGCGGGCCGCGGAGGACCGGCCGATGATGCGGCAGAGTGCTCCTGGCTGGGGAATCGTCTGCGGCGTGGTCTTCTGCCTGTTCTTCATTCCGGGCGGATGCAGGGTTCAGCGCGATGAGAGGGATATCGTCACGCGGGGGCGACTCAACGTCCTCGGCCTCCTCGCCAGGGCGGCGTTGGAGAAGGATAAGCCGTTTGAAAAACTCGCCACGCTCGATGCCTTCCTCGAGGCGATGACGCCGGAGGCGGAAGGGGAAACCAAGTCGCTCCAGACCGACGTACGGGAGCGACCGATCCTCTTCGCGACGTTCGACTTCAAGGGGGCAAAGGGTTTTCAATTCACTTCGACCGGCCGCGACCTCTCGACAGAGGCCGACGATTCCCGCGTCTGGGTCTGTCGCCCCGATCCGAATCGGGACGAGATCGTCGTGTCGAAGAGCTGGAAATAGGGAGGCGTGCAGGTGCGACGTCATCACAAGGCTCACCGAACGCGTCGTCGGCGAGCCGCATGAGGAGGAGCCGAATTCGGTATGATCGGGAGTCCTGCCCAGGCGGGATTCCGCGATCCGAACCTTCGTCCTGCCCCTCGATGAGCAACCTCCCTACGACCGCGCCCGCCCCCACGCCGCCCGGCGCCATCGTTGTTTGCCAGATGGAGGTGATCCCCGGGAACCCCGAGGTGAACCTCGCCCGGATCCTTCGTGGCATCGATGAGGCGAGTGCGGCCGGGGCGTCGCTCGTCCTCTTTCCCGAGATGGCCCTCCCCGGCTACCTCCTCGGTGACGAGTGGGAGAACGACGCCTTTCTCCGCGATCTCGCGGGCATGAACGACGAGATCGTCGCCCACACGCGCGGGGCCTGTGCGGCGATCTGGGGGAACGTGCGGGCCGTGTTCGGCGCCCATGAGCCGATCCTCGGCCGCGTGCCTGCGCTCGGCCTTCGCGGTGAGGACGGGCGGACGCGGAAATACAACGCAGCGTATGTGGCCGCCGACGGGGCGCTCGTGGGCAACGGCGTGTTTGCCGGGTTCACGCCAAAGTCGCTCCTCCCCAAATACCGTGAGTTTGACGACGCCCGGCATTTTTATTCGCTCCCGAAGCTCGCCCAGGAACTCGGCGTCGCACCTGCTGATCTCGTCGCGCCCTTTGAGCTCTCGATTGGTGGTGTCCAGCGGAAGGTGGGCGTTCTCCTCTGTGAAGACCTGTGGGACGACGACTACGCCTTCAAGCCGGTCGACGTGCTCAAGGCGAAGGGGGCCGACGTGATCGTCAACCTCTCCGCCTCCCCGTTCGGCATCGGCAAGCAGGCGAAGCGCGACCGCGTCCTCGCCGCCCGGACCCGCGGCTGCGAATGCTTTTATGTCAACGCGACCGGCGCCCAAGACAACGGTAAGAATGTCTTCCTCTTCGACGGCGCCAGCCCGATCTACGTCGATGGCTGCAAGGTGGCGCAAGGGGCATCGTTCCGCGAGGACACCGTCTCGTTGGTCTCGGGCCTCGTGACCGATCCCCCTGAGATCGCCAAGGTTCATGCTGCGATTGTGGCGGGGCTGAAGGCGACGCTCGGGCGGATCGGAGCGCGGAAGGTCGTCGTCGGGCTCTCCGGCGGCATCGATTCGGGCGTCGTCGCGAGCTTGTGCGTGGAGGCCCTCGGGAGTGACAACGTCATCGGCGTCAACATGCCGAGTGAGTTCAATTCCGCGACGACGCGTGGCCTCGCCGCCGAGGTGGCCGAGCGCCTCGGCATTCGCTTGCTCGTGGCCCCGATCGAAGAGGCGGTCGACGTGTCGCGCCGGCAGATTGAGGCGCTCACCGGTGCGCCGGTGGCGGGACTCGTGGATGAAAACATCCAGGCCCGCGACCGCGGCAGTCGGCTCCTGGCCGGGCTCGCCGCGCAATTCGGCGCCATCGATCGATGCGGTGTCGTGTTCACCAACAACGGCAACAAGACGGAGGTCGCCCAGGGCTACTGCACGCTCTATGGCGACGTCGGCGGGGCGGTGGCGCCGCTCGCCGATCTTTACAAGACGCAGGTCTACGAGCTCGCCCGCCATCTCAATGCCACTCGCGGCGATCCGATCCCCGCCGGGATGCTTGCGGTGAAGCCCTC
>CAMBFA010000199.1 GCA_945865325.1 Candidatus Kuenenia stuttgartensis
GCGTGGAGATCGCGGATCGGCACTTTGTCTTCCACGGCGTTGAAGCCGAAGTCATCGGTGGCCCCGTAGGCCATCCCGCCACGCACCCCCCCGCCGGCGAGCCAGACTGAAAATCCGTACGGGCTGTGGTCGCGGCCGTCGGCACCCTCGGACGTGGGCGTGCGACCAAACTCGCCGCCCCACATCACGAGCGTCGAATCGAGCAGCCCGCGGGCCGCGAGATCCTCCAGCAGCCCGGCTATCGGGCCGTCGGTCTGGAGGGCGTTTGTCTGGTGCTGGCCGTCGTTGTTGCCGTGGGTGTCCCAGCCGACATTGCCACCGCCGTGGTAGAGCTGCACGAAGCGCACCCCCCGCTCCACGAGCCGACGGGCGGTGAGGCACTGCGTACCGAAGGAGCGCGTCTGGTCGCGGTCGAGGCCGTAGAGCCGATGGGTGGCGGCGGTCTCGCGGGCGAGGTCGATCGCCTCCGGCGCCGCCGATTGCATCCGGAAGGCGAGCTCGCCGGCGGCGATCCGGGCCGAGAGCCGATCGTCGCCACCGCGCACGGCCGCATGCTGCCGATTGAGCGCTTGAGCGAAGTCGAGCAGCCGGCGCGTGTCGAGGGGGGGAGCCGCGGCGGCGCGATGGAGATGGAGGATCGGAGGGGAGGCGCTTCGCAGCTCGGTGGCCTGATGGACCGCCGGCAGGAAGCCAGCGCCGTAGGTTTCCGGGCCCCCTTTGAGCGGCCCGTCGCGCATCACCACGTAGCCGGGCAGATCCTCCGCTTCCGATCCCAATCCGTAGGTGCACCAGGCCCCCAGGCTCGGCCGCCCCATCTGCCGGCTGCCACCGTGCATGAAGTACAGAGCGGGCGAATGGTTGAACTCGGTGTGGTGGCAGCTGCGCACCACCGCCAGCCGGTCGGCATGGGCGGCCAGACAGGGAAAGAGATCGGAGATCTCGAGGCCCGACTGCCCGTGGCGGCGAAACGTCCGCCGGCTGGCGAGGACCTTCGCCGTGCTCGACTTGGTGAACTCGAGATCGAGGCTGCCAAAGCTCTCCGGCAGCGTCTTGCCGGCGTAGCGGGCCAGCAGCGGCTTGGGGTCGAAGGTGTCGAGCTGGCTCGGGCCCCCATGCATAAACAGCGAGATCACCGCCCGGGCCCGGGGGGGGAAGTGACCGGGGCGGGAAACCAGCGCGTGGGCAGCCACGCCTTCTCGGCCAAGCACGCCTTCCTGGCCGAGCACGCCGAGCGCCGCAAGTGTGCCGAAGCCGAGGCCCGCCCGGGCGAGCAGGTCGCGGCGCGAGAGCGGTCGATGCGGTTGGCAGAACATGGCGCGTGCGTCAGGCGTTGGGGGGGAAGAGCGGGGCCGAAGGCGTTCCATAAACCTTCAATCGAGATAGACAAACTCATTGGCATTCAACAGCGCCAGACAGAGCTCGATCCAGATGCCAGCGGTCGGCTTCTCTGGGCGACTGAAGAGAAACTCCCGGGCTGACGTCAGCTCATCGGCCCGGATCGGGCGGGCGAAGACAAGGAGCCAGGCCCTGTTGAGGCGATGCTCGACCGACTCGGGCTCCTCGCGGAAGAGCCGATCCTTCAGCGCCGTCGCCTGCTCGACAGGAAAGTCGCCATTGAGGAGGGCCAGCGCCTGCCCGGGCACCGTGGTCGTTGGCCGGACCGGACAGCCGACGCTGTTGGGAGGCTGGTCGAAGGCCTCGAGCAAGGGCATTCGGAAGGAGCGCCGGTTGAGCATGTAAATCGCCCGCCGGTTCTGGGCTTCGGTGGCCTTCCATTTGTTATCGCGCGGATTGCCACCGATGTCGTAGAGCCCCTGCAATTCCTCGTCAGTCAGCGGCGGCACGAACGGTTCATCGACCGGCCGCCGATCGAGCCGGCCAGAAGCCTCGAGGAGCCGATCCCAGACCCCCTCCGCCTCCATCCGCCGGCGCGGAAATCCACTCAAGAGGACATTCTCTGGATCTCTCGCCACCGCGGCAGATTCGCGCCGACTGGTTTGACGATAGGTGCGGGAGAGCATGATCGCCCGGTGGAGATCTTTGAGGCGATAGCCCCGATCCCGCAGATCGGCGGCCAGCCAGTCGAGCAGCTCGCGATGGGTAGGCGCGGCGCCTTGGGTGCCGAAGTCGTTGGGCGTGGCAACAATTCCCCGGCCGAAGTGCCACTGCCAGATCCGGTTGGTGATCACGCGCGCCGTGAGCGGATGATCGGGGCCGGTGATCCACTTGGCCAGCCGGGCCCGGGCCCGAGTGGGATTCTCCTCGCCGGGGAGAAAGAGCGGGCCACCCTGCGGCAGGAAGGCAGGCGCCGCGGGAACGACCCGCCCGGCCGGCTGATTCAATTCGCCGCGCCGCAGCAGATGGACAGCCGGCGGCTCGGCGGCGTGGCGGAGGGCCCGGAAGTGCGACTTCTCCCCGTTAACCCAGGCGACGTTGCCAGTGGCGCGATTGAAGGATTCTGAACCGGCAAAGACTGCCTCGAGGCCGAAATAGTCGCGCTGACTGACGGGATCGTATTTGTGGTGATGGCAATTGGCGCAGCCCACCGTGAGGCCGAGCATCGCCTCGCTGAGCGTCACCACCTGATCGTTGCGCCGCACATACGCGAGCTTGTCAGGGAAGGCATCGAAGGCATTGGGCCACTGGCCGAGCGTCCACACGGCCACCGCATCGGCCATCGCCTCCGCCTGCTCGGGCCACAGTTCATCCCCTGCCACCTGTTCTTCGAGGAAGCGATCAAACGGCTTGTCGTCTTGAAACGATCGAATGCAATATTGCCGGTAACGCCAGGCTTGCTCATAGAGGATGTCGGTGTCGTAGCCGCCGGAATCGGAGTAGCGCACCACATCGAGCCAGTGCCGGGCCCAGCGCTCGCCATAGGCCGGGGAGGCGAGAAGCTGCTCGATCAATTCCTCGTAGGCCTCGGGGCGGGGGTCGGCGGCGAAGGGGAGAATCGCCTCCGGGGGAGGGGCGAGGCCAGTGAGGTCGAAGGTGGCGCGGCGCAGAAGCTCGATCCGGTCGGCCTCCGGTTGCATCTGCAGCCCTGCGGCGTCGAGCCCGGCGATCACAAATCGGTCGATCACCTCGCTTGTCGAGGGCTCCCCCGCAGCCGCCTCTGATTCCGCCGGCGCCACGGGCAGAGGCGGCTTGACGAGTGGCCGAAAGGCCCAGTGGTCGGCGGCGGCGCGATGGCGCGGATCGGCCTCGTCGGCACCCGCCGGCCAAACGGCCCCCTCATCGATCCATACCCTGAGCAGATCAATTTCCGCGACGGAGAGCGGCTCTCGATCGAGCGGCATCGCCGGTGGCTGGATTGCGTCGACCCGCGCGATAAGCAGGCTCGTGGCAGCCGAACCGGGCACCAGCGCCAACCCACTGTCGCCGCCGGCGAGGGCCAGGGCATGCTGGGAGAGCGACAGGCCGCCCCGCTCCTCCCCCGGACCATGACACTCGTAGCAGTGCTTGACGAAGATCGGCTTGATGTCGCGAACGAAATCGACGGCCGGTGGAGCGGCGGGAGCTGCCGGGGTGTCGGCTTGATCATCCGCCCGGCCCTGCCCCACCCCCCACGCGATCACCAGCAGGGCTAGCCACAGCAGTCGGCTGGAGAGCGTCTGGAGGAGTCTCAGGCGTGCGAAGGCGATGTCTGGCATCAGGGCACCGCGGAGAAAGGAGCATTGTCTTCGGACACCGTGGGGCGTTTTTCCCGCAAGCGCCTCGAAGCGCAACGCCTCGTTCGCCGGCGATTTCTGATCCGGCTGGTCAGGGGTGCGGTGGACCACCTCGGCCGGGCAGCCCCGACCACCACCATCAGCCTGATCGTAGGGAGGGCTGTGTTGGAGTTCAAGGAAGGATCTGGTGATCCAAAGTGGCTCGCTGCCCGTACGACCGTTGTTACGCCGACGGCTACAATTCCACGTTGCCCCGCTCACCGCCCGCTGCCCACTCACCCCATGCCCCGACACCTGATCCTCATTCCCACCGAGGCGGAGCGCCGCTTTCTGGCGCCGCGCTTGATGTCGCGCTTGGCGGCGCTTCCCCCGGCCGACACGGCCGTGGAGCTGTGTGGCTTCGGGATTGCAGCGGCCGCGGCCCGCACGGCGCAGCTGATCGCGGCCCTGCGGCCAGAGCGGGTGATCCTCGTCGGCATCGCCGGGCGGCTCGATGACCGGCTCGCGCTCGGGACAGCCACG
Source organism: Candidatus Kuenenia stuttgartensis (assembly GCA_945865325.1). Classification (GTDB taxonomy): domain Bacteria; phylum Planctomycetota; class Planctomycetia; order Pirellulales; family UBA1268; genus QWOP01. The sequence continues at coordinate 4,194 of CAMBFA010000199.1, forward strand.
CTCTTTGAAAGAATAGCCTGCCACGGCATCGGCGTCGGCTCCGGCCCCGCCTTCATCTCCGCCGCCACGCTCGGCTGGCAACAGTGGCCCGGCGACCCGGGCGACGGCGACCCGGGCGACGGCGACCCGAGTGACGGTGGCCCGGGCGTCGGCGACGAGCTGCCGTGCGCCGTGCCCGATCGGGGCGATCTGCCAAGAGAGCGCCTCCTTCTCACCGTCACCGCCGCCGCCGCGGGCCCGGAAGACGTCCGGCTTCGCAAGGCGATGGTCCCGGAGGCGAGTGCCGAGGAGATGGAGGGCTTCGCCGTCGCCCTCGCCTGTCGGCTCTTCTGCATCCCCTGCACGATCATCCGCGGCATCTCCAACACCGCCGGCGACCGCGACAAGGCGCACTGGCAGATCGAGGCCCCCCTCGCAGCCGCCGCCGATCTCGTCCTCCGAATCCTTGGGGGGGAGCGATGAAGCGCCCGATCCGCCTCGGCATCTCCACCTGCCCCAACGACACGTTCGCCTTCCATGGCCTGCTCTCGAAGGCCGTCGACTGGCGCGGGCTCGAGTTCGAGATCGACCTCCTCGACATCGAGCAACTCAACGAGCGGCTCCTCGGCGACGTGTCGGACGACTTCGATGTTGGCAAGGTGAGCTTCCATGCGGCGCTCGGTGCGGCGGAGCGGATCGTCGTCCTCCCCAGCGGCTCGGCCCTCGGCTTCGGCGTCGGCCCTCTTCTCTTGGCAGCGACGCCGGAGTCGACCCCTCGCGACACCAGCCAGCTCACCCTCTGCCCCGGCCGGCACACGACCGCCGCGCTCCTCTTCGCCCTCTTCCATCCCGATTCAACGCGGGTCGAGCAGGCGGTGTTTTCGGAGATCATGCCCCGGCTCCAGGCCGGCTCGGCCGACTTCGGCGTCTGCATCCACGAAGGGCGCTTCACCTGGCAGCAGCAGGGGCTGACCCTCGTTGAGGATCTCGGGCTCCGCTGGGAGGCCGAGACCGGCTGCCCGCTCCCCCTCGGCGGCATCGTCGCCAGCCAGAGCCTTCCCGCCAAAACGATCGCGCGGGTGCAGCGGGTGATCGCCGACTCGCTCCGCTTCGCCCTGGCCAACCCCGCCGCCCCGCTGCCGACGATGCGCGACCATGCCCAGGAGCTCGACGATGCGGTTTTGATGCAGCATGTCGACCTCTACGTCAACGACCAGACGCTCGACCTCGGGCCCCTCGGACAGCGGGCCCTCGACGAGCTTTGCGTCCGGGCCGCCGCCGTCGGGCTCGGGTCCGGCGGCCGGCTGGAGATCTTTCCGGGCTGACGCGAATCGGTTGGGAGCTCGCTGCCCGCTGCGGATAGACTGGCGACATTCGGGGGGATGTCTCACTCTTGGAAAACCAACCGATGCCGATCGACACCAATCTCGCCCCCTCCGCCGGCGTTGCCCACTGGGAGCGGCGCGCCCGGCTCCTGGCCGCGGAGATCAACGCCGGCTGGTGGCTCTCCAGCTGGCTGCCGACGGCGCTTGCGATCGGCCTCGCCGGGACATTCGCCCTCCTCTGGGCTCGGTGGCAGGCGCTGGAGCTTGTCCCCTTTGCCTGGGGCAGCATCGGCGTGGCGCTGGTCCTCGCCGCCGTCGCGGCCTGGTTCCAATCACGGCCCCGCTTTGAATCGGTGGCGTCGGCGCGGGTCCTCCTCGAGGAGCGCCTGGGCCTCCATGCCCGACTCTCGAGTGCGGCTGCCGGTGTCGGCGACTGGCCCGGACGGCGAATCGATCTCGATGGCCGGTGGCCGGTGCGGATCCGGGCCACGCGCCCCGCCATGCTTTTGGCAATGGTCGGTGCGATGCTCGCCGCGGCGATGGTGATCCCGGTCGCCGATGCCGGAGCCTTCCGACGGCGGGCGATCGAGGCCCCGGCCGACGCCGAGATCGTGTCGCGGTGGGTTGACGAGCTGCAGCGCGAGGAGGCGATCGATAAGCGCTCTGCCAGCGACGTGAACGAGCGGATCGAAGCGATCCTCGAGCGCCCGCGCGACGCCTGGTATGAGCATGCCACCCTCGAGGCAGCCGGCACGCTCCGCGAGCAGACTGCTGCCGAGCTCGCGGCACTCGCCCGCAATCTCGCCGCCGCCGAACAAGCCGCCGCCAGCCTCGCCGCATCCCCTGCGGGCAGCGAGAAGCACCGCGACTCCCAAGCGCTTGCCGCTGCGGCGCGTCAGCTTGCCCTCGGGGGGATGCGGCCGGCGGGCGACGCCGGCGAGAAGCTTGGGAAGGAGGCGGCCGAAGCACTTGCCGATCTCTCCCCGGAGCAGCTCCGCGAGCTCGCCGCGGCGCTGCGAGCCAATCGCTCCAAGCTCAAAGCAGCGCTCGCCCGGGCCGCCAACTTCGACCTCGCCGCCCTCGGCCCCGACAGCGACTGCGAAGGGTGCCAGCCGTGTGGCATCTGCCAGGAATGCCGCGAGGGAAAGCCCTGCAAGAAGGGGGCCTGTGCCGCCTGCAGCCGGGCCGGCCGCGGTGGCATCAGTCGGGGGCCGGGGGAAGCACCGATGAAGGCCGGGAAGGAAGAAGACCTCGGGGCCACCCGCCGCGAGCTTGTCACCGCTCCGACCGACGTCGAGCGCTCCGCCGCCGGTGAGCTCCTTGACGTCATCGATGCCGAGCATGCGGTCGACGAGTCGGCCTATGCCGGCCCGCAGGCCGGCGGGACCATCGCCCCTGCCGCCGATGGCGGCGGCCCGAGCCGGGTCGACAACCTTCTCCCCCGCGAACAGGATGCGGTTCGTCGATTCTTCAAGTGATTCCCTCCCTGCCCGGCTCATCTCATGAATCCACCCGCGATGCTCCCGCTCGACGATGCCCAGGCCCGCCATGCCGCCGAGTCGATCGGCCGCCTGCGGCGCGCGCTCCAGGGGGTGCTGTTTGGCCAGAACGACCTCATCGATCTGGTGATCGTCGGCGTCCTTGCCAGGGGGCATGTCCTTCTCGAGGGCCTGCCGGGGCTGGGGAAGACGGAGCTGGTGAAGGGGCTGGCGCGGGCCCTTGATCTCAAGCACAAGCGGGTTCAGTTCACCCCCGATCTCCTCCCCGGCGACATCAC
>CAMBFA010000200.1 GCA_945865325.1 Candidatus Kuenenia stuttgartensis
CATGGGGCGGAAGTTGGTGAGGCGAGATGACTACCACGATGCCGACGGCAGGCACGTTGTCAGTGAGGTGAGATTCCCGGAGGGCAATGACGGCAAAACCTTCCGCCAAGTCATGGCCACGGCCGGCGGGGCGTGGACGTTCGGCCTGCCGACGCCGCGGCCGATCTACCAGCTCCCCCAGGTGCTCGCCGCTGACGGGCCGATCTACGTGGCGGAGGGATGCAAGGCTGCCGATGCTCTTGTCTCGCTGGGGCTCACCGCCACCACGTCCCCGATGGGGGCTAAGAGCCCCGGCAAGGCTGACTGGAGCCCGTTGAAGGGCCGGCGCGTGGTGATCGTCCCCGATCGAGACGAGCCCGGTGAGGACTACGCTGCCGACGTTGTCGATCTCGCTCTCCGGGCCGGGGCGGAGTCGGTGAAGGTGGCAAGGCTGGCGGATCTTTGGCCCGGGCTCCCCGAGGGCGGAGATGCTCACGATTGGATCGAGGCTCACGACGCTGTCGATGCCGATGATCTGCGGCAAGGCCTGGAGGCGCTCGTGGCAAAGGCGGAGCCCGTGGCCGCGGTGGCGGCGGAGCCCGACGACGACGACGTGGTGATCGAGTGGGTGCCGTTCCCCTCGGAGCAGCTCCCCGAACCGCTCGCCACGTTCGTCAAGGAAACGGCCCGGGGGATCGGCTGCGACCAGTCGATGGTGGCCTTGCCGTTGCTCGCCGCGGTGGCGGGGGCGATCGGCAACACCCGAGCGATCGAGCCGCGGCCGGGGTGGGTGGAACCGGCGGTGCTCTGGACTGCCGTGGTGGGGGAGAGTGGCAGCGGCAAGACGCCTGCCTTCCGGGCTGCCATGCAGTTTGCCGACGCCGAACAGAAGGTAGCCTTCGACGCTCACCACGTCGCTCTGGCTGCCTTCGACGCCGCGGAGATGGAGCACGACGCCGCCTTTGCCGATTGGAGGCGGGAGAGGGGAAACAAGGGGCCGGCTCCCGATCGGCCGGTGAAACCATCGGCGCGCCGGCTCGTGGTGAACGACACGACGATCGAGGGGCTCGTGCCGATCCTCGCAGACAATCCACGTGGCGTACTCGTGGCTGTCGATGAACTGGCCGGGCTCGTGGCCAGCTTCGACGCCTACAAGAGCGGTGGCCGCGGCGGGGCTGATCGTCCCAGGTGGTTGTCGATGCACTCCGCCGGGCCGTTGACGGTGGATCGGAAGGGGAGCGGCACGACCTACGTGGCCCGGGCTGCGGTGAGTGTCTGCGGCGGGGTTCAGCCCGGTGTGCTCGCCAAGACGATGACGACCGACAACGTCGATAGCGGGCTCATGGGGCGGCTCCTGCTCTCCATGCCACCACGTCGGCATCGGCAGTGGGTGGAGGAGCCCGTGGGCTGGCAGACGATCGAGGGGATGAAGAGCCTCTTCGCATCGCTGTATGCCATGCCGATGCCGGCGGACGGGCCGAAGGTGCTCGATCTCACCCCGGACGCCTTGAGGGTGTTCAAGGTGTTCTGGGAGGAGCACGAGCACGAGGTGTTCAGTTCGTCCGGGGCGCTCCGGGCCATGCTCGCCAAGGTGGAGGCGGCGGTTGTCCGTTTCGCTCTCGTGATCCACGTCGCCCGACAAGCGGCGGCGGGGGCGGAGCCCGCCCCGATGGTGACGTTCAACGGCCAAGGCTACGTGGATTTCGACGCCAAGCCGGCGGCCGGTGAGACGATCCCAGATCGGGTGGACGTGGAGTCGATCACGAGGGCGATCGTCCTGGGGCGGTGGTTCGCTGCGGAGGGCCGGCGCGTCTATCAACTCCTCCTGGGGGGCCGGGCCGTCGATCGAGCCGCAGACGACGCCGCAGCGGCGGAGCGGTGGATCGAGGGGAAGGGGGGCTTCGCATCGGTGCGGGATCTGCGAAAGAGTCTCGCCCGGTTCAGGGATGATGACGACCGGGCGGAGCAGGCGGCGCGCCGGCTCGTGGCGGAGAGACGAGCCCGGTGGGAGGCTCCGATCACGGGGGGCCGGCCGGCTGACGGTATCCGGCTGGCGGGGTGACGCTGCCCCAAAAGCCTGCCGATAGCGGTATTCCGGGCCTTTTGGTTCTGGGGCAGCCGTTGGAGAGTCGAAGATCGAGGTAGCGGCAGCCCCCTCCGGGGGAGCAGACTGCCATTCACAACACACTCATGGAGGGCCTTATGGCATCGCTGATCTGGGACAAGTCGAAGGGTGGCAAGACTGCCCGTATCCTGTTCGTCGTCGGTGATCGTCGGCCGGCTGTACGCCTGGGGCGCGTGCCAGTGAAGGTGGCCACGACGTGGCTGTTCAGGATCGAGCAACTCGTGGCCAACGCTGTCGGTGGCGTAGCTCACGACGCTGATCTGGCCGGATGGCTCCGGGATCTCCCCGAGGATGCCCACGGCAAGCTCTCCCACGTAGGACTCGTGGCGGAGCGGCAGGTGGCCGCAGCGGTGACGCTGGGGGCCTTGTGCCTTGCCTTCACGACACGGCGCGTGGTGGCGGAGAACAGCCGCAAGAGCTACAAGCAGACGTTGGATTCCCTCCTGACATTCTTCGGCCCGGAGAAGGCTGTTACCGCTGTCACCACGTCTGCGGCAGACGAGTGGCGATCGTTCATCGCCACGGACACGAAGGGGGAGTCGAGCCGGACAAAGAAGCGGCTGACAGCAGACAACCGGCTCTCCCCCGCGTCAGTCGCCAAGCGCGTTCACGTCGCCAAGCAACTCTTTGCCACGGCGGTGCGGTGGGGATGGCTGGAGAAGAATCCATTTGCCGATCTCCGGGCCGGCTCCCAGGTGAACGTCGCTCGATCCTGCTACGTGGGCCTGGAGGTGATCGACGCCGTTCTGGAGGCTGCCCCGAGCGTTCAGTGGCGGCTCGTGCTCGCTCTCCCCCGGCTGGCCGGGCTCCGGGTGCCGTCCGAGGTGGGATCTCTGACGTGGGGCGACATTGATTGGGAGCACGGCCGGCTGACGGTGAGGAGCCCGAAAACGGCTCACCACGGCCGGCAGCACGCCTCACGGCTCGTGCCGATCGTCCCCCGGCTCCGGGCGATTCTGGACGACGCCTTTCACCGCCCCGACGCCGATCCTTTGTTCGTGGTGCCGATGGCTGGCAAGCGGGGGGCGAACTCCAACCTTCGGACTCACCTTGAACGGATCGTGACGAGGGCCGGCTGCCAGCCGTGGCCGCGGACGTTCTCCAACCTTCGGGCCAGCTTTGAAACGGATCTCGTGGAGCAGTTTCCCGCCCACGTCGCTGCCCGCTGGCTGGGGCACACCCCGCTGATCGCGGCGCAGCACTACCTTCAAACCCGGGACCATCACTTCGATGCAGCCGTTTCGACGGGGCTCATGGGAGCCCGTTTAGGCGGCTCTCAAGGCGGTCCAAAAATCGGCGCATATTCCGGCGCAGTTGAGGCGCAAAAGGCGGCGCAGCAGGCAATTGCAGGGAATCGCAAAACGTCGCACGATGGGGGCGGAAACGACACAATCCCCGAGGAAACCGTGGTTTTCCCCGAGGATTGCGAGATAGTGAACGGAATGACAGTGGACAGGGCCGGAATCGAACCGGCGACACATGGATTTTCAGTCCATTGCTCTACCAACTGAGCTACCTGTCCGGCAGATCGGAGCGGGATTGTACCGCAGCCGTTGCCCCATTCGTAGCCCCGGGCAGGAAATATCACCGTTCACTCCTCCTCCCCGCCGCTCCGGCCAGACAGGAGCATGACGAGGGTGGCGAGGAACGCGAGGCCGCCGCACACCAGGGGCCCCGCGAACGCCGGGAGCAGACCGGCCAGACCGGGCACAAAAAGCCGCAGCGCCGTGACGGCCGCCGCCCCCGCCAAACCGGCGGAAACCGCTAGGACAAACACGTTTCCGGGCCGCCCCTTACCACTCACCCTCTCCGGCCCGCCAAGGAAAAGCCCGCGGATCGCATCGAGCGGCGACAGTCCGCGCGAGGGAATCGGGGGGGGCGACGGCCACTCCCATCCGGAAGGCCCCTCGCCCCCCGCCGAGGACGTGAACACCGAGTCGCCACGCCCCCCCGCCGAGCGACGCGACGAGGGATTCCCGGAGTGCGGTGTTTGGATTCCCGAGGGATACCCGCTCGATCCTCCCCCGGAGAGCGCGGTCTCGCCCCGATCTCCATTCTCCCGCTCCGATCCCGGGCCAGCGGGAAAACCGGTGGGCGAGGCTGCCTTCGATGACTTGGTCCGCGCCCTCCGCCCCATCGGCACCGGGGCATCGGGCGTCCACGGGCGCAACCATTCGATCACCGCATCAGCCGTGCCGATCCGCTGCACGGGATCCTTGTCCATCATCGCCTCCACCACCCGACAGAAGGCGTCACTGACTCCGGGGGCAAATTTCTGGATCGGCGCGGGGAGCTCAGTCAACTGCCGGCGTGCCTTTTCCTGGCGTGTTCCCCCGGGAAAGGGCACCTGTCCGGCGAGGACGAAGTAGCGCGTGCAGCCCAGTCCGTAGACATCGGCCGCCGGCCCGACGGTGTCGGGAGATCGGATCTGTTCCGGGGCCATGTAGTCCATCGTGCCGACCACGCGCCCCAGCCGGGTCGACTCCGATTCGAGAACTGAACCGGCAAGGCCAACATCGAGGAGCTTCGCCCGTCCGGCCGGCGTCACGAGGATGTTCCCCGGTTTCACGTCTCGGTGAACGAGCCCCTCGACATGGGCGTAGGCCAGTCCACGGGCAACCTGCGAGACGACCGCAGCGGCCGCCACCTCGTCGAGCGTTCCGTACTTGAGCACCTGCTTCCGCAGATCGACGCCTTCGACGAGCTCGGTGACGAGGTAAAAGACCTTGCCGTCGTGCCCGGCATCGAGCGCGCGGACCAGGTTGGGATGATCGAGCCGGCCGAGCATGCGGATCTCGCGTTGGAACGCCGCTTCGGTGTCGGGCGTCGACTTCGCCCTTGGCAGGACCTTGACGGCCACCTCTCGCCCCATCATCGCGTGCTCTGCCCGGAACACCTGCCCCATCCCTCCCTGGCCAAGCACATCGAGGATCCGGTATTGGCCGAGGGTCAGCTTCCTCCGGCCGGCGAGCATCTGCGTCGCCTGGAAGCGGGTCAGCGTTCCCCGTTCCACGAGCACGTCGGCCACGGCCTGATCCCAGCGTGACGACGGCCCCCCTTCGCCGAGCGTCGACCGGACGATCTCCTCCGCGGAGTCGATGGCCGTCGCGTCGACGAGCGAACTGGCCAGCGCCGTGTTCCGAAAGCGCGCAGGAGGTCCCGAGCCCGGCAGATCACCGGCCTCCGGATCGTCCCGCTCGTCCCCATCAGTGACGCCCATGGACGTAAACCTACCCTCCGGCAAAGAGTGCGGGGAATCGGTCTGACCAGCCCAGCGGGAGCGGAGCCTCCAGGAACAGCCGCTCCCCACTGGACGGGTGGTCGATTGTCAGCTTTCGGGCATGGAGGGCAATACCGAGCGGAAACGGCAACCGGGCTCCGTACCGCCGGTCGCCGACGATGGGGCAGCGGCGGAGGGCGAGTTGGAGGCGGAGCTGGTGCTTCCGCCCAGTAGAGGGCTCGAGTTCCACGAGCGAAACCTCACCACCGCGCCGCACGACCCGCGCTCTGGCAACCGCTTCCCTCCCCGGCTGATCCTCCGGGTCGGCTTCGTCGTCGTCCCGGCCAACGGGCCCTGCCCCCCCCCGGCCCGCCGCCCCGAACCCGAGCATCCGCGGATCGGCAGGGAGGAAATCGCGCCATTCCCGCCACTGCTCCAGGGGGGCCGGAAACCTCCCCTCGGTGATCGCGACATACTCCTTGACGACCGTGCGACTGCGGAACTGCTCGGCGAGATCCGCGGCAGCAGCGCTGGTCTTTCCAAAAACGACGACCCCGGACACCGGCGCATCGATCCGGCTGACGACGCCGATAAACGACCTTGTTCCGCGGGCAAGCGTGTAGAGGCTCGTTTCCCCACGCGGGGCATTGGCCGTTGGAATCCCAGCCGGCTTGACGCAAACGAGGAGGTGGTCATCCTCGTGAAGGATCACCAGGCCACGGGAAACACTCGACATGGGATCACCACCCCGTCCGCGGATTATTCTCGCAAGTCGATCGCCCCGTCGTCGGCAACTAGCCAACGAGGCCGGCTGGGACATCGAGGCCATCCCGCCGCCGGAGGAGGCTGAAGCGACTGCACCACGCCGGCAAACAGACGAATCCCTGGAAGCCTACGTTCTCCGGCTCGCCCGGGCAAAAGCAGAGGCAGTCGTGGCAACCGGAGTGCGGGGGCTGATTCTCGCCTGCGACACGCTCAGCGAGGTCGATGGCAGGGAGTTGGGTCAAGCCGCAGATCGGAGCGAAGCCCGCCGCATGCTCGAATCCCTGTCGGGCAGAAGGCATCGTGTCGTCACGGGGGTCTGCCTGTGGCAACACCCAGAATGCCCCCCGCTCTTGGCCACCGACGAGAGCCAACTCGAGATGGGCCCGCTCGATAACGGTTTCCTCGAGTGGTACCTCGACAGTGGATTATGGCGTGGCAAAGCGGGGGCGTGCGGATTTCAGGACGAACGCTTGCCCCTCCGGCTGATCGCGGGCAGCCCGTCAAACGTCGTCGGACTGCCGCTGGAACTGATCGACCGGATGATCGTCGAAAGCCAAGGGGAAGCCCCAGAATGAGGCCGGGCCGCGGCCGCTGGCCCCGGCGTGGATCGACCGCCCCGGAGCCTGAAAAAAACGTCGGGGTGCCGCCGAAGCGCATAAAAAAACCGACCCCCGCGAGCATCACTCACGGGGGTCGGCGTATAAAAATCCGGCGATACCTACTCTCGCACTTTTGGCACTACCATCGGCTCTGGAAGCTTAACTACCGTGTTCGGGATGGGAACGGGTGTGACCTTCCAGATATGGTCACCGGATATTTCAGGAGCCCTGGGCCGCGAACCGGCACCCTTCCAAACGGAGGGGCTGGGCGTCGCGCCCCAGGGCAGTATTGTTGGTCGTGGTAAATTGGCATGTTCCGGAGAGAGACCAGCTTACCTGATCTCGTCCTTCCGAAAGCACTCGATACGAGTGGTCAAGCATTCGTCCGTTAGTACCGGTTAGCTAAATGCATTGCTGCACGTACACGTCCGGCCTATCAACCTGGTCGTCTTCCAGGGGACTTTCGGGTATACACCCTACGAAACCTCATCTTGGGGCGGGCTTCACGCTTATATGCTTTCAGCGTTTATCCGTTCCGTTCTTAGCTATCCAGCCGTGCCACT
>CAMBFA010000201.1 GCA_945865325.1 Candidatus Kuenenia stuttgartensis
ATCTTCCGATCGAAAAAATCGTCGACGACGACGTCCTCCTCGTCAACGATCGTCTCGCCGTGCATTACGGGCTTCCGCCGGTCCGTGGCTCCGCTGTCCGGCTGGTGCCCCGCCCTGCCGGTTCGCCGCGAGGTGGCCTCCTCACACAGGGGGCGATTCTCAAAGTGACGGCCAACGGCACCTCGACCTCGCCGGTGAAGCGCGGCGCCTGGGTGATGGCGCGGCTGCTCGGCGAGCCACCGCCGCCGCCGCCGGAGAAGGTGCCGGCGGTCGAGCCCGATATCCGCGGGGCGACGAGCATCCGTGAGCTTCTCGCTCGCCACACCTCCGACGCCAGCTGCGCCGCCTGCCACCGCCGCTTCGATCCCGTCGGCTTCGCGCTCGAGGCGTTTGATGTCTGTGGCGGGGAGCGGTCGCGCGTCCGCGGGCTCGCGCCGGTCGGCAGCCCGGCCGATACGCCCGATCTCGTCACCGGCATCGATCGAGCGGGGCACGATTTTGCCTTCCGTCTCGGCGCGGCGATCGATCCGGCCGGCAGGCTTGCCGACGGCACGCCCTTTGACGACATCCGTGGGCTCAAAGCCGCCCTTGAAAAGAGCCCGCGGCAACTGGCCCGCAATCTTCTTGTGCTTTGGACGGCGTATGCCACTGGGGCGCCGCTGCGGTTTTCCGATCGGCCGCTCATCGAGGCGATCCTCGATGCCGCCGAGCCGGAGGGTTTTCGAGTGAGGGGGTTGCTGCGGCGCTTTGTCGTGAGCCCGATCTTCACTGGCGCGATCTTCACTGGCGCCCCGGAACCGGCGGGAGCGTTGCCATGAGTCGCTTGCCGCTCGGGAGATTGTCGCGGCGGACGGTGCTTCGCGGGGCTGGCGTGGCGATCGCGCTTCCCTGGCTCGACGCCTTCGCCCGCGGGGCCGGCAGCGCCGGGCCGCCACGTCGGGCGCTCTTTATCATGAACAACCTCGGCGTCCTTCCGAAGCCGTTCTTCCCCGGGGAGACAGGCCCTGGCTATGCCCTCTCGCCGCTCCTCGAGCCGCTCTCTAGCCGGCGCGACGACTTCACCGTCATCAGTGGCCTCTCCCATCCGGGGGTCCGGGGGGGGCATTCGACGGAGAACTGTTTTCTCACCGCCGCGCGCGGACCGACCCGGAGTGGATTTCGCAACACTGTCTCGCTCGATCAATTCGCCGCGGCAGCGATCGGCGACCAGACGCGATTCCCATCGCTGAACCTCGGCGTCAACGTCGACAAGGTCAACCGCAGCCTCGCCTGGACGCGCGACGGCGTGCTCGTGCCCGCCGAAGATCGGCCGTCGCGGGTCTACGAGCGGCTGTTCATGGCCGGCTCGCCCGAGCAGGTAGCCGAGCGCCGCCGTCGCCTCGCCGAGCGTGGCAGCATCCTCGACGCCACCGTCGACGAAGCGCGGCGGCTTGGCCGCGCCGTCGGCACGACGGACCGGCAGCGGCTCGAGCGCTTCCAGACGAGCGTCCGCGAGGTAGAGGAACGGCTCCATGCCGAGGGAGCCTGGGAGGATCGGCCGAAGCCAGTCCCTCTGGAGGCAAGTCCCGCCGATGTCGTCGACCGGGCGCTCCTCTTCAAAGGCTATGAATCGATGCTCGCGATCGCCAGGCTGGCGCTCGAGACCGATTCGACGCGGCTCGTGACGCTGCTGGTCGACGCCTTTGCCACGCCGCCGTTTCGGCTCGATGAAGGGGCCGAAGCGAAGCTGACGCTTGACGACTACCACAACCTCTCCCACCACGGGCAGGATGCGCAGCGCGTCGCGCAGCTCCTCGAGGCCGATCGCCGGCAGATGACGTTGCTCGCGGGGCTGCTCGAGTCGCTTGCCGAGCGCCGCGAGGGGGAGGAGCGGCTCCTCGATCGGACGACCGTTCTCTTCGGGTCGAACATGGGCGATTCCAACACCCACGACAACACGAACCTGCCGATCCTCCTGGCCGGCGGCGGCTTCCGTCACGGCAGCCATCTGGCGTTCAATCCCGACGACAACGCGCCGCTGGCGAATCTCTTCGTGTCGGTGCTCCAAAATCTCGGCATCGACGCCGACGCCTTCGGGTCGAGCACCGGCACGCTTGCCGGGCTCGAGTGACATACCATCCCCCTGCCCTCCGACGCTGCCCTCCGACGTGGGCTCGCCCGTCAGGGCTGATTGGAAAAGTTGCCCTCATGAATCCGTCCCTTTGGTTTTCGTCCCCTTGGTTTCGATCGAGCTCTGGTCTGCTGCGATCGGTCGCTCTCGTGATCGTGGGGTTCGCTCGTCTTTCGGCATCCGTCGCCCAGGAGCCCCCCTACGACGTGCGCCCGGAGATCGCTCCCCCCTTCCATCGCGTCCGGTATGAGGCTGGCACCGATGCGGGGGCGCTCGTCTTCCCCGCCACGTTCACCGTCTGGATCCCGCCGGGGGTCGAGCGCTTGCGCGGCGTCGTCGTTCACCAGCATGGCTGCGGCACCGGATCGTGCTCCTCCGGCCTCACCGGGGCCCACGATCTCCACTGGCAGGCCCTCGCCGCCCAGCACGACTGCGCGCTTCTCGCGCCCGTTTACGAACAACCCGAGACCGCCGATTGCCAACTGTGGTGCGACCCGCGAAACGGCTCGGCTGACACCTTCAAGCGCGCCCTTGCCGAGCTGGGCAATCTCTCCGGCCACGCAGAGATCGAGAGCGTCCCCTGGGCGCTGTGGGGCCACTCAGGCGGCGGCGTGTGGGCAGGCGCCATGACCTGCCTCTATCCAGATCGCGTCGTCGCCACCTGGCTCCGCTCAGGCGTGCCGCTCCTCGAGGCCGACGCATCCCGGCCCGGCTCGAAGCCGCATGCGTTTCCCGATGCGGCCCGGGCCGTCCCCATGCTCTGCAATCTCGGTGCGAAGGAAGGGGTGCGCGACATCGACGAGCGCTTCAAAGGCGTCTGGCCAGGGAACAAGACCTTTTTCGAGGCCGTCCGCCGTCGCGGGGCGCTTGTCGGCGTGGCGATCGATCCCTTGAGCAGCCACGACTGCGGCAATCAGCGCTACCTCGCCATTCCCTGGCTCGATGCCTGCCTCGCGGCTCGGTTGCCGGAGGAGCCCGACGGGCCGCTTCGCCCGATGGCGATCGAGAAGGCGTGGTTTGCGCCGATCGAAGGGGGCACGCCTGTGCCTGCGAATCGCTTCTCCGGCGACGCGCTCGCCCTCGGCTGGCTTCCCGACGAAGCCACGGCCAGACGCTTTACGGCCTATGTGAAGGATACGCGAGTCGCCGACGACTCACCCCCCCCTGCGCCCACGCGGGTGCGCTTCGAGAACGGCACGCTTGTCTGGGACGCCGTGGCCGATCTTGAAAGCGGCCTCGCCGGCTTCGTCATCGAACGCGACGGCATGCGGATCGCCCCCCTGCCGGACAATCCCCAAAACCCGTTCGGCAGGCTCGTCTTCCAGCGGCTCCAGTACAGCGATACCCCGCCGCAGCCGCTGGCGCGCTTCGAGTTTGTCGACCCCGCGCCACAGGCCGGGAAGTCCCATCGCTACCGCGTCATCGCTCTCAATACCGCCGGGGGCGAATCGGTGCCGAGCGACGAGGCTTCGGCACCGTAAGCCGGCCGCTCCCGCTTACAGCCCAAACGCCTTGCGCAGGACTTCGAGCGATTGCTTCCCCTGCTCGGCGGCGACGACGACGTTGAGGCGGACCTCGCTCGTGCTGACGAGATCGACGTTCACTCCCGCGTCGCCCAGCGGCGCGAAGAGACGGTCGGCGACGCCGGCGTGACTGCGGATCCCCACGCCGGTGATCGAGAGCTTGGCGACATGTGGCACGTTGGCCACGGTTGCCCCCCGGGCCTTTGCGATCCTTCCGGCCACCTCGATCGCCCGATCACGATCGACCGACGGCACCGTGAACGACAGCTCGGCCCGACCACCGCGCGGGTGACTCTGGACGATCATGTCGACAAACAATTTCTGCCGGCCGATCTCCTCGAAAACGTCCGCGGCGACCCCCGGCGTGTCAGGAAGATCGGTGAACGTGACCAGTGCCTGCGAGGAATCGAGTTGGCAGTCCTCGACCGCCAGATCTTCCATCCCTTCGAGGCGCCGGACGACGTCGAGCGGGCTCGACTTCGTCGGCGGCGCGGCGGTGCCAGCCGACTCGGCCGTGTCGACCTCCGGCTTCTCGAGGCCGAAGGCGGCATGGGCGGCCTTCACCGCCTTGGCGGCGTCGGCCCGGTCAATGAGAACGGAAATCTTGATCTCGCTGGTGGTGATCATGCGGACGTTGATCCCTTCGCGTGACAGCGCCAGGAACATCTTTCCAGCCACCCCCTCTTCCCGCGCCATGCCGACGCCGACGACTGAGACCTTCGCCATCGAATCGTCGTGCGACACCCCCGTAGCGCCGAGTTTCTTGGCGACGGCCCGGGTGACGTCGAGCGCCTGGGCGAGATCGTCGGCCGGGACGGTAAAGGAGATGTCGGCGAGTCCCTGCTGGGCAAGATTTTGCACGATCATGTCGACGGCGATCCCCGAGGAGGCCAGCGGCGAGAACAGCTTGTGGTTGCTCCCCGGCTGATCGGGCACCCCTTCGAGCGTGATCCGGGCCTCGTCCTTGGCCAGCGCTACGCCACTGACAGGGCGGGACGTGGCCCGGTCGGCAGCGACGATGAGCGTGCCGGGGACATCCTTGAAGCTCGAGCGGACGAGCACCGGGACGCCGAACTTCTTGGCAAACTCGATCGACCGCGGATGCATCACGCCGGCGCCGAGGCTCGCCAGCTCGAGCATTTCGTCGTAGCTGATCGAAGGGAGGCGCCGGGCGGCGGGAAGGATCCGCGGATCGGTCGTGTAGACGCCGTCGACGTCGGTGTAGATCTCGCAGACGTCAGCCCGCAGCACCGCGGCGAGCGCCACGGCAGTAGTGTCGGAGCCGCCGCGGCCGAGCGTCGTGATGTTGCCATGCTGGTCGATCCCCTGGAAGCCGGCGGCGATCACGATCCGACCGTCGTCGAGGAGCTTCATGATGTGGTCGGTGGAGATCGACTTGATGCGGGCCTTCGTGTGGGTGCTGTCGGTGCGGATGCCGATCTGGGCGCCGGTCAGGCTCACCGCCTCCTCGCCGAGGGATTGGATCGCCATCGCGAACAGGGCCACGCTCACCTGTTCGCCGGTGGAGAGGAGCATGTCCATCTCGCGGGCGCTGGGGCGCTCGGTGATCTGCTTGGCGAGATCGACGAGGACGTCGGTCTGGTGCCCCATGGCACTGACGACCACGACGACCTTGTCGCCGCCCTTGTGCCGGGCCACCGCTTTGCGGGCCGCCGCCACGATCTTCTGCGCGTCGGCGACGCTCGTTCCGCCGAACTTTTGAACCACCAGGGCCATCGAGTCACCGCTCCTTTACATGACCGGAAAATGGTGCCTGCCACCTTTTTCCACCCGTCACCGCGCTCTGTCGAGAAACCGTTCCATCAATGTCCACCCCGGCTCGATCCGCGCTGCCGGATCGCGGGCGACTGCCGCGGCCGCGGCGACTTCGTCGTACGTTCCCCCGGCCCACTCGATGCCGCTGCCGGCGAGCAAATACGGGACGGCGCCGCGGGAGTGGGTCTTCGTGGCGAGGAACGTGGGATGATCGGGGCAGACGAGCATTCGCCACGCCGGCAGCGTCGCCAGATGAGCCGCGATCGGCGCCACGACGAGCTCATCGATCCGCTCGATCGCCCGCACCTTCTCGACGGCATTCCCTTCGTGGCTCGCCTCGTCGGGGGCCTCGACATGGACGCAGACGAGATCGGCGTGAGTGAGCTCCGCGATCGCCGCCCGCCCCTTGGCGGCGTAGTCGGTGTCGAGATAGCCGGTCGCCCCCGGCACCTCGAGGCGCTGCCAGCCGGCCAGCGCCGCCAGGCCCCGCAGCAGATCGACCGCCGTGATCATCGTCGCGCGCGTGCCGAAGCCCGTGGCAGCATATTTCGTTGCAAACGGCTCCATCCGCGGGGCCCGCCCCGCGCCCCACAGCCAGACGTTTGTGGCGGGGCGCTGGCCGGCGGCGATCCGGGCCGCGTTGACCGGATGCCCGGCGAGCCAGCGGGCGCTGGCGGCCATGAGGTCGGTCAGAAGATGGCTGCCGGTGCCGCGCGGGAAGGCGTCGAAGATCGGCTGATCGACGAGATCGTGGGGGGGCGTGGCCCGCAGATCGGAGCCGAGCGGAGCCGGCACGCCGGCTGAGCCACGGTAAAGGAGAAGATTGCGATAGCTGACGCCGGGGGTGAACTGCCAGCCGGCGAGGTCGGGGAAGTCGGCGGCGAGCCCCTCCTGGCAGGCGGCCAGGAGCGCTGTCGCTTCTGCGGTCGAGACATGCCCGGCGGTGAAATCCTCCATCCCGCCGGCGGTGATCGTGACGAGGTTACAGCGCACGGCCCAGTCATCGGTCCCCAGCTCGATTCCCTTGGCGGCCGCCTCGAGCGGCGCCCTTCCCGTGAAAAAACGGAGCGGGTCGTAGCCGAGGAGGCTCATGCAGGCCACCTCGGAGCCGGGGGGAAGGCTGTCGGGAACGTGGTTGGTGAGCCCGACTTGCCCGCGCGCGGCGACTCGGTCGAGGGCCGGCGTCCGCGCGGCCTGGAACGGCGTCAGCCCGCCGAGCGAGGCCTGGGGGGCGTCGGCGGCGCCGTCGGGAATCACGATCACGTACTTCATCCGCACTTCTTCCCCGCGAGGTGGTGGGCTGTGATGGTGGGGCGATTCATTCGTCGAGCACTCCCAGGCAAACGCTCTTCCCTCGAACGACATCGCAGCGGTCGATGGAAAGGAGGGCCTTGTGAACGGCGCTCGACGGGCATAGGTGCGTCATGATCACCAGCGCCACGTCCGGCGGGACGATTGCGGCAGGGGCGTCGCCGGTGTCGATCGTGTCGTGCTGGATCACCGAGGCGATCGAAATCCCGTGATCCCCGAGAATCCCAGTGATCCGCGCGAGGACGCCGGGGCGGTCAGTGACGACGATGCGGAGGAAGTGACGCTCGCTGGCGTCGACGCCGGCGAGCTTTGCGGCCGGGGTGTCGGCGGAAAGGAGGCCGGTGGTGCGGAAGGTGATCGCCGTCCGCCCGACGACGGTGTCGATGATGTCGGCGACGACGGCCGAGGCGGTCGGCATCTGCCCTGCCCCGAGCCCGTGGAAGAACATCCGCCCGACGGCGTCGCCGACGATGCTGACGGC
>CAMBFA010000202.1 GCA_945865325.1 Candidatus Kuenenia stuttgartensis
GCGTAGCTGTCGGCTTCCGGTTCCGGCGGGCCCTGGTGAAGGTAACTCGTGTCCCACCGCCGCGCGAGGTCAAAGTACCAACTGCCGAATTCCCGCATCCATGCGCCGGTGGCATGCGGACCGGCTTGTGACACGCCCGGCATCCCCCAGAGGATGTTGAAGAAGTTGCCGGTGTGACCCGTGTCCCGTTCCGGTCCGTGGGAGGCGACGCTCATGCGCGTGAAGAATTCCGCGCCTTTCGATTCACCGAGCAGGTTGAACAGCACGGCGGCCATTCCGCACTTGCCGTTGTCCTCGTGGTTTTCGATCCAGGGATGATGGTCGCCGTAGGGAATAGCGCCTTTGCCGATGTAAAAGCGGAGCAGCGTGGCACTGCGATCGATCGCCTGATCGAGGGCGGGATCCTTTACGCCCGCCTCCCGGGCCATGACCAGTGAGATCGTCAGCGGCAATCCGGGTGAGTTCATCATCCCGTAGCCGTAGAGTCGCCCGTCGGGCCGGGCGAACCTGTGGCCCCATGAGCCGACGGCACTTTGACCATGAGCGGCTTCGAGTGCCAGCCTGGTCAGGCCCGGTACGACCGATTCATCGCCGGTGACTCCCACGTACTCGGCGAGGAGCATGGAGACGTAACCGTAATGCCAGGTTGCCATCCCTTCGTCTCGGAAGTCGGCGGCCCACTCGGCCTCCCTCTTCACCAGCGGGAGATAACTCGGCTCGCCGCTGGCCAGAAGAGCGAGGGCATTGAGCGATCGAGGGATGGGATCGAGCCGCTCGGCATAGGAAGGCTCGGCCATCCGCGCCGCCAGCGCCCTGCACCCTTGTTCGAGAATACGTTTGGACTTCGGGCAATCGTAGGGAGCGGTGGCGCTGTAGGTGCCGAGCACCGGAAGCTTCACCACGACCTCCACCGACCTGCCTTCGCGCGACCGGGTCAGATGGAGATCGCCCTTGCCAGCCTCCGATTCGGCAAGCGTCAGAGCCTTGCCCATTTCCGTGCGCGGGTCCTGGGAAAAAGGTTTGCCGCCGACCCCGAGAATCGAATCTCCGACGACCAAAACGCCGTCTGCGGGAGAACCGGTCTCCACCCTCGTGATCGTGATGTCACGGGCATCGGATGTCACGAGTGCGTCACAGTGCATCGAGCCGCGGAGGCCCGTGGCGCCGAGATTCCAGTCGTGCTCGGCAGCGGTGACGAAGCCCGAACCAGGCGCTGCGAAAAAGAGGGCGATTGCCAGGAAAAGGAAACTGGTTTTCATGCGGATGAAATCTCTGGCGAGACAGAGAGCCTGGTCATGGAGTCTGTTCCCAACTCGACCGAGTGTAGCTGACTCCGACTGGAGCGACAGTCATGGCAGCGCTGGTGTCGCTGCGGGGTTCATGGATCGGGTCGTCGATCGGTTCGCGGTACTTCGGCGGTGACTTCCGAGGGGCGGCGCGAGCGGGTCGGGCTCGGATGTCCCTGGAAGAAGGCATCCATGACCTTTTTCCACGCTGGATCCCCCCGGGAAAGCCAAGGTGTTTTGGAGGTGTTTACCGCCGCAGCCGGTGCGGTCGGGATTACGTTTTCCACGGACAGCTAAACTTCCAGCCATGGATCCCGCTGCCCCCTCGCCGTTCCTCGCCATCCCCGCGGCGGAGTGGGTGTGCGCGAATGCTCTGGCGTTTGCGATCTTCGACCGCTTCCCAGTGTCGCCGGGGCATGTGCTCGTGATCACGAAGCGCGTCGTGCCGACGTTCTTCGAGTGCTCGTCGAAAGAGCAACTGGCGCTGATGGACCTCGTCGGCGACGTGAAGCGGCTGCTGGACAAGCGCCTTGATCCCAAGCCCGACGGCTACAACGTCGGCTTCAACTGTGGCTCTGCTGCCGGCCAGACCGTGCCGCATGTGCATGTCCATGTGATCCCGCGCTCTACCGGCGATATGCCCGACCCGCGTGGTGGCGTGAGGCACGTGATCCCCGAGAAGGGAAATTATCTGGCGGGGCCTCCAGTCGCTGTCGAACAGGCGCCGCGGCTCTCGCTCACGACCGGCCCCGATCGCCCGCTCTGGCATCGGCTCGCCCACCGGCTTCCGGGGGCGAGCGAGATCGACCTTCTCTCGTCGTTCGTCCAGCCCTCGGGGCTCGACTCCATTCGCGAGGCGCTGTTTTGTGCGATGGTGGCGGGTGCCAAGGTGCGGCTGCTCGTGGGCGACTACCTCGGCATCACCTCCCCCGCCGCGCTGCGGCAGTTGCTCGGTTGGATCGACCTCGCGCAGGAAAAAGGTGGCTGGCTCGGAGGCTCCGCGACGTGCCTACTACCTTTTTTCGGTTCGTTCGAAGCTCGCCTCGCGGAACTCCAAAACCTCCGTGGCTCCCCCGCGTCGTTTCACCCCAAGGCCTGGCGGATCGCCGATGCCTCTGGCGGGATCGTCGTCGTCGGGTCGAGCAACCTCTCCCGGGCGGCGCTCGAGACGGGTGTGGAATGGAACCTCGTCGCCGAGACATCGGGCTCCGGGAAGCTCGACCGGGAGCTCGCGACTGCATTTGACGACCTCTGGCAGCAGTCCACGCAACTGTCGGCCGCTGTGGTCGAGCGCTACGCGGCCCGGGCCGCGGAGGCAGCGGCGCTGCGGCGCGTGTGGGACGGCGAGGCTCCGGCATCTCCGGCCGCTGCCGCCTCAACTCCCGTCTCTTTCGCGCCGCGCCCCTGGCAGGTGGAAGCCCTGGCTTCCCTGGCCGCCATCCGAGCTGAGGGCTATTCAAAGGCTCTCGTTGCCGTGGCGACGGGGCTGGGGAAGACCTGGCTCGCGGCCTTTGATGCGGTTGCCCATGGCAAGGCCCTCGGCCGGCCGCCGCGGGTGCTCGTGATTGCTCACCGGGCGGAGATCCTCGCCCAAGCCGAAGCGACGATGCGGCAGGCGCTGGCCCCGGCGAGCGTCTCCTATGTCGCCGGATCGTCGTGCGACCTCTCCGGCCAGCTCGTCATCGCCTCGATCCAAAAGCTCTCCCGGCCCGAAGGGCTGGCGGCCCTCGCTTCGGCTTTGCCCTTCGACTCCTGCGTGATCGACGAGGTCCATCACGCGGAGGCGCCGAGCTACCGGCGCGTCCTTGCGCAGCTGCCGCGGCACGACCGGTCGTTCACGCTCGGTCTCACGGCCACTCCCGAGCGGACCGACGGCGTCGACATCGCAACGCTCTTTGACGACATCCTTGCCTACCCGGCGACGATCGGCCAGGGAATCGCGGAAGCGTCACTCGTGCCGTTTCGGTATCGGGGGCTGAAGGACGACGTCGATTACGACTCGTCCCAAATCCCTTGGCGCAGCGGTCGCTTCGATGTCGGCAAGCTCGAGGTCGCTCTCGAAAACAGCGCTCGCATGGACCGGCTCTGGGTCGAATGGCAAGCCGTTCCAGCCGGCCGCACGCTCCTGTTTTGTTGCTCGCGCAGGCATGCGCTCTTCGCCCGCGATTGGCTGCGAAAGCGCGGCGTGGCGGCGGCGGCCGTCTTTTCTGGTGACGGTGGCGACCCGCGGATGGCCTCCCTGGCCGCCTTTCAAGAAGGGCGGCTATCGGCCCTGTGCGCGGTCGATCTTTTTAACGAGGGGATCGATCTGCCGCTCGTCGATCGCGTCGTGATGCTCCGGCCGACGGAGTCGAAGATCGTTTTCCTGCAGCAGCTTGGCCGCGGCCTCCGGGCGGCCACGGGCAAGGCGCGGCTGGAAGTGATCGACTTCGTCGGCAATCACCGCGTCTTCGCTAGCCGGCTTGTGCATCTGCTGTCGCTCGAGCCCCGCGGGGAAGGGGCCGCGGCTTGCTTCACCGCGCTCAAGGCGTATCTCGCCGGAAGCGAGCCGGCGTTGCCGGCGGGCTGCGTGCTCGATGTGGAGGTGGAGGCGAAGCGGCTGCTCGAGCAATTTCTCCCCAGGGGCCGAGGGGCCGTGGTTGAAGCGTATCGTGGTTTCCGGGCGGAGCTCGGCCGGCGGCCGACGCCGACCGAGCTTTTCCATGCCGGCTATCTGCCGCTGACGGTCTCGGCAGATCACGGCAGCTGGTTTGAGTTTTGCGCGAGCGAAGGTGATCTGGCGGCTGATGAGCAGGCGGCCGCCACGGCGGCTTTGGCGCCTGCGTGGCTTAAAGTGCTTCAGACGACGAGCCTGACGAAGTCGTACAAGATGGTCGTGCTGCGCGTCCTCCTCGATCACGACGCGCTGTGGGACGGCATGGAGATCTCACAGCTCGCGGGTGCCTGCCGTACGTTTCTGGAAAATCACCCTGCCCTTCGCGCCGACCTCGAGGGGGCAGCGTTTCAGCGCGTACCTGGTGACTCGGCCGCCGAAGCGCGGGCTTTTGCCGCGTGGTGGCTCGAATGGCCGCTCTCGCGGTGGACCGACGAGCAAGCGGGGCGCCGCTGGTTTACCCGCAGAGGCGATCGGTTTGCGGCCAGCTTCAAGATCGCCGCCACCCACCGCCACGCCTTCGAATCGCTGACGGCCGAGCTCGTCGACTACCGGCTGGCGCACTACACCCGCTCCCGCCTGGCGGCTCCCATTACGGGCGACTCGCTCGCTCTCGATCAAGGCGGCACTGCCAGCGACGGTTCATCTGCCTCTCCCCCGTTCCGTGCCAAGGTCTCCCACTCCGGCGGCAAGCCGATTCTTTTTTTGCCAGGCGTCGAGGCTGTACCTTCCCGGCCCACCGGCCCGACGCGTGTCCGTCTTCCCGATGGATCGGAGTGGATCTTTCGGTTCGTGAAGGTGGCCTGCAACGTCGCCCATCCAGCCGACGCTGGCGACAAGCAAAACCGGCTCCCCACGCTCCTACGCGAGTGGTTCGGCCCCGACGCGGGGCTCCCCGGCACTGGCTTCGAGCTTGAGTTCACCTCCGAGGGCATGACATGGTCCGTTGCCCCCATATCGCCACGGCAGGAAAAAGGTGACTGCACCCATGTGCCGGTCGCCTCAAGCGATCCGGCCGCGGCCGCAGGCCGGGGGCTCCAGACAAATGGTGGCTGTCACCTTTTTTCGGGGACCCTTGCCCCCGCCCCGCCCCCCGCGGCCCGCTTCACCACCCACGTCCCGGCCTACGACCTCGCCGTCGCCGCCGGCTTCTGGGGCCCGGAGAACAGCCCAGAGGAGATCGGCTGGGCTGAGGTGCTGGGCGTGGCGATCAAGCCCGGGATGTTCGTGGCCCGGGTGATAGGCACATCGATGGAGCCGCTGATTCCGGACGGCTCGTGGTGCCTGTTCCGGCCCTGCCCGGCGGGCTCCCGCGAGGGGCGGATCGTGCTTGTGCAGTTCAACACGCTCGGCGCGGGCGAGAGCGGCGGCCGGTTCACCGTCAAGAAATACCACGCTGAGAAGACTGTCACGGCCGAGGGCTGGCGGCATGATTCGATTCAGCTGTTGCCGGTCAATCCGGCCTTCGAGCCGATCGGGCTTGAGCCTGAGGACGCGGCGGATTTGATGATCGTCGGGGAGTTGGTGAGGGTGATTGCGTGAGGGCCAGACGGCCTTCGCACCCTCGTCCATTCCCTCGTCAGCGAGAAAGCTTTTGCCGGCCTTGATCAGGGAGTGTACGCACGTACACTCTGTAGCGTGGGTCCTCAATGACACCGTCCGGCTTGCCTCGGTAAAGAATAGCTAATAGGCTATACGCACTCATGTGGACGGTGGCGACAACCGATGTCTTCGATGCGTGGTTTCAGGCTTTGGGCGACGAGGAAAGGGCCGAGATCGAGGCCAAAGTCAATCTGCTTGAAGTCTTCGGGCCGGCGCTCGGCAGGCCGCATGCCGACACGCTGAACGGGTCGGGGTACCGAAACATGAAGGAGTTGAGGGCCGATACTGCCGATCACACGCTGCGGATCGCGTTTGCCTTCGACCCCTCGAGATCGGCGGTCCTCCTGGTTGGCGGAGACAAACGCGGCCGAGCGCAGCGGCCGTTCTACCGGCAATTGATCGCCAAGGCCGACATGCTCTACACCGAGCATCTCGACCGGGAAAAGAAGATGGCAAAGAAGCGCGGAGGCAAGTGACGTGGCGAAATCGTTTCGAGAACTCGTGGCGCGAACGGGTACCGCCAAGACGAGGCGAATCGCGGCGCGGCGCACCCGGGAGCTCCTCGCCGAGATGGTGCTCAGCGAGATTCGCGAGGCACTCGGAAAGACACAAAGCGAGATGGCGAAGGCCGCCGGCATGAAGCAGCCGAGTTGGGCGAAGCTCGAAGGCCAAACCGACATGATGGTTTCGACGCTTCAGAAGCTGATGGCTGCCATGGGCGGTGAGCTGGAAATCACCGTGCGTTTCCCGCAGGGCCGCGTCCGGCTCAAGCAGTTCGGCCTCGCGCCGGCCGCGGCGAAGTGAGCTGACCTGAATCCGTCGGAAGCGATGTCGGAATGCCGGGGGATTTCATTCCCAACCCTATCGCGGTGTTTTTTCGCCACCGCTCGCAGCAACGCCCGTAAGGACAAACGCCCCGCTTCGTAGGCCGTTTTCAGGACCTTGTTGGGAGGTTCCAAACCTGCCAGGTAAACTCATTTCATGCCGAAGGTATTCGACAAAGACGGATACTCTTTTTTCTTTTACAGCAACGATCACACGCCCATCCACATCCACGTTCGCCGTGGTGACGGTGAAGCCATGTTCGTGGTCGAGCCTGACGTGGAACTGCGGGAATCCGTTGGGTTCAATGTCCGGGAGCTATCGCGAGCGGAGGAGCTCATTCATGACCACCTCGAACTCATCAAGCAAAAATGGGCCGAACACCTCGGCTGACCGTGCCCTGAAGGCATGGCATGATGGGGGCATCATCTTCGTCAGGTTCGCGAGCGGCCACGAGGTTCGCTTTCCGATCAAGGGCAACCCGCGTCTGGAGTCGGCCGAAGAAGCAGACCTGGGCTGTATCGAGATTTCACCATTTGGGCTGCACTGGCCGAAGCTCGACGAGGATCTCTCATTGGCGGGGATCCTCGACGGGCGATACGGGCAGCACCAACCCGCTGGCAACCGTTGAAGCAGCCTGCTGAGGCAATCGGTTCGCCCAGTGTCTCAGCGGTCACTTGCGGCATCCACGCCGCCGGCGCGATTCCGAAGGGGCTGTTCGCCGGCAGCGCGGTGCGGCTGAACTGGCTCAAGAAACTCCCCCGCCGGAGGCGCTATGGATCCTTGCCAGAATCACTCAGGCG
>CAMBFA010000203.1 GCA_945865325.1 Candidatus Kuenenia stuttgartensis
GGATTCTCGTTCT
Organism: Candidatus Kuenenia stuttgartensis; assembly: GCA_945865325.1. Taxonomy (GTDB): domain Bacteria; phylum Planctomycetota; class Planctomycetia; order Pirellulales; family UBA1268; genus QWOP01. The sequence goes on from CAMBFA010000203.1 coordinate 14, forward strand.
GCTGCCACCAGCTTCCGGCCTGGCCGGCGATCCGCGCGGGCCTCGCCCTCCCCTCCTTCCCGCGGCGGCGGACGTATGATCACGTCCTCGCCGTCACGCTCAAAAGCCACGGGGTGACCGAGTTCTACACCCGCAACGAGGCCGACTTCCGCACTGCCGGCTTCGCTGACGTCATCAATCCGATCGATTGATCCGATCGATTGGGCATAAAGGTGCCAGCCACCAAATACGGGTAAGGCTGGTTGGCGGGCGTTTCACCTCCGCCAGATTTTGTGGCCGGCACCTTTTTCCCTTCAGGCCGTCATGGCGACAGTCGCCGCTGCGGCCCGCTTCCGGCGCCGCTGCTCGAGCATCGCCACTGAGCCGATCACGAGCGACATCGCGCTGGCGAGCCCGCTGGGATCGATCTCGGGGACGGGGGCCGTTACCGTTGCACCGAAGGAGATATCCAGCGAGGGAAAGCTGTTGGAGTTGTTGAAATAGTTGGAATTGTTCCGGAAGGTGGTCAGCATCGTAAAGCCGTTGGTGACGGTGTACTCGTCGTTGGTGGTTCCGCTCGCGAATCCGGTGGTGAAATGAAAAGGTGCCAGCCACCAAATGTGGGCAAGCTGGGCGGCGGGCGCTTATCGCTCTTCGCCAGATTTGGTGGCTGGCTCCTTTTCTGGCGCTTCCACCGGCACGATCTTCCCGAACATGTGGCCGCCGACGGCGTCGTGCTGCCAGGTGCCGGCGTAGAGGGAGCCGTCGATGACGACGCGCGAGGAAAAGGTGCCCAAGCCTGGGATCGTGACGTTGTCGAGTGTGATCACCGGGGTCTTCCCCGCCCACTTCACTTCCACTGGCACTGGCACGGTCAGATCGACGCTGCCGTAGCGGATCCGCGTCGACACGATCCACAGATCGGCATCACCAACCTTCGCCACCGACGAGATCGTGTATTCATCGCGGATCGGATCCTTGTCGTCGTCGCCGGCGATCGTGAACCGGCCGACGAGCTTGACGTTCGTCATTGCCTTGGTGAACGCTGCAAACCGGGCGGCCTCGTCGTCGCCGTCGACGTCGGCTGCCGGGGTTTCCTGGGCAGGCGCGGCGGCCTCCTCGGCTCGGAGCCACGCAGCGGTGGCGATCATTGCCGCGACGACGAGGGCGAATGAAAGGGAGGGTCCTGGTCCAGGGCGAACTGTCATGGTGTTTCCCTCAATCATCGCTAGGAAGACTTTCGCGGGGATGGCTTCGGATGAGGTCCCAACGATATGAGGATCTTACAGCAGCCGAGATTGATCGCATCGGCCGCGGCCCCTTCCAAAGGGGGCCGCTTGAACCCACCGGGGCGGAGCGCCTACCACAGCAACGTCATGATCGAGAGCCACCGCGGCCTGCTTCATCGCGCTCCGGAGGCCCGCCTTCACCTGCAAAACGGCTTGAAAACAGCCTATCTGAATGCTATGAAAGGCAAGAGTTTGTTTGATCATCGGGGCGGCCGGCGCCCGGAAAGGAGGACTCCATGGATCGGCGGAGGAGGGCGTTCACGCTTGTCGAATTGCTCGTCGTGATCGCAATCATCGGCACGCTCATTGGGCTTCTCCTCCCGGCCGTTGGGGCAGCCCGCGAGGCTGGCAGACGGGTTCATTGCCAGAACAACATGCGGCAACTCGGGCTGGCCGCCACCAACCATGAGTCGGCCCGGGGCCGGTTTCCGATCGGCTCCGAGTCGCGGCAGTGGGCTGCCAAGCCCGATTTCCCCCACCAGTTCTTCCGCTGGTCGGTGCTCGCCCATCTGGCCCCCTACTACGAGCAGGAGCAACTGCTCAACGCGCTCGATCTGACGGTGCCGCTCTACATCGGGCTCACGCCCAGCGACATCGCCCCGCAGAACAAGCCGATCGTCAAGCTCACGATCCCGCTCTTCCTCTGCCCAAGCGATATCTCGATCCCGGTGTCGGACAACTTCGGTCCCACCAACTACGCCGGCTGCACCGGCTCCGGCGCTGGTGGTGGCTCCCCCTTCGACACCGACGGGATCTATTACATCAACTCAAAGACGCGTCACCGCGACGTCCGCGACGGGCTCTCGAAGACGGTCGCCTTCTCGGAGAGCATTCTCGGCGCCGGCCCCCTAGCCACGACGAACCGGGCAGCGGTCAACGCCAAGACCGGCTACGGCTTCGCGCTCACCGCGCCGCTCACCGATGCTGCCTGCGCCCGTCCTTTTTACTACAACCTCTCCGATCTCCGCGGATTCTCGTGGGCCAACGGCGAGTACCGTACGACGCTCTACAACCATGCCCGCATCCCCAACGATCCGACGATGGACTGCCTGGCGGCACTGATGAGCGACCCCAACAAGGCGCGGATGTACGCCGGCTACGGCTGGCGGACGGCCCGGAGCCGCCACCCAGGCGGCGTGAACACGGGGATGGCCGACAGCAGCGTGCAGTTTGTCGCTGACGATGTCGATTCGGTCGTGTGGCGGGCCGCTGCCACCCGAGACGGCGGAGAGAACGCAGCGCTGCCATGATCCTCGTCGTGCGGCTGCCCGCCGCTTAGCAGGCTGTGGCCAAAGCCGGCTCACAGGCGTGAGGGCGCCAAACTGCTCCCATCGGCTTCGGCTTGATCGGAGACAGACCCAAGAGGGGGCATGGCACTCGGGAAGCGACGCAGGGAGCGGCAGCCGGAGGCCTTCGTCGTGGCCTCGGATCTGCCGAAATCTTGCGGCCATCGGTTCTCCACGGCACCCAACCGCCTGCTGGCGAAGTATGGCTTCGACCGAGCCCGCTTTGCTCTTGATCTCCATCGTTGCTCTTGCGTAAAAGCGTCGCCGTCCTAGCTATCGAGTGTTCCCAGTGTCGTTTTTCCGCGCCACTGATCGCCGCTCCGTAGGAGCCGATAACCCGTTTTCCGGAGACCACCATGACGCGCTCGTCGTTCCGCTCCTTCTTCGCCGCCGCCGCCGCCGCGGTCCTGCTCGCTGGGTCTGGCCGCGCCGAAACCGTCTACTTCACGAGCTACTCGACGGGGGCGCTGGTGCGCTACGACACGACCAACCCCGCCGGTACGATCACGGCGGTCTCCGCTAGCGGCTCGACGACGAACCCCGCCGCGCTCGCCCTAGGACCGGACGGCAACCTCTACATTGGCCAGGATGGCGACGGCGCCTCGATCGCGCCGAGCATCTCCCGATTCAACCTCACGACCAACACGCTCTCGACCGTCTACACGTTCTCGTCGTTCGACGTCTTCCCCGGCAGCCTCGCGTTCAAGGGCTCCGACCTGCTCGTCGGCCGAAATCCTTTCTTCGCCAACACCGGGCCGATCGTGAAGCTGACGAACGTCATCGGCGGCACCGTCGGCGTGAGCGACTACACCACCGGCGGAAGTCTCGCGAGTAGCCCTGGCATCGCGCTTGCCGCCGACGGGAAGCTCTACGTGAGCGACCAGACCTACCACTTCGCTGGCCCGCTCGCTGGCCAAGCGACCGGCCCGGTGAAGCGATTCGACGCCTCCGGCGCCTACGTCGGCGAGGTGATCGCCGATGGCGCAAGCGGGCTCTCCGGCCCCACCGGCCTGGCCATCAAGGGCACGACGCTTTACACCGCCAGCATTATGACTGGCGCGATCCTGCAGACGAATCTCTTGACCGACGTCACGACGGCATTCGCCTCGACGGGCAGCAGCTTTGAAGTCGGGGCGCTGGCGATCCTCTCCAACGGCGAGATCATCGCGGGGAGCCCGTCGGGTTCTGGGACGATCTACGACTTCGCCGTCAATGGCACGCTCCTCGGCTCGTTCGCCACAGGCTTCGGCCAGATCGGCGGTATCGCCGTGGTGCCCACAGCGGCGGTGCCCGAGATCGACCCCGCCATGGGCGGCAGCGCCCTCGCACTGGTTGCCGGAGTGATGGCGATGGTCGAGCAGCGGCGTCGGCGAAGGGGGGCTTGAGCCCCTCCGCCCCGCGGCGTGCTCCGCGCCCCGAGGTGCGGTCACGGTGCCTTGATGCCGAGCCAGACGCTCTCTATTTGCTCGGGGCCGAATCGCACCGGGAGCGGCGCGGCGTCGGCGGCCCCGGCGATCCTTGCCGCCACCCGCACTGGTCCGGAGAACGGCTCGGCTACCGTGATGACAAGCCCGACCTTCTTCGCCGCATCCCCCTCTGACGGCGACTGCACCGCTGCAGCGGTGACCCCCGCCGGCGGATCGACAACAACGATGTCGAGCGATTCCTTGAAGCCATGCTCCCGGCCGATCGTGATCGCAAGCTCGAGCGGCTTGCCCGGCTCCCCCGTGACTCGATCGACGTCACACGTGACCTTCACTTCGGGAAGATCGGGGCGGATTGTGAGCCGGTAGCCATGGGCTGGGCCCGATTGGCCGCGCCGGTCGCGGACGACGGCCGTATAGACACCATCAGCCGGCGCCTTCCAGGAGAGGCTTCCCGCTGGGTCGTCGGTGATCGCGAGCCGCTTTCCTTCGGAGTCCTCCAGAGCCAAGACCGGATCAACCGCCGTGCCGATCGCGATCCCCTCGACAAGGAGCGTGTAGGCCGAGTCTTTGATGGCGGTGAAGCGATGGAGGGCTCGCTGCTTCGGTGCGGTGAGCGTTCCTGAAAAGAGCACTGGCGGCGGTACACTTGCGCCCTCCGCCTGCGGCACGACCACCACCGGCATCTCCACGACCGGCAGGCTCACGGTGCCACCGACACCGTCGAGGGCCAGCGTGACGGTCCGCCGGGCGCCCGTGGCGGATGGAGTAAGCCCCGCGGCAGGCACCGGAAGCGGGGTGTTCTCTGTGGGCAGTTTCCAACCGAGCGGTGCGAGCTGGGTATCGGCCCCGAGAGAAACAGCCGACGGCAGCGTGCCGACGAGGAAGCCGCGCTTCGAGAGCGTGAGCCGATACACAAACGCTTCGCCACCGGCCAGGCCGATCGTTGCATCGGCGGTCTCGGGGAAGCCGTAGACACGGACGAAATACTCCCCCGCGACAGGCGCCGTGAACACGACGCGCGGATCGAGGCCGGCGGCGTCGAGATTCCGCGCGAGGAGCGAATGGCGGGCGTCGGCGACGTCGAGCGTGAGATCGGCCGCGGTGCCGAGGAGCCGATTGGCATCGGCTTGGGCAACGAGCGTTTCCCCGGCCGCGAGCGCGACCCGGCAGAGATCGACATCCCCCCCCTTGCCGAGCACACCATTGACGACAACGACTGGCTCGCCGATGGCGGTCGCTGCGGCAGGCTTGTCGTTCGGCTCCGTCTCCTCGATCTCCGGGAGATGGCCGACGACGAATCGGCGCAGGGCTGTGGCCCCCTCCGGGGTCGTGAAGCGGACCAGATTCGGCCCGAGCGCCGCCTCTGGCGTGACCGTCACGGCAAATGTCCCCGACTCTGGCTGGGGCTCCCACACCGTCCCTGGCCGCTCCGTCCAGGCCTCGGCAGGCCAAATAGGAAACGAGCCCGCCACTTTCACGGTGACGGTCGTGCCCCGCTTGCCGCCTGGCGGAAAGAGGCGCGTTGCCTCTGGCGGCGCGGCCGACGCGCTAACGCCAAACGCGAGGAGCGCGACGAAAAGGTGCCAGCCACCAAATCTGGGTGGTCTGCGGCGTCTGCTTACCCATCTTCGCCAGATTTGGTGGCTGGCACCTTTTCTGCCCACGTCAAAACAGCTCGCGGATCGGTGTCGGATCGCTGACGAGGAACGTCGGCCGGCCGGCGGGAGTCAGAAAGCTCTTTGATGGATCGATGCCGAGCTTCGTGTAGACGGTGGAGACGAAGTTCTCGGGCGAGAGGACGCGCTCGCTCGCCGAATGGCCGAGCCGGTCGGTGGCCCCGATCACCTGTCCGCCAGGAGCACCGCCACCGGCAAACAGGATCGACATCGCACTCGCCCAGTGGTCGCGGCCCGCTTTTGTTTGCCCGGGGAGCGTAGAGAGCTTTGGCGTGCGGCCAAACTCACCCAGCGCGATCACCATCGTGGTTTCAAGGAGCCCGCGGGTGTCGAGGTCGTTGATCAGCGCGGCGACGGTTTTGTCCCAGGTGGGGAGCCGGGTCTTGAGGGCGTCGAAGAGCGCGCTGTGGTGGTCCCAGCCGCCGTCGTTGATCGTCACGAACGGCACCCCCGCCTCGACGAGTCGGCGGGCGAGGAGGGCCTGCTGGCCGAAGGAGTTTCTTCCGTAGGCGTCGCGGACACTGTCGGGCTCGGCGCTGATGTCGAAGGCGGCCTGGGCCGCGGGGGAGGTGACGAGGTCGTAGCCGCGGGCGTAGTGCTCGTCGATGCCGCGGACCGGATCGCCGGCGGCCGGATCGTCGAAGCGGGGAAGGCGGTCGGTGAGCGCCCGCAGTTCGCGGCGCTCGGCGAAACGCGTCCCTTCGACGGAGCGTGGCGCGGCGAGATCACGGATCCGGAAACTGGCCGAATTGGGATCGTCGCTGACAACAAACGGGGCGTACTTGGCGCCGAGGAAGTTCGGGCCGCCGGAGCGGGTCATGCCGGCGAGGGCAAAGTAGCCGGGGAGGCCGTGCGGCGCCGGCCGCTCGTGCCAGGCGACCGAGCCCATGCTGGGGTGGAAGCTGACAAACGCACCGCAGCCGACCGGGATCCGCGGCGGAGCGCCGGTCATCATGTAATGGTTGCCGGCGCCGTGGTTGCCTTGGTTGTGGCACACCGAACGGATGACGGCGAACTTGTCGGCGATCTTCGCCAGCTCCGTCATATGCTCGGAGAACTGGATCCCCGGCACGCTCGTCGAGATCGGCGAAAACTCGCCGCGAATCTCGGCCGGGGCATCTGGCTTGGGATCGAAGGTCTCGAAGTGCGTTGGGCCACCGTCCATCCAGATGAGGATGCAGTTGGAAGGGGCACGGCCGGCCGGATCGGCCGCCCGCGCTTCGCGGACGAGCCGGAAGAGATCGAGGAAGCTCCCTCCGGCAAGGCCGCCGATGCCGAGTTGCACGCCGCGGCGCCGGCTCATCGGCCGCGCCCACCAGGGAGGATTCGTCTCTAACGAATCGTGGGAATCGTGGGAATCGTGGGAATCGTGGGAATCGTGGTTGGCCATGAAAAGTGCCTCTGCAAGAAAACCGGCTGCTGACGATCA
>CAMBFA010000204.1 GCA_945865325.1 Candidatus Kuenenia stuttgartensis
AAGCCGATCTGGCGACAGAAGATGGTTCCGTCCGCTCCCCGCTGCCACTCGATCTGACTGACCCACGGCGCACCGAATGCGTCGATGACGAGGGGGACATACGAACCTCGATCGCGTTCCGCGAGCGTTTCGGCGGCCAAGCGCCGCACGCCCGGCCAGCCACCAAGCAGCGCATGATGCACGAGACTCGCCGAGGCTTCTGCAGAGAGGTCGTCGGCCAGCGTTCGCACGACGCTTATCGCGGCCGGCTCGTTGGCCGTGGAGAGCGTCAACTCGAGAGCCCGGATGCCAGCCTGGCGACCGAGATCTCGAACTCTCTCCACGGCCATCTCGGGAGTGACCGCCCCCTCCCCGATCTGCTTTGCCAACGACGTGAGCGTCACTCCATGCTTCCGCAGCGCGGCGGCCGACAGCCGGGCTTTGTCTCGTTGACTCGCGACGGCGCCGGCGTCGGCGTCGACCCAGGCGCCGGCGATCTGCACATGCCCGAGCCGCTCGTGGGCCGGGCCATGGGTGGGGTCGAGGGCGATGACCGCCGTCAGATGGGCCTGCTCTTGATCGGTCAGCCGCTGCCGGCGACACCAATCGGCCAGCGCCCACTGGCCAGAGACCGTCAGCTCGGAGCCCTGGCGACGCTCCCGGTATTCCTTCAGCCGGGGGTCGTTCCTGGCTTCCGCGATCACCGCCTCATAGGGACTGCGTCGCTTGCCGCGGTAAACCAGACCGGCAGCCCCGCGGGAGAGATGCTCGTCGGGGCTGACGCGGAGTGTCGTCGCCCGCAGCCGGGGCTGCGGGGCAAGGCGGAGATCGGGCTGGTCATCATGGCCCCCCGCCTCCCCGGCCCGATCGCCCCCTTCGGCTGCCGCGCCGATCCCAGCCACAGGGAGATCGTCGGCGGCGGCCAGCGGCCGCGGGGAAGGGCCGATAAAAACGCCCCCGGCCAGCACTGCAAAGATCGTCATCCAACGCATCGGACTTCGCATGGCATATCCCCTGTTATCTAGGAATCGTGCGTCCGTCGCCGTGCATCGCGGGAGCCAGTGTCTCCAAAAGCCCACAGGCCGGCCTATCGGCCGACAGCGATCCGCGATGCTTTGCCCCCTGATGCTATGATACTCCTGTGCAGGGCAGGGGATAAAGAGCGGCCGGGGCCGCAGCGCGATATTTTCGAGGGATCGGCCATGCGCACCATCCATCCCTGCGCCCATCTTCTGCTCGGTGTCTGCGCCCTCTTCCCTCTGCCGGCGGCCGGGGCCGATCCGGCCGAGCTGCGCGCCTGGGCGGCGCGCGTCGTTACGATCGAATCGGCCGCCGGACCTGCGCGGCGGATCGGGAGCGGCGTGATCGTTTCCGAGGCGGGGCATGTTGCCACCACCTTTTCAGTCGTCGCCGGTGCCGCGAGGCTGCGCGTCAGGGGACACGACGGGAAAACCCGCGAGGTCGTCGGGGTGGCTGCCGCGAATCGGGGGCGCGAGCTCGTCCTGCTGGCCACCAAGGGGGCCGATCGGCGGGCTGCCGTGGCAACGCCGGTCGACCGGCCCGTTGCCGTCGGCGAGCCGGTCCATGCCATCGGTGGCCCGGCCTCGGCCCCCCTGATTGCCGCGTCGGATCAGATCGACCGCATTGAGTCGGCAGAGCGATTCCGGCAGTCGCTGAGAGTGCCGCTTCCCACCCCGATCGACCCCGATCAATGCCGGATCGTCCATCACGCCTACCTCCACCAGGCGAGCCTCGGCGGCGGCCTGTTCGCTGACGACGGGGCGCTGCTGGGCATCCTCGTGCCCAGTGCTGACTGGCCCGATCGGATCCATGTTGCCGTTCATGCCGGTCATCTCCGCGAGCTCCTCGACACGGCCGGCCCCCCACGGCCGCTGTCGAGTCTCGAACGCGCGGTGGACGAACTCCCCATACGCTCCCCCGAAGAGGTTGCCAGGCAGCGAAAGGCACATCAACTTCCTCCCGCCGAGTGCGACGCGCTGCGTCGTGGCGCGGCGATGCGCGAGCGACTCCATGCGTTGCGGACGGACCTCGCCGGGCTCCCCGCGGAGGAACGCCGGATCCTCGCCCGGGGCGAGCGCTGGAAAGCGGAGGAGCGATTGCCGCAGGAGCAATCCGAACAGCTGCGGCGACTGCTTGCCGCCAATCGTCTGGCGATCGCTTCGATCGAGCCGGAGGTGGAGATCGTCGGCACGGAGAGACCGATTCCAGGCGCTGACCCAAGCCTGCGTGGTGAGAACGAACGGGCCTTCTCGCCGCGGCAGCGGATCGTCGGCCAGCAACTCGATGCGGAATACCAGAGGCTCACGTTCCAGCTGGCGATCCTCGACGCCGAGCGACTCCGGCTCCGCAGCCGCCAGCTGCAAACCGATGCCGATGTCGCAGCGCTCGAGCGGATCGGTAACACGCTCGTCCGCACCGTTTTTTTTGCCGGTGATCCGCTGGGGATGCGCGGGAATGAGGAGCTCGAAGATGCCCTCCCCGAGCTCGACGCCGAGATCGCCGAGGGGCGGCCGGCTGGGGTGTTTCTGCTTCTCCGTGGCCTCCTGCTGACGCAGCTTGCCCGCTTCGACGACGCCCGCGCCGACTTAAATCGGCTCATCGAGGAAGATCGACCGCTCCGTGCAGCGGCCGAACTGGCGCGGGCCCGTGCCGAGGGTCGATCCCGCGGAGAGCCGCTTGCCGATGCGGTCGTCCGCGGGGCGCGGAGGGGCAAAGGAGATCCGATCATGGAAACGCTCCTGGCCCGGGTGGCGATCGACCGCAAGGATTGGGCGCAGTCCGCCGGTTGGCTACGGGCCGCGCTCGAGCATGGCGGCGACTCCGGTGAATTGCACACGGGCTTGGCGATGGTCACGCTCGCCGCCGGCAAGGCCCCCGGGGCGCCGCGCCTGGCGGCCGATCACGCCGAGAAAGCCTGCCGGGCCTCTCTCGGCACCGACTGGCGGGCCTGGGGGCTTGTCGGCCTGTCAGCGGCAGCGGCGGGGAAATGGGACGACGCCGAGGAAACGCTCGACCGCGCCGCCCCTCTGGCCACCGACTTTGCCCCCGACACGCTCCGTCACTGGCGCCGGTCGGTCCGCGACCGGAAGCTTCCCGACACCTGGTTTGCGCCCTGATGGCCATGGCTGAGCGGGCGTTCCGCGGCACCATCGACGCGTCTCCTGACTCCCCCACAGCTGGCCCGATCTTCACCGCGGCAGCCGCGGCGTCTCGAGATCGTGACGAAGGTTGTCGAGGACGACATGGACGAGGTTTTCGGTCCGCTCCGCCGACACGAGCAGAAAACAAAACAGCATTTCGTCGAGGGTGCCGTCTCCCCAGACGACGCGCCGCGGGGGCTTCGAGGGGTTGGATGGATTCGCGGCAGAGTTGTCAAACACGCCTTCCATGACGATCCGCGTCCCGGCCGGCAGTGGAAACGGCTCCTGATAATAAAACTCGTCCTGCCAGGCGTAGTTCCAGGCCGGGATATCGACGAGTCGCTGCATCGACCCGTCGGGCAATTCGGCCCGCACGCTCACCGCTTTGCCAAGAAGGTGCATGTGGGGAACGACGCCGACGACGGTCACCCCCTTGGGAAGCGTGTAGCTCGCCGAAGTCCGCCAGGCCGCGTCGCCGGCGGGGATGTCGAGTTCGTACGCACTTGTCCAGATGCTCCCCACGAGGCGCTCCCGATCGGCGATGATCGCGGCCGTCGGCTCGTCGAGAAAATAGAGCCCGATCTCCGAGCGATCGCTCGCCTCGACGCCATCGGGGTGATAGTGGATCTGGACGACGAGATCAGAGCCCTTCTTGAGATGCCGGCCGCGCCCGCCGGGGAGCCGGCGCGGCGTGTTTCCCGGCGACCAGCCGCCGAGGGCACCGGAGGGAAGGAAGCCCGGACCGGAAAACTTCCCGTAGCCGGGCTCGGGCGTCGCCGCATCGAGCCGTCGCGCGGCACCTGAGGCATCGAGAAAGAGGACGACATGATGGACGACGCGCGGGTTCCCCGGATGGAAATCGATCGCGGCCACGACCTTGTCTTCAGGGATGTCGATCGGGATCACGAAGTGCTGGAGGATGTCGGGGCTGTCGGCCGGCACGGTAAACGCCTCCGGCATCCCGACGACGAGATCGGGGGGCCCGAGCCGCCAGCCGGCCGTGAACGTCGGCAGCGCCGGCTCGTCGGCAGGGTCGCCAGGCTCACAGCCCCCTTCAGCCCAGGCTGTGATCGTCTCGATCTCCTTTTGTGTCATCCGGCGATCGCCGAGGAATGGATGGGCATCGTTGGCGGCAGGCATCCATGGAGGCATGATCCCGGCAGCAATCGTTTCCACGATCATCGGGGCGTGGGCCGTCACCTCCGCGCAGGTCGTGAGGGAGAAGGGGGCCACTTCCCCGGCCCGGTGACACGACACGCAGCGGCCATGGACGATCGGCGCGACATCGCGGGCATACGTGACGGTGGTCTTTAAAGCTGGCGCTGCGGCGATTTCCAGTCGGCATCCCACTGGCGCGATGAACGCTTCCGCCGGAGCCTCTCCAGCAGCGACAGCCGCGACCGCATCGGCAAGCCAACGCTTGGTGACGGCCGGCCGCCGGCGACCGACCGCTCGGTACGCATCGTCGATCGCGCCCCGGTAGGCGACGCGGCCACTGGCATCGATCACAAACGCCTCCGGCACATGGGTGGGGCGGAGGCGGCCGCGGAGTGATTCCCGTCCTTCCCAGATGACAGGGAAGGGGAGGGGCCGATCCTGGAAATGCGCGATCGCCTCCTCGCGCGTCATCGAATCATCGGCGACAACGGCGACAAACCGCACCGGCACCCGGTCTGGCCCAGCGGCTCGGGCCACCTCGTCGGCGATCTTTCGCAACCGCGGCAGCGCCCCGTTGGAGATCGGGCAGGTGGGGGAAACGAAGACGACGACATCAACCGTCCGCGCCCCGTCGTCGAACGAATGCCTCTGACCATCGAGGTCGGTCACCTCGATCACACCGGCTTCCCACGCGGAAGGAAGAGGCTCCGCCGACTCGAGTCGACGCAGAACGCCGAGGCCGCAAAGACCGACGAGCGATATCAGAATCGCGGCCATGACACGCGAGCGACGCAATTCAATCACGACATCACCTCCCGGGAACGAGTCAACTCCATCATCGGCGCATGGGGACACGCCGACAACATCGATTTCAGACTACAATCGGGGCGTCTTGGGTCTGGATTCTTGCTCCGTGTGCCGGTCGATAGATAAGGGGATCATGATGACGGAGAACCAATCATGCTCGTAAGGCTTCTCATTGCCCTGCTCGTCGTAGTGCTGTCGCTTCCCTCCGCCGCGGCGGAGCCGCGCGACACGATTGCTCGCGAGAATGCCCGGGAGGGGGCGCTCGATTGGCAGCTCACGAAGGTGGGCCTGCGGAATGAGGTCCGCGCCCGCGGCATCGAAGGCTACTGCTCGCGGCAGAGCGTCAAGGCTGGCGAGCGGATCGAGTTTTTCATCTCCACCGATCCCCCCGCCCGGTTCCGGCTCGAGATCTTTCGGCTGGGCTACTACGGCGGCCGCGGCGCCCGACTGATGACGACGCTTGGCCCCTTTGAGGGCGTGACGCAGCCCGACCCCGAGCCCGGCGAAAAAGATCTCCACGAGTGCCGCTGGGAGGCCTCGACAGGGCTTGTCATCCCCGCCGACTGGGTCAGCGGCGTGTACCTCGGCAGGCTTTCCGTGATTCCCCCCGACGACACGACAGCCGCCTGGCAGAGCTACGTCACCTTCATCGTCACCGACGACCGCCCCGCCGACATCCTCTTCCAGTGCTCCGACAACACTTGGAACGCCTACAACGCCTGGCCGAGCCATTTTTCTGTCTACACCAATCCCAAGGGCACCAGTGGCCCGTGGGCCGATGTCAGCTTCGACCGCCCCTACGGCCGCTACGCGCAGCATACGAGCGTGGTCAATGATCCGCTCTCGATCGGGGCCGGTGAGTTTCTCTCGTTCGAATACCCGCTCGCCTACTTTCTCGAGCAGCACGGCTACGACGTCAGCTACGCCTCCAACAGCGACCTGCTCACCCCTGACAGGGGGCTCAAATGCAAAGCCTTCCTCAGCGTTGGCCACGATGAATACTGGGACCGGCGGCAGTTCGATTCGGTCGTGGCGATGCGCGACGCGGGAGTGAGCCTCCTGTTTCTCTCCGGCAACTCCGTCTGCTGGGTGACGCCGCTGCGCCAAAGCCATGACGGCCGCGACAACCGGATCATGTTCCGCGGCGGCCCGTATGGCGGCGACACGCCGACGGCCCTCGAGCGGGCCCGCGTCAACGGACCCTTCCCCGAGAAGGGCCCTGATGAGGGCTATCTGATGGGGGCCCGCAACGTCGAGCCGGTCAACGGCGGCGGCGACTGGATCTGCACCAAGCCCGACCACTGGATCTTTGCCGGCACCGGGATGAAGGCGGGCGACAGGATCCCCGGACTCATCGGCTGGGAATACCACGGCAACCCGCCGGCCGACATCCCCGGCCTCGAAGTCGTTGGGGAGGGGACGGCGCTTGTCGGCGGGGTGCAACCGCAGCAGTGGACCGCCACGATCTACCCCGGCCCCAAGGGCAACCTCGTCTTCAACGCCTCGACGATCTTCTGGTCTCAGGGGCTTTCGAATCCCCCCGGGCACACGCTGCCCTGGTCGCACTGGACGCGCCCGCACGGCCCCGACGCCCGCGTTCAGCGGATAACCCACAATCTCCTCGCCCGAGCCCTCAGCCCGCGGGGGAGCGAAGCGGTGACGGTCACCGACGCGCGCCGCATCCATGACGCCGCCCCGCACGCCGCCTTCAGCGATCTCGTTCGCTGGCGCGATGCTTGGTGGTGCGTGTTCCGCGAAGCGGAGGGGCACGTCGGTGGCGACGGCACGATCCGCGTCCTCACCTCGGCAGATGGCGCCGCGTGGGAGTCGGCGGGAGTCGTGGCCGAAGCAGGAATCGATCTCCGCGATCCGAAGGTGTCGGTCACCCCCGATGATCGACTGATGCTCGTCGCTGGCGGAAGCGTCTACCGTGGCGGCACAAAGCTCCTCGGCCGTCAGCCACGGGTGGCATTCTCGGCCGACGG
>CAMBFA010000205.1 GCA_945865325.1 Candidatus Kuenenia stuttgartensis
CCTTCCGCCCCGCGCATCGACCCGGCCAGCAGCCCCTTTTGGATCGTGGCGGTCGCGCCGACCAGATCAGGCCGCCGGCCGAGGGTCATCCAGGCGCCTCCGGCGATCGTTCCCATTCCGATGACGCCGAGGAGGGCGAGGATCACGATACCGCTCCCCTTCGATCCGGGCGCGGCGGGCGCCTCCGGAGAGGGCATGGCCCCCGGAGCCGATCCCGGCCGCGGAGCCGCTTGGGCTTTGGGGCCCGGGGCAGCGGTGGAGGTGGGGAGCGGTTTTCCCTGGGCAATCGCCCGGGCCGCTGCGAGGCGGGCCTGGGCTGCGGGGCTCAACTGACGGGCCATGGTGATCTCCTACAAAGGCTTCAAAGGCAGTGGAAAAAGCCCACCTTGGCATTGTTCCACGGCACGAATTATGGAACGCCCCGCCCCTCAACGGGGGGCGGGGGCGTCCACGGTCGGCGCAGCCTCGCGTCGGGCGAGGGGCCTGGTTTTCGGGGCTCGAGGCCGTGTCAGGTTCCCGTGCCCGAGGCGCCGTCGGTCGGCTTGGTCGGGTCGTTGCCGTCGCTGATCGTGGAATACCACCGCAGCACGTCGAGATCGGTGTCGGGCGTAAGCCCCTCGACATGGCCGTCGAGGAACACGAAGTTCGAGATCGCGCCGGCATGCTGGCTGCCGAACTTCCGGCTGTTGGTGTCTTTCGGACCGCTGGCGAGCCCCCGGGCCGTGTCGCGGAACAGGCAGTGGGGGGTGTCGGCGGCGAACATCGAGGTGTCCCCCTGCCAGTACTGGACCATGTTCTGGGGCCAGGCCGGATCGACCGGGATCATATGCCGCTCCCCGATGGCAATCGTCTGGCTCAAGCCGTCGGTCACCCACGACGCCTTCACCGCCGAGAAGGTGAAGATCGGGCCGGCCTGTCGACCGTCGACACCCGCCCCATTCTCGGCGCTGTAGTTGAAGTAGGTCCCGGCATTGGCGGAATAGTCGCCGCCGGCCGCGGCCGCCATGACAACAGGGACGTCATTGTTGTTGTCGAAGTTGCGGGTGTTGTTTGGGGCCCGCCGGCTGGGGCAGAAGAACGCGGCGACGGCCGTTCGCATCGACTGCGAATTGAGGGTGTCATCGGCCCGGGCCGTCGGCACGTAGGCATTGGCGATCGCCGTCTCCTCCATGTAGGGGAGCATGCGGAAAGCCCAGGAAGTTCCGATCTGCTCGCGGGTATTGCGGCCGGAAGGGAAGGTTTTCTTGGCGTCGTGGTGGAGTGTGACGGCCAGCCCCTGCTGCTTGAGATTGTTGTTGCAGGCCATCCGGTTGGCTGCTTCACGGGCCGCCTGGACCGCCGGGAGGAGGAGCCCGACCAGGGTGCCGATGATGGCGATCACCACGAGCAGCTCAACGAGCGTGAAGCCGCGCTGGACGCCCCTGTTGATCGACCCCATTGAAGCCCCCCGACTCTTCCGACCGTTGTTCAGACGACTCTTCAGCGTGCCAACCATGATGAACTCTCCCGGCCGCAACCCACCCAGAGCCGACGAGGCAGGGAGAAGGAGGTGACCGCCAAAAGAACCATTGTTGAGCGGTGGGGAGGGTCAGTCAAGGAAGACTGGGGGCTCAAGGTCGCCCTGAAACCCGCAAACAACCAGGACTTCCCAGGCTCTGGGGGGATCGGTAGCCTGCGTCGAAAAGGAGGCCGTGATTCACTCTAGATGGGGGGTTTAGTGGGGAAGATTCGACCGAGGAGGGGGGACAAAAAAACCCGGGGCCAGACGAGCTTCCCCCCTTTGAGAGTGATTTTTCCGACGACCTTCAGCCCGGGCGCGAGACCCGACTCCCGATCCGCTCCCCCGCGATCGCCCGGACGATGTTCCCTTCACGGCGGTAATTGAACACCAGAATCGGCATGTCGTGCTCCATGCACTGGGAGATCGCCGTGACATCCATGACCCGGAGGTTCTGGTCGCGGATCTGCTGGTAGGAGAGATCGCGATAGAGGATCGCGTGGGGATTTTTCTCCGGATCGTCGGAGTAAACGCCGTCGACCCGGGTCGCCTTCATGAGAACATCCGCCTCGAGCTCCAGGGCCCGTTGGGCGGCGGCGGTGTCGGTGGTCACAAACGGGCTGCCGGTGCCCGCCGCGAGGATCACGATCCGCCCTTTCTCGAGATGGCGGCGGGCGCGACGGCGGATGTAGGGCTCGGCGACGCCGTCCATGCGGATCGCCGTCATCAGCCGCGTCTGGGCCCCCAGGCTCTCGAGGGCATCCTGGAGCGCCAGGCCATTGATCACGGTGGCAAGCATCCCCATCGAGTGGGCCGTCGCCTCGTGGACGCCGGAGTTCCCGGCAGTGAATGAGGCCCCGCGGAGGATGTTGCCACCCCCGATCACGATCGCCAGTTCGACCCCCCGGGAGGCCGCCAGGAAGACTTGTCGGGCGACGAGGAGGACTTCGTCCATCGAGATCCCGCGCTCGCCGGGGCGGACAAAGCTCTCCCCCGAGAGCTTCAGGAGCACGCGACGGTAGACCACCGCCGCCGCTTCAACGGCCCCGTTTGCCTGGCCCAAGGCTCCGACCGGCCCGGCTTCCGGTCCCTTCCCGCCACTCTGTCTGGCCTCCACGAAAGAGTCTCCCGCACGGGTGGATGTCAGCCGCCGAGTTTCCAGTTCTCGACACGCTTCACCTCGAGCCCGGCCGACTTGGCCAGCTGGCCGACGGTCTGCTTGTCGTCTTTCACAAACGGCTGTTCAAGGAGGACACACTGGCTGAAAAAGTTGCGCAGCCGTCCTTCGATCATCTTGGCGATGATGTTTTCCGGCTTCCCTTCGCCGCGGGCCGCCTCAGTGAGGATCTCGCGTTCCTTGGCCACCGCCACGGGATCGAGGTCTTCCTTCGTGATCGCCTGCGGTGCGAGGGCGACGACGTGCATCGAGATGTCCTTGGCGACGGTGGCCACGTCGGGGCCGGTCGTCTTCCCCGCGACCTCGACGATCGCCGCCTTCGAGCCGTCGTGGTGGGCGTAGCCGCCACAGGGGGCGTCGATGCGGCAGATCCGCGCCAGTTCGAACACCTCGCGCATCCGGTTGAAGAGATCGTCCTTGATCTCCGCCAAGGTCTTGTCGGGGTGGGCGTGGCTCTTCTGGGCGAGGAGCTCGGCGGGGCTCTTCGCGCCGGGCCCGAGGGCGAGCGTCGTGGCGATGTCCTCGGCGAGGGCCTTGAAGTCTTGGCTGTTGGCCACTGGGGCGCTCTCGCACTTCAGCTCGATGATCGTGCCGACGTTGTTCGCGGGATCGGCGTAGACCGCCAGCCGCCCCGTCGAGGTTTCACGGTCGGCGCGCATCGCCTGCGTCTTGACGCCCTGTTTGCGGAGCCATTCCACCGCCTGCTCCGTGTTGCCGCCGCACTCCAGCAGGGCCTTCTTGCATTCCATCATCGGCAGTCCGGTCTTGTCCCGGAGTGCCATCACCGCTGCGGCTGTGATCTCTGCCATGGAAAAAGCTCCTTCCAGAAATGGACGTGAAAAATGGGGTCATTCCTGATCGGTTCAAGAGCCCAAAGCCCCGCCCCGGACCAGAACAAGACAACCGGCGAAGCGCCCGGTTGTGGGGCGCTCCTGCCGGCCGTCGGAGGACAAAAGACAAAGAAGCCGCCATCCCCCGCGCCATGCCGGGCAGTCGGCCCGCGGCCGATCAAGTCTTCGGCGGACGGGGCGCGACCCGCTTGGCAACATTCGACCGAGCCTTCGGAGACGACTTCCCATCGACGTCAGCCCCTTCGGCGGCAGCTTGGGCGTCGGACGAAGTGTTGACCTTCCCCTCGAGGATCGCATCGGCGAGCCGCGAGGCGACCAGCTCAATCGAGCGGATCGAGTCGTCGTTGCCCGGGATCGGAAGATCGACCAGATCGGGGTCGCAGTCGGTGTCGATCAGGGCGACCGTCGTGATCCCCATCTTCCGGGCTTCGCTGATGGCGTTTTTTTCCTTCTTCGGATCGAACACCACGAGGCACTCGGGGAGCCGCGACAGGGTGCGGATGCCGCCGAGATTCCGCTCCATCTTGCGGAACTCCCGCCGCAGCGACGATTGCATCTTCTTGGAGTAGGCGCCGAACTCGTCGGAGGGCATCAGCTTCTCGAGCTGTTCCAGCCGCGCCAGCCGGTTGCGGATCGTGCGGAAATTGGTCAGCGTGCCGCCGAGCCAGCGGTCGGAGACGTAGGGCATGCCGCAGCGCAATGCCTCGCGGGCGACCGCCTCGGCCCCTTGCCGCTTTGTCCCGACAAACAGGATCAAGCTGCCGGTCGACGCGACCTGCTTGAGATACTTCCGAGCCCGAAGCAGGCCGCGGATCGTCTCGCGGACGTCGATGATGTGGATGAGATTACGGCGCCCATGGATATAGGGCCGCATCTTCGGGTTCCAGCGGCTGGCACGATGGCCAAAGTGCACGCCGGCTTCGATCAGTTCCTGAGCCAAGACGTTCGACACGCTCATCACTCGTGGGGTGGGAAGAAAGGGAGCAGGCGGAAAGTGCCTTGACAGACCGCCGCGATCGCGGGGGCAGTCCCGCAAACTATTCCTATTTTCCGGGCCATGTCAACGCTTACTTGCCAGGACCGGGCGCGACGGGGCATCCCCAGGGGCACCGCTTGAATCGTCCCGGCGGGCCGAACTACACTTGGGCAAGCCTGCGGATGCCATTTTCGGCCGGTTTTCGCCGTTTCCTCGGGGCCAAGGCTGTGGGAATGCGCGCTTTTCAGGGCCGCGTGACCTCGCCCCGGCCGAAGTTTTTCCTGTCTGCATCCGATTTCTGGCTCCAGACTGCGTCCACCCTGCCCCCCGAAACGACCCTGTCTTTCCGATCCTCGTCCCTCGATTCCGCCTCGGTTTCGGTCTCGCTCCCACACTTTTCCCCCGGTCTCCCCCCCATGCGACACGTCCTTTCGGCCACCGTCCAGAACGTTCCTGGCGTGCTGGCCCATGTCTCGGGCATGCTCGCCTCCCGGGGCTACAACATCGACAGCCTCGCCGTCGGCGAGACGGAGGATCGGCGTTTCTCCCGGATGACCTTCGTGCTCCGGGGTGACGACCGGGTGCTCGACCAGGTTCGCCGCCAGCTCGAGAAGATCGTCACGGTTGTCCGCGTCGACGACATCAGCTCGCGCAATTACCTCGAGCGCGACTTGATGCTCATCAAGATCGCTGCCACGGCCGGTGCCACGCGGACGGAGGTCAAGGAGCTCGCCGAGGTGTTCCGTGGGCGGGTGGTCGACGTCGCCGCCGACAGTGTTGTCGTCGAGATCTCCGGGACCGAAAAGAAGATCGAGGGCTTCATCGAGCTGATTCGCCCCCTCGGGATCTTGGAGCTCGTCCGCACCGGCCGGATTGCGATGGTGCGGGGGAGCCCGCCGACCCGCGAGCTCACCGAGGCGGCCGACGGCGCCCGCCCCACCGACGAGGCGTCGGTCCGCGAATCGCTTGCCTAAATCGCTGGCCTAAGCCTAAATCGCTTGCTTCGTTAAGTAAGACAGATCTCCTGATCGGCGTGGGGCCCGCCCCCCGCCTTTCACCTCCCCTTTCCCCTTAGCCCCCCTCCCCTTTTCTTCAGCCCGATCCGAGGAGTGATCCCTTGCCCGCCACGATCTATTACGACGCCGATGCCGATCTCAAGGCCCTCGATGGGAAGACCATCGCCATCATCGGCTACGGCAGCCAGGGGCACGCTCAGGCCCAGAATCTCCGCGACAGCGGGCTGAAGGTCGTCGTCGCCCAGCGGCCGGGTGGTCCGAATTACGATCTCGCCAAGAAGCACGGCTTCGAGCCGATGAGCGTCGAGGATGCCGTCAAGCAGGCCGACTTGATCAACATCCTCCTCCCCGACGAGGTCGCCGCCGACGTCTACAAGGCGTCGATCCAGCCGCATCTCAAAAAAGGCGCCGTGCTGATGGCCAGCCACGGCTTCAACTTTCACTTCGGGCAGATCGAGGCCCCCGTCGGTCACGACGTGATGCTGGTCGCCCCGAAGGGCCCGGGGCATCTTGTCCGCAGCGAGTACGTAAAGGGAGGGGGCGTCCCCTGCCTGATCGCGCTCGGTGCCGGGGCTTCTCCTGAAACCAAGAAGCTCGGGCTGGCTTACGCCAAGGGGATCGGCGGCACGCGTGGCGGCGTCATCGAGACGACGATCGCGGAGGAGACCGAGACCGACCTGTTCGGTGAGCAGGTCGTTCTCTGTGGCGGTGTCTCGGAGCTGATCAAGGCGGCCTTCGACACGCTCGTCGACGCCGGCTACCAGCCGGAGATGGCCTATTTCGAGTGCCTCCACGAGATGAAGCTGATCGTCGACCTCCTCTATCAGGGCGGGCTCGAGTACATGCGCTACAGCATCTCGAACACCGCCGAATACGGTGACTACACCCGCGGCAAGCGGATCATCACCGACGAGACCCGTGCGGAGATGAAGAAGATTCTCGAAGAGATCCGCTCGGGCGAGTTTGCCCGCGACTGGATCCTCGAGAACCGAGGCGGAGCGGCGATGTTCAAGAGCACCCGCCGCCGCGAGCGCGAGCACAAGCTCACCGAGACCGGCCGCAATCTCCGCAAGATGATGAAGTGGATCGAGGCGAAGGAAGTCTGAGGACTTTCTTGTCCGTGACCCGCGGGAACGCCCAGGGTTCCCCGGGTCGGCACGGACCGTGCCGTATGAATCGAGTCTCGAGTCGTCGTAGGTGTGTCGCCAAAAGAACCGGGAGAGCCGATATGACCCCCGAAGAACGCCAGTCGCGGACGCTCTATGATCAACTCGCTCCGGGGGACCGGGTCGAGGTGATCCATGGTGTCCAGATCGGCTCGAGCGCCGCTTGGAGCACGACGACGGTGGGAAAGGTGTTGCGGCGCGAGCGTCGTCGGCACGGCCTCCACTTCCGCCGCAATCCCGACGACAAGGTCTTCAGCGACGTCCTCATCCTCTCCCGTGACGACGGCGAGCTCACCACGGTGACAATCGACGAGTACACGCAGCTGCGGAAGCTGTAATCGCAATTCCCAGGGCCGGAGGCCCGGGTGTCTTGCCAGCGGGCGGATGCCCGC
>CAMBFA010000206.1 GCA_945865325.1 Candidatus Kuenenia stuttgartensis
CGGCACCTTCTGGACGAACATGACCGGGAGCGAAGGGATGAATCTTCTCCTCCAGCCGGGAGCTGCCCCGGTCCCGGCCCGCGGAAAACCCGAGGCTTCGGCGACGGCCCCCCTGAAGGGACCGTCGATCGGTCAGTAGCGCCACGCGACGCCGGTGTCGGAGAAGAAGCCGGCGGCGGTGTCGTTGAGGCCCCAGCCGACCCGGATGCCGACTTCGATGTTCTCCGAGAGGAGATAGTGGGTGCCGGGGCTGAAGAAGGGGCGGACGGTGTTGATCGGCAGCCCCTCGGTGAAGGTCTCAAACCACTCGGCATGGAGCTCCCACCGCTCGGTGACGGGCACCCGGAGGATCACCGTCGGCGCCCAGCGGCTGAACCAGCCGTTGTCCCACTGGGCGTAGGAATAGCGGAGCGATGTGTCGAGCCGCCACTCGCCGGGGAGCTCCCACCCGGCCACGGCCGTGGCCACCGGCACGGTGCCCCACAGGTCGCCGTTGGTGGGAGTGCCCGCCTCCATGATGAAGCAGCCCTCGGGAATGAGACCGTCCTGGTCGGAGACATCGGCCTTGAGGCCGTAGAGGATGTTGGCCTCGTAGAGCGTCAGGCCATCGAAGCGCCCCTCGCCGACTTCGACGCTCGTCACGACGCTCCCCTGGGCGTTGACGGAGTAGTTGACGCCCAACCGCCACTCGAGCCAGTCGGTGCCGCCGATGCGGAGGAGGTATTCCGGGACGTTGTTCGTCGGCAGGCCGGAGCGGTTGTCGATGAAAACATACGATCCCTCGGAGAGAAGCGTGCCCGGCGCGACCGTCTTCGTCGAGGGGGTGAACGCGTCGCGGTCGGTGCCGAGATCCCCCCCGGATACCTCCTCGGCGCGGGCGCTGTCGGAGAGCGCTTGCCAAGCGATAGGGAGCACAAACGCGGCGCTGATCCAGACCACGAGCCATCCCCAGCATTGCCGGGGAAATCGGCGCGGCGGCGACGAGCGAGGATGGCGACGCATGGGGCCGGCTGAAACGGGGTGAGTCATCCCAAGCATCGACCACCAGGGGGGATCCGCTCCCGATGCCCTCGTCGCGATCGCCAGGAATCCCCTCGCTTACCCTGCTTCACCCGCCGCGCACCGCCCTGGGGTTGTCAGGCGAGGATCCCGTCGACGATCCGGGCCGGGCGGCCGGCGGTGAGCCGCTGCTCGACGCCGTCGTGCCGGTAGACGAGCCGCTCGTGGTCGAGGCCGAAGAGATGGAGAACGGTGGCCTGCCAGTCGTTCGGGGTAACGACGTCGGTGACGGCCCGGTGACCGACCTCGTCGGTCTCGCCGAAGGCGATTCCCGGCTTCACGCCTCCCCCGGCCATCCAGATGCTAAAGCCCTGGCCGTTGTGGTCGCGACCGCAGCCGCTCCCCTCCCCCTCTGTGACCGGGAGCCTGCCGATCTCGCCGCCCCAGTGGACGAGGGTCGTGTCGAGGAGGCCGCGAGATTTTAGATCGGTGACGAGGGCCGCGGCCGGTTTGTCGGTCCGGCGGCAGATGGCGGGAAGCCCCTCGCGGATATTCGTGTGGTTGTCCCAGGGCTGTCCTCCCAGAAACAGCTGCACAAACCGCACGCCGCGCTCCACGAGCCGCCGGGCGATGAGGCAGCGCGTGCCGTATTCCCGCGTGACAGGATCGTCGAGGCCGTAGAGGCGGTGGGTGGCCTCGGTCTCCTGGGAGATGTCGAGCGCGTCGGTGGCCGAGAGTTGCATCCGCGCGGCCAGCTCATAGCTGGCGATCCGGGCGTCGAGATCGGGCTCACCGGGATGACGCTCGCCGTGGCGGCGGTTGAGTCGATCGAGGTAGGCGAGGTTTCTCGTCTGGAGCGGGCCGGCAAGCCACGGGGGAGGGACGAGATTCGGGATCCGCGGTTCCTTGGCGCGGAGGGCGGAGCCCTGGAAGAGGGGCGGAATAAAACCGCTCGACCAGTTGGTGACGCCATCGACGGGGTGCCCCTCCGGATCGACGAGCACGAAGTAGGAGGGAAGATCGCGGGTCTCGCTGCCCAGCGCGTAGGTGAGCCAGCTGCCGAGCGTCGGCCGGCCGAGGGCGGCGGGGATGCCGCCGTGGAAGTAACGGATCGAGACCTCGTGGCCGTTGTGCCCGGTGTGCATCGAACGAACGAGGCAGATGTCGTCGGCGATCCGCTGGAGATGGGGGAGCAGCTCGCTGATCTGCGTGCCCGACTGTCCGCAGGGGCTGAACTTCCACGGGCTCCCCAACAGCCGCTTGCTCGCCCGGTTGACGAAGCTGTAGGCGACTTCGCCGCCGTACTCCATACCGTCGAGCTTTTGCAGCTCCGGCTTGGGATCGGTGAGGTCCATGTGGGCCGGGCCGCCATGCATGAACAGCGAGATCATCGCCGTGGCCCGCGGCTTGGCGTGCGGGGCGCGGGCGCGGAGGTCGCTGAAGGGGGGCTCGAACGACGGCTTGGCTGGATTTGCCAACAGCCCTTCCTGACCGAGGAGATCGGTAAGCGCCATCGCCCCCAGGCCGAAGCCGCACTCGGTGAGAAAGCGTCGCCGCCCGAAGGGATGGAAGGGCGGGCTGGAGGCAGGCGAACGGATGCCGCTGCCTGACTCATCGGCGGAGTTTTCAGTCGACATGGAGAAACTCGTTGCTGGCGAGGAGTTGTTGGCAGAGGTTGGCCAGGGCCCGGGCCCGGCGTTCGGCCGGGGCCGCGATCTCCGCCGCCGCTCCGCGGAGGATCGTCAGTTCATCGGCGAGGAAGCCGATCGTCTCGGCGGCTTCGTCGGGGTCGGGCGACCGGCCGTAGGCCCGCCGCCACGCGAGGATCACGGCCGGGGTGAGAGCCTGGGCTTCGGCGTCGGCCGGGGTGTCGTCGGGGATCGCTTGACCCGGGGCGGCGGCGAGGGCGGCGTCGGCCATCCGCCGCGCTTGTGTGAGGGCGAAGTCGCCGTTCATGAGGAGCAGGGCCTGACCGGCAGACGTGGCGTGGACGCGCCGGTCGCAGTTGGTCTGCATCGTCGGGGCGTCGAACGTGGCGAGGAACTGCACCGGCATGCTGCGGCGCTGCTCGATCCACAGGCTGCGGCGCGGGAGGGAATCCTTGACGACGAACTCCCCGGCGTCATCGGCGACGACCGGCACCGCCGGGCCGAAGGGGGAGGGATCGAGCGTGCCGGCGGCGGCAAGGATCCGGTCGCGGACCACCTCGGCCTCGAGCCGGCGGACCGGCATCCGGCCGATGAGCCGGTTATCGGCGTCGCTGCGGTCGAGCTCCGGGCGCCGCATCGACGCCTGCCGCCAGGCGGTGGAAAGAAGAATCATCCGATGGAACCGCTTCAGGCTCCACCCTGAGTCGGCGAGCTCGACCGCCATCCAGTCGAGGAGCTCGGGATGGGTGGGACGCTCGCCGAGCCGGCCGAAATCGGCGGGGGTGCCGACGATGCCGCGGCCGAAGTGGTGCATCCAGAGGCGGTTGACGATCACGCGGCCGAGGAGCGGATGCCGTCCTGACGTGAGCCGGCGCGCCCAGGCGAGGCGGCGGCCGCTCGTGGGCAGGGTCGAATTGTCGGCCGCGATCGCCGTCTCCCCCTCGGGGCCGGTCACCTGGAGATCGGCCGGGCCGACCTCCCCCTTCGGCTGGCGGGAGTCGCCGCGATGGAAGATGCGCGTGACAGGGAGATGGCCGGGCGGCTCCTCGAGGCAAAAGAGAAAATCCTCCACTGGCTTCCGCGCCCGGATTGCCGCGATCTTCTCCCCCAAGGCCTTGAGCTCGTCGGCGGCAGCTTGGTCGTACTGGTAGAGCACGCCGGGGGAGATGTTGGCACTCGGCCGCTCCTTGAGAAGCTGGGTCTGTTCGGGGCTGCGATCCTTCTCGGCGGTCCGGGCTGCCGTGCCGAGCTTCTCGCGCAGCTCCTCCGGGTGCTTGAGGAGCTCCTTCTCAAGCGCGGCGGCGATCGCCGTGGCCTGCTTCGCCTCGAGCTCCTGCGAGGCCGCTACCGCCTCGGCTTCGATCTCCGCCGAGCGGGCCCGATCGGCATCGGTGAACAGCGACACGAGCCGGTCGTTCGGCGCTCTCCACGCCGCCGGGTCGAGGGCCGGCTCGAAGAGGGCGCGGAGGGCGTAGTAATCGGATTGTGGGATCGGGTCGTAGCGATGGTCGTGGCACTGGGCACAGCCGACGGTGAGCCCGAGGAGCGAACTGGACACAATCGTGAGCGTGTCGGTCACGACCCGGTTGCGGCTCTCGGCATCCCCTCCGCCGGCAGTCCCGTCGGCCGCCATCCGCAGGAAGCCGGTGGCCGTCAGCCGCTCGATCGACTCCGCTGGGAGCTGGGCATGGGGGGGCGCGACGAGCTCGTCGCCGGCGAGTTGCTCGACGAGGAAGCGATCCAACGGCAGGTCGGCGTTGAGGGCGCGCACGACCCAGTCGCGGTATTTCCAGGCGTAGGGCCGGGGAGGATCGTCCTGCGTGGCGCCGGCGGAGTCGGCGTAGCCTGCCGCATCGAGCCAATGGCGGGCCCACCGCTCGCCATAGTGGGGAGAGGCGAGGAGCCGATCGACGAGGTGCTCGTAGGCCGCCGGATCGGGGTCGGCGACGAAGGCATCGACCTCCTCGGCTGTGGGAGGAAGACCAAGGAGATCAAACGACGCCCGGCGGATGAGCGTCGCCCGGTCGGCCGGCGGCGAGAAGGAGAGGCCTCCAGCCTCGAGGCGGGCAAGGAGGAAGGCGTCGATCGGCTGGGCGACGAGATCGGGGTGGGCCACGGCCGGGAGCGGGGGGCTGACAAGGGGGCGAAACGACCACCACTCCCGCTCCTCCGGCGTGATGCCGAGGCCGGGGGGAATCGTGGCTGGCTCGGGACGGGTTGTCGGGGCCCCGGCGGCGACCCAGCGTTCGAGAATCGCCAGTTCTTCAGGCGTCACCTTGAGCGTCGAGGGGGGCATCTCGGCGGAGCGGATCCGCGCCACCAGCAGGCTCGCCCCGGCATCCCCCCGGGCGATCGCCGGCCCGGAGTCGCCGCCGCGCTCCATCGAGCGCACCTGCCGCAGATCGAGATTCCCCTCGAAGGCATCGCCGGCCCCGTGGCAGTCGAAGCAGTGGGCCCGGAGGATCGGGCGGATGTCGCGTTCGAAGGAAAGGGGGGCGTCTTCGGCAGGGGCCTGCAGGGCCATTCCCAGCCAGCCGAAGGCGAGGAGGGTGAAGGTCCCGATCGGAAGTGGACAGCGTCCCGCATGCATCGAAACTGGGTTCTCGTCGGGAGGAAAAAACGCCCCGGAAGGTTCCAGAGCCGTCCACCAGTATCCCTCGATCGGTGGTCGGGGGGAAACCCGGTTCGTGGGGGGCGTCCTTCCGCACAGGCTCCCGCCGTGGCAGAATCGCCCAATCTGGGGGCTGCCGGGACCGGCCCGTGGCCGCGAGGGACTCTTGAGTTGTCGAAGGGGGTGGTCATGCGTCGGCGTATTTTCGGGCTTCTGTTGGGCGCGGTGGCGGTGGTGCTCGGGGCGAGTGGCGCGGTGAGCGCCGATGAGCCGCCGGCCGGATTCACGGCGCTGTTCAATGGCAAGGACCTCGCCGGCTGGCGCGGGGGCGAGACCTTCGACCACCGCAAGCTGTTGGCGATGTCGGCCGACGAGCGGAAGGAGCAGATCCGCAAGTGGACCGCTGCCGACCAGAAAAACTCGCTGCTCGAGGTGAGTGACGCGACTAAGAAGTCGCACTGGTACGTCGAGAACGGCGAACTGGTCAACGACGGCTTCGGGGCCTACGCCAGCACCGAAAAGGACTACGGCGACTTCGAGCTCCTCGTCGATTACCGGACCGTGCCGAAGGCCGATTCGGGGATCTATCTGCGCGGCGTTCCCCAGGTGCAGATCTGGGATTCGAGCCTTCCCGACCCGCAAAATCTCGGCCTCGCGAAGGGCTCGGGGGGCCTGTGGAACAATTCCGCCGGTGCTCCCGGCAAGGATCCGCTCGTCAAGGCCGACAAGCCGCTCGGCGAGTGGAACCGCTTCCGGATCGTGATGCGCGGCGACAAGGTGACGGTGTCGCTCAACGACCAGAAGGTCGTCGACGACGCCCGGATGGAAAACTATTACGACCGGGCCGTGTCGGTGCCGGAGAAGGGCCCGATCCAGCTTCAGACCCACGGCGGCGAGATCCGTTGGCGAAACATTTTCATCCGCGATCTCTCCGGCTCCGCGAAATGATCCGCCCCGTGCCCCCCCATCCGGTGCTGCTGCGCGGGCTCCTTACCCTCGTGAGCATTGTCGTGGTCGGTGGCACGGTTGCCGGGCAGTCGGTCACGGCGACGGTGACCAGGCCGGTGGTGCCGCTGTTGTTTGGCGACGAGCGCCTGCCGCTCTGTCGGGTGGTGGTGAACGTCGAGGGGGAAGGGCCCAGCCCGCGGATCGAGGGGATGTCGTTGTCGCTGCTGGGAAGCGATCGGATCGCCGCTTTGGCGGCGCTTGCGGTGGTGACGACGGGGCGCGACGAGGCGATTGCCGCCATCCCCGGTGGTGCGACGCTGGCCGCCGACGTCCCTCCCGCCGGCACGGTCACGCTCGTTCTCGAGGCCCCGCTGGCTGCCGGCGACAACGTCTTCTGGTGTGTCGGATGCCTTGCCCCGCAGGCCGATCTCGTCGACCGGATCGCGGTCACGTGCACGGCGCTGGAGACCTCCGTTGGGCGGATTGTCGTTGCCGATGCGTCGCCCGATGTCCGCCAGCGCGTCGGGATCGCCCTCCGCAAGCAGGGCGACGACGGCGTCCACACGACGCGGATCCCGGTGCTGGCGACGACGCCCTCCGGCACGCTCCTGGCGGCCTACGACCTCCGGCACCGAGAGGCCCGTGACCTCCAGGAAGATATCGACATCGGCCTCTCTCGCAGCACCGACGGCGGCCGCACCTGGGAGCCGGTGCGGACGATCATCGATATGGGCGACTTCGGCGGCCTTTCCTCCGAGCTCAATGGCTGCAGCGATCCCGGGATCGTCGTCGACGAGCGGACCGGCACAGTCCACGTCTTCGCTGTCTGGATGCACGGCAAGCCGGGGAAACACCAGTGGACCGACGA
>CAMBFA010000207.1 GCA_945865325.1 Candidatus Kuenenia stuttgartensis
GGATGCAGGCGGCCAGGGCCGTGGCGGCGAGGATCGCCTTGTCGAGCCAGGCCAGCGGCGAGCCGACATGGCCGGTCGGGCGCTCCGGGGTCATCGTCGCCGGAAGACCGTCGGCGGTGCTGCGGTGGTGACGGCCATGACGGCCATGACGGCCATGATGTCCTTGATGGCGGGGAGCCGGGGGACCAGCCCGGTGGTCGGCAGGGAAAGAGCCGCGGAAGGGGGCGTCGGCGGGCTCTGCCTGCAGTCGGCCCGGCGCGGTGACGGCAGCCGGGAGGGAGAGGGAAGCCTCCAAACCCGAAGCTACGGAATTTTTCCGCTCAGCGATCATCTCCATCGTCCGCGTTGCCAGCCCGGCCGGCGCCGGAAACGGATCGCGGTCGGAAGCGAGTCGCGACATCGACCGCTGGAGGAGCCCGATATCCCGGCGTAACGATGCACCCGCATGCGGGTCGGCGAGCGTCGCCTCGACACGGTGGGAGTCGGGGGCGTCGAGGGCCCCGACCAGATAGCCGACAAGATCGTCTCGCATGATGATTGTTCGCTCGTGTGGATCCGGGGACGCCCCGTCGCCACGCGTCGGATACGCCTTCCGTCTAGAGACTCTTGCCGCCCGCCTGCCAGGATTCATTGAGCTTCAGGAGCGCCGAGTGGAGCCTGCTCTTGACGGTGCCAACCGGGATGCCGAGGACGTCTGCCGCTTCGCGGTACTTCATCCCCTGGTGGTAGACGAGGACCAAGGCACTGCGGAGTGCGTCCGGTAGGTCTTGAACCGCCGACCGCACCCATTCCTTTGCTTCCTCGCCCGCCATCCGTTCATCGGCGGTCTGGTCACGCCCCGCGAGCATCTCGACCAGAGCGCCGACATCGTCATCGCCGGTCCGCTGGTCGAGACTGACCATTCGGTGCCGACGATTGCGACGCTGGGCGTCGATGGCCTGGTTCGTGGCGATCGTGTAGAGCCACGGTCGAAACCGTCGGCCCTCTTCGAATCCCTCCTTCTTGAGATAGACCTGCAGAAACGTTGCTTGGAACACATCCTCAGCCATCTCAGCATTGCCGAGATAGCGTCGGAGGTAACTGAACAACTCCCTCTCGTAACGGTGGACGAGTGCCTCGAAGGCCGACTCATCCCCGCCGCTGCGGAACCGCCGGAGCAGTTCCTCGTCGGCCAAGACCCCATCCTCTGATCCGTTCCCCCGCTCGATCACTCCCACGACGGCCGTGGGGACGGAGTCCCGGTCGACCACCGCCCCCGTTCCCCCGGCACCCACCGTACCCCCAGCACCCATCTTGTGGCGCACCGCGGGCGAAGGGCCATCGCCGTGGTCACGGCCGGCTGGAGTCTCTCCGGATCTGGAATGGGAATCGTGTGCAACCATCGGCACTACGGCGTGAAGGTGGACTCGGTTCGGAGGCCGGGCTGGGAAAAAGCATCCACGGCCCCGGCCCCCCGGAAAACTAACCCTTGGAGTATAGTCGGAGGACTCAACCCGCCGCGAAGTTGTGGTCGCAGGCTCACGCCGCTGTTCGTTCCGGGCCGACGCCCGGGGGCATCGGCCGGCGAGCCCCATTGTCCTCCTGCTCCACGTTCATCCCCCTTCCCCGCCGGCCCAGCCGACGATGCCATCCCCCCAACCGACCCCCGGACACCCCCTGCCCGCCCCGCTGGCCCGGGATCGCGGGCCCCTCCCCTACCGCTGGGCGGCCCCGGGGGACATCAACGCCTTCTTCGGCCTTGCCCTCGACAACCTCGCCGACCTCGTGCTGGCCGTCTCCCTCCTGGCGACCGTCTTCGGCTATCCCGTAGATTTCGCCCTCTCCCACTTCGTTCCCGGGACGGCGGTAGGGGTGGTGGTCGGCGATCTGCTCTTCACCTGGCTCGCCTTCAGACTGGCACGAAAAACCGGCCGCGGCGACGTGACCGCCATGCCCCTCGGCCTCGACACGCCGAGCACCTTCGGGATGGTGTTCCTCGTCATCGGGCCGGCGTTCCTCGCCGCCCGCGGGCCGGCCGATGCCCCCCCCGAGACGATCGCGGCCGCGGCCCGTCATGCCTGGCATGTGGGGATGTGTGCGATCGTCGCCAGCGGCCTCTTCAAGCTCGCCTGCAGCTTCGTCGCCGGTCCGATCCGCCGGCTCATCCCCCGGGCCGCGCTCCTCGGCAGCCTGACCGCCGTCGCCCTGGTGCTGATCACGTTCCTCCCGCTCCTGGATGTCTTCGAGTCTCCGCTGGTCGGCCTGGTCACGCTCGGCATCGTCCTGGCCACGCTCACCGCCCGGATCCCCCTCCCCTTCGGCATCCCGGGGGCCCTGGCCGCCCTGGTCGTCGGCTGGGGGATTCATCTGGTCGGCACGGCTGCAGGCTGGATCGAAGGAGTCCCCCATGCAGCGCTCGATCCTGCCGCCACGCTGTGGCCACGGGAGTGGCTCTCGGCGCTGCGGCTGGAATGGCTCGAGGGCTGGCCCGACACGGTAAAATATCTTCCCATCGTGATTCCCTTCGCCTTGGGAACCGTGGTCGGCGGGATCGACTGCACCGAGAGCGCCGCCGCGGCAGGCGACGACTACGACACCGGCGCGGTGATTGGCGTCGAGGCGATCGCCACGATCCTCGCCGGCGCCTGCGGGGGCGTGATCCAAACGACCCCCTACATCGGCCACCCGGCCTACAAGGCGATGGGTGGGCGCGCCGCCTACACCCTCGCGACCGCCACTGTGATCGGGCTGGCCGGGCTCACCGGCACCTTCGCCTATATCTACCAGGCGCTGCCGCCGGCGGCGGTTTATCCGATCCTTGTATTTATTGGTCTGGAAATCACCGCGCAGAGCTTTCATGCCACCCCGGCGCGCCACTTCCCCGCCGTGGCGATCGCCTGCGTGCCGGCCTTGGCGGCGCTGGTCACGCTCCAAGCCGACAACCTCCTGGCCGCGGGGGCACAACCGGATCCGGCGCTCGCTCGCGATCTTCACACGATGCGGATGCTCTCGGCCGGGTTCATCGTCACGAGCCTGCTCTGGGCGGGCATGACAGCAGCGCTCGTCGATCGCCGGCTCCGGCAGGCGGGGGCGTGGGCGGCGGCGGCGGCGCTCTTCACGCTCTTCGGGATCATCCATTCCCCGTACGGCGACGGCCGGCTGTTCCTCCCCTGGAATCTCGCCCCCCTTGCCGAGGCGGCCACGGGGCGGGGCCCGATCGAGATGGCCCTCGCCTACGGCCTCCTCGCCACGCTCTTCGTCGCCTGGGGATTGTTCGAGGGTAAACTGCAGGGATCCCCCCCGCAGGATCCGTTGTCATGAAGGCCCCACGATCACTGTCGCCTGCCCCCGTCCGCCCCGTGGCACTGGCGGTGGCCCTCATGCTCGTAGGCATCGTCGCCCCCGAATTGATCGGCGGCGCGGCCGAGGTTCGCTTCGACCGTGATATCCGGCCGATCCTCGCCGAACACTGCCTGGAGTGCCACGGCCTCGATGCTGGCTCGCGCCAGGGGGACCTGCGGCTGGATACCGCCGAGGGGGCCAACCCCCAGGCCGTGCTCCCTGGTCGCCCCGACGAGAGCGAGCTGGTGCGCCGCATCCTCGCCACCGATCCCGACCTGCGCATGCCGCCCCCTGCGAAGGGGCCGGGCCTGACGGCGACCGAGATCGACACGCTGCGCCGCTGGATCGCAGCCGGCGCTCCGTACGAGGGGCACTGGGCGTTTGCCCCGATCCGCCGCCCGCCGGTCCCTGCCACATCCCGACCTGCCAGCACCGACATCGACCGCTTCCTCGCCAGCGCCCGTGAGGCGCGTGGGCTCGCCGAGCCCCCCCGGATCGGTCGGCGTGAACTGATCCGGAGGGCGACGTTCGACCTCACGGGACTGCCGCCGGTCTGGGAGGAGGTCGAGGCCTTCGAGACCGACATCTCCCCCGAAAGCGAAGCCTTCGCCCGCGTGGTCGATCGCCTCCTCGCCTCCCCCCGCTACGGCGAACGCTGGGGGCGCCACTGGCTCGACATCGCCCGCTATGCCGACACCCACGGCGGGAGTGCCATCGGCTTCACGAAGTTCCCCTTCTCCTACACCTACCGCGACTACTGTGTGCGGTCGTTCAATGGCGACATCCCCTGGGAGCGGTTCATCACCGAGCAGGTTGCCGCCGACCAGATGGGGCTCGCCGCGAACGACCCGGCGCTGGCCGGCCTCGGCTTCCTCACCATCGGCATGCAGTTCCGCAACCGCCACGACCTCCTCGACGATCAGATCGACGTCGTCAGCCGCGGGTTGATGGGGCTGACGATCGCCTGCGCCCGCTGCCACGACCACAAGTACGATCCCGTCACCGCGAGCGACTACTACGCCCTCGCCGCCACCCTTGCCCCCAGCCAACCACCCGAACTTCCGCCGGTTATCGGCAGCCCGGAGGAGACGCCGGCTCTGGCCGACTACCGGCGCGAACTCCAGCGCCGCCAGACGATTCGCGACGACATGGCGCGCGACCAGATCGCCGTCATGCAGGGGCGGCTGCGGATGCAGGTGGGCCTCTATCTGCGGGAGCTCGCCAAAGGGACGCCCGAGCAGGATCTGACGTCGGCGTTCCTCTCCTTCCGCACCGACGACGTCCGCCCGCATGTCCTCAATCGTTGGCGGACCTACCTGGCGACGATGCCCGCCGACGATCCGGTCTTCGGCCCCTGGGTCAGGCTCCGCGATCTCCCCGCCGCCGATGTCCAGCCGCGGTGCGCCGAGATCGTCGCCGCGCTCACCGCCGAGAACGGCGACCCGGCGGCCGCGGCCGCGAAAAACGGCCTCGGCGAGGAGACGCCGAAGTGGAATCCGCTCGTCCTTGCAAGCTTGGCGGAGCGGAATCCGGCCACGCTCGCCGACGTCGCCGATGCCTACGGGGCCGTCTTCGCCACCGCGCAGCGGGAGTGGCTCGGGGGCCTCGCCGCGTCGGCGGAAGAGGGCGTCGGAGAGGGCATCGTCACCGACGAGGATCCCCGGCACGTCGTCGTCAACAGTCCGATCCGTCGCCAATTGCGGCACCATCTCTTCGCCCCCGGCACGCCGACGGCGGTCGACGACACGCTCGCCAAGACCCTTCTCAACCGCACCGTCCAAGACACGCTCTCCGGGAAGGCCGGCGCGATCCACGAGCTCCATCTCGGCGCTCCCGGCTCCCCCCCGCGGGCGATGACGCTCGAGGAGCAGGCCGATGCGCCGGCCACCCGGCTTCTCGTGCGTGGCAATCCGCTCAACCGCGGCCCGGTCGTCGAGGCCCGATTCCCGGTGGTGCTGTCGGCGCCCGATGCGGCGCCGTTCCCGGCGGGCCAGCGCCGGCTCGGTCTCGCCGCGGCCCTCGTCTCCCCCGACAATCCCCTCGTCCGGCGTGTGATTGTGAACTGGGCCTGGCAGCACCACTTCGGCGCGGGGCTCGTGCGCACCCCCGACGACTTCGGGACCCGCGGCCGCCCACCCACCCACCCCGAGCTCCTCGACTTCCTCGCCGAGACCTTCCGCGACGACGGCTGGTCACTGAAGTCGCTCCATCGTCGGATCATGCTCTCCGACGCCTACCGCACCGCGGCGGTTGAAAACGCCGTGGCCCGGCAGGCCGATCCCGACGACGAACTGCTCTGGCGGATGCCGCGCCGCAGGCTCGACATGGAATCGATGCGCGACGCGATGCTCGCCGTTTCGGGGGAGCTCGACCCCACGCCGGGCGGCCCGCCGGTCGACCTCGAAGCGACCCCGATCGTCCCCAGACGGACGGTTTACGGCTTCGTCAACCGCGACATCCTCTCCCCCCTCTCCGGGACGTTCGACGGCGCCAACCCCGCCGCCTGCACCGCCCGTCGGCCCGACACGACGATCCCGCAACAAGCGCTCTTCGCCCTCAATTCCAACTTCATCCAGGACCGCGCCGTGGCCTTCGCTGCTGCGGGCCTGCGGGCCGCCCCGGCCGACGAAGCCGGGCGGGTTTCCTGGATGGTCCGCCGCGCGTTCTCGCGCTCCCCCTCGGAGGCGGAGACGGCCGCGGCGATCGACTTCGTCCGCAAGCAGGCCGCTTCCCTCGAGTCGGGGCTGGCGGCCGATGTCCCCTGGCAGCGCCTCGCCCATGTCCTCCTCGCCGCCAACGAGTTTCATTTCGTCGATTGACCGTCACTGGAAAAAGTTCTTTGCCCCGGGCGAATCATCGCCCCTTTGTCATCACAAGCCACCGGACGTCATTCCCATGCACGTTTCCCGTCGCGGTTTCCTCCGCTCCAGCGGCATGGGCTTCGGGTCGCTGGCCCTGGCCGGGCTGCTGGCCCGCGACGGTGTCGGCAGCGCGTTCCCCACCCACTTCCCCGCCCGGGCGAAGCGGGTGATCCACGTGTTTTTAAACGGCGGAATGTCGCAGGTCGACACGTTCGACCCGAAGCCGGAGCTCCAGGCCCGTGGCGGCCAAACGCTCCCCTATGACAACCTCCAGACCGAGCGAAAGACCGGCGTGGCCCTCCCCTCCCCGTTCACCTTCGCCAAGCACGGCCAGAGCGGCATCCCGATCAGCGATCTCTTTCCGAACCTTGCCCGCCACGCCGACGAGCTCGCCGTTATCCGTTCGATGCATGTCGAGCTCCCCAACCATGAGATGTCGTTGATGCTGATGAACACCGGCCACATGCGGCAGGTGCGCCCCAGCTTCGGCTCCTGGCTGACCTGGGGCATGGGGCAGGAGAACGACAACCTCCCCGGCTTCATCGCGCTGGTGCCCGGCGGAATGCCGGTCGGGGGGGCGGGCAACTGGCGGAGCGCCTTCCTCCCGGGGGCCTTTCAGGGAACGCATGTCGACACCTCAAAGACCGACCCCCGCGAGCTCATCGACCACATTCGTAATCCGCGCCTTGGCCCCGACCGCCAGCAGGAGCAGTTCGACCTTCTCCGCGCGCTCAATGCCAGCCATCTTGACCAGCGCCCCGGCG
>CAMBFA010000208.1 GCA_945865325.1 Candidatus Kuenenia stuttgartensis
CCCCACCCTTCCCTCCCGATAGCGCTGCGGGAATCGATCGCCCGGGCCGATCAGGAACATCTCCTGCGATTCTGGGACACCCTCGAAGCGAGCGCACGGGATCGGCTCGCGGGGCAACTCGCGGCGATCGACTGGGACATGCTCGGCGAGCTCCGGCGCCTCGGCCGCTCGTCGGGGCCGGAGATCGTGGCCGGTGCGGCCACGGGCTTGGCCGCCGATCTCGCCCGCGCTACCACGCCCCCCTGCCATCGCCTCGGCGGTGACAACGCCAATCGGGCCGCGACGGCCGGGCGGGCGGGACTGGAGGCGGGGCATTTTGGCGCCGTGCTCGTGGCCGGTGGACAGGGTTCGCGGCTGGGATGCAACGGCCCGAAGGGGGTCGTGAGCGTTGGCTCGCTCTCCGGGGCGACGCTCTTCGATCTCCTCCTCGGCAGACTCCGCGGCATCGCGCGGCGGTACGGACGTCCGCTCCCGCTGGCGATCATGACGAGCTCCGCGACCGACGCCGACACGCGGGCGTGGCTGGCCGACCACAACCACGGCGGCCTCGACCCCGATCATGTCCTCGTCTTCCGGCAGCGCGATCTGCCGGCCGTCGACGATGTCGATGGCAACCTCCTCCTCGATGCCCCCGACCACATCGCCATGGCGCCCGATGGTCACGGCGGGATGCTGCCGGCCCTCGTGGCTGCCGGCGGCCTCGAGTGGTTCGCCGACCGCGGCTGCCGTCACGTGACGACGTTTCAGGTCGACAATCCGCTCTCGATGCCGCTCCACCCCGAGTTCCTCGGCCATCACCTCCTCCGCGATGCCGAGTTTTCCACCCAGGTGGTGCACAAGCGCGAGCCTGGAGAGCGCGTCGGCGTCGTGGCCAGCGACGGCCAGCGCACGTTCGTCGTCGAGTACAGCGATCTCCCGGCGGCGCTCGCCGCCGAGCGCGGCCCCGGGGACCGGCTCCGGTTCCACGCCGGGAGCATCGCCGTCCACGCCTTTGCCCTCGACTTCCTCCGCCGCGCCGCGGCTGCCCCGGACCCGCTTCCCCTCCATGTCGCCCACAAGGCGGTGCCATGCCTCGACGCCTCCGGAGCGAGGGTGCATCCGCGGACGCCCAACGCGGTGAAGTTCGAGAGATTCATCTTCGATCTGATGCCACTGGCGCGGTGTGTCTGCCTGGTGGAGATCGATCCCGCCGAGGGGTTCGCCCCGCTCAAGAACCCCCCCGGGGCCGCCGCCGACACCCTGGCGCATGTCCAGGCCGCGCTCGACGCCCACGCCCGCCGGCTGCTCCACCGGGCCGGCGTGGTGGTGCCCGCCGGGGTCGGGGTGGAACTGGCGCCGTGGATCCTCGACGAGGCCGACCTCGCCGCCGTCCTCCCTCCAGGCTCGCGAATCGATCATCCGACGGTCGTCGGAGGGGGTGGCTGACCGTTCTGCCAGCAAAACCTCTGTTGCCCGCCCCATGGGTTTCCGGCGACATTCCCTCCTGGGGAGGAGAATCGCTCCGCCCTTCCGCCCGACAGGAACCTTCGATGCTCCACGCGATCGTCATGGCCGGAGGATCCGGCACCCGATTCTGGCCCGCCAGCCGTGCCGCCCTCCCGAAGCAACTCCTCCCCCTGGCCGGGACGACGACGCTCCTCGAGGACACCGTTGCCCGGCTCGACGCGCTTGTTCCCCCGGACCGGCTGATGATCGTCACCGCAGCGCGCCTCCTTCCGGCCGTCCGCCAACAGCTCCCGGTGGTCCCCGAGGCGGGGCTCGTGGGGGAGCCGTGCAAACGCGACACCGCCCCCTGCATCGGCTTGGCCGCGCTCCTTGTCGCCCGCCACGACCCCGAAGCGATCATGGCGGTGATGCCCTCCGATCACTGCATCGCCCCCGCGGCGGCGTTCCGCGCTGCGATCCGCCAGGCCGAAGCCCTCGTCCTCGATTCGCCCGAGAGGCTCGTCACCTTCGGCATCCGCCCGACCTACCCGGCCGAGGGTTTCGGCTACATCCAAGAAGGGGACGCGATCCCGTTCCCCCCCATCCGGGACGGCGGGGAACAGGCCAGCGCCCCGGTCCATCGCGTGGCGCGATTTAAGGAGAAGCCGCCAGCCTCCGTGGCCCGCGAATACCTCGCGGCGGGCAACTATCTGTGGAACGCTGGCATCTTTGTCTGGAGGGCGTCGACGATCATCGAGGCCCTCCGCCGCCAGCAGCCGGAATGCCTCGCCCACCTCGAGCGGATCGCCGCGGCGTGGGATGGCCCCGACCGCGAGCGCGTCTTCGCCGCGGAGTTCGCCGCCATCAAGGGGATCTCGATCGACTACGCGGTCCTCGAGCATGCCGGGGATGTGGCGGTGATCGAGGCCCCCTTCACCTGGGACGACCTCGGCGGCTGGTCGGCCGTCGCCCGCCAGCGTGGGGGAGACACCGACGGCAACACCGTCATCGGCAAACATCTTGGCATCGAGACGGTGCGGACGATCGTCCGGTCCGGCGAGGATCATCTGGTCGTCACGATGGGCCTGGCGGATATGCTGGTGGTACACACTCCCGATGCCACGCTCGTCGCCGCTCGGTCGCACGAGGAGGCGGTCCGCCGCGTTGTGGCAGAGCTCGAGAAGCGGGGCTGGAGTGAGTTTCTGTGAGCGCGGTGCCCCGGTGGGCAGAATCCCGAAGACCGCTGACGAAGCGAGGGCTGTCGATGACTGCAGACGCCCCACGAACCGCGGATGGCCGCTGGCTGCCGCACCCCCGGGCCGTAATCCTCGCTGCGTTTATCGCGCTCGCCGCACCGGCCGGTGCCCCGGCCGATGAATCGGGCATCGAAGCCGAGTCGGCGGTCGCCGCCGACCACTGGAGTGAGCGGCTGCGCCGCGCCGCCGAGGCGATGGAGTGGTCGGACGAATTGGTGCGGCACGAATGGCGGATCCAGCGGCGGCCGGGGAGTGACGCGGCGCGCGTTCTGGATCCTGCCGATCGCGTCGTCCTTGCCGGCTCGGCCGATGCCTGCCGGGAGAAGTTTGATTCGCTCGCAGCCGCCGGAAAGATTCCCCCCGTCGCAGGCCCGACGGTGATCCTCCTCCATGGTCTCGGGGAGGGGCGCGGTTCGATGCGCCCGCTGGCCCGTTATCTCCGCGAGCACAACGACGCCACGGTGCTGACCTTCGGCTACGCCAGCCCGCGGGCAGGGGTCGACGAGCACGCCCGCGCCCTCGGCAGTGTGATCGCGGGGCTCGACGGCGCCGACCGGATCAGCCTCGTCGGCCACAGCCTCGGGAATATTGTCGTTCGGAGGTGGATGGCCGAGGCGCCGGCCGCCGATCTCGACCGCATCGAACGGATGGTGATGCTCGGGGCACCGAATCAGGGATCCGATCTGGCGCGGAGGGTGTCACAGGTGTGGCTCCTGTCGAAGCTCTCGACCGGCGCTGCCCGGGATCTCGTCCTCGATTGGCCGCGGATTGCCCGGAATCTCGCCGTCCCCCCCTGCCCGTTCGGGATCATCGCCGGCGGTACCGGCGATGCCGAGGGCTACAGTCCGATGCTCGAAGGGGATGACGATTCCGTGGTGCGCGTTGACGAGACGCGCCTCGATGGGTCGGACGATTTCCTCCTTCTACCAGTCCGCCACGCGTTCATGATGCGTGACCCGGCGGTGCAGGAAGCGACCGCGTCGTTTCTCAAGGGGGGGCGATTCGGAGCGCCGGCCGCCGATCCCACGGCAGCAGCCGGGGAACGATGAACGGCAACCGTCGCTCCACTTCGGTGTCGATCCCCTCCGGCCGCGTCGCGGCCGTCGACTATGGCCGCAAGCGGATGGGGATCGCGATCTGCGACGCCGAACGGATCATCGCCAGCCCTTGGCCGATGCGGCAGCCGACCGGCGACGAGAAAGCCGAAGCCGCCTTCTTCAAGCGCCTCGTCGCCGAGGAATCGATCGTCGGCTTCGTCGTCGGCCTGCCCGTCCACGCCGACGGCAGCGACAGCAAGATGTCGGTCGAGGTCGAACGGTTCGCCGTCTGGCTCGGCGAGACGACGGCCCGACCGGTGGCGTTTCAGGACGAGCGCTACACCTCGGTCGAGGCGGCCGGGATGCTCGCCGGCCTCGGTCTCTCGCGCGGAAAGAAGAAGGCGCGGGCCGACTCGATCGCGGCCCACATCATCCTTACCGCCTGGATGGAGGCGCACGTCTCCCCACGGCCAGGCGATGGTGGGGCGCCCCGTGAGCCCCGTGAGCCCCATGAGCCACCGCCGCGCCCCGGAGCCCTCAACGGATGACCTCGCTCCCTGCCCCCTCGTCACCTCCGCGCCGTCTCATCGTCGGCTGTGGCTATCTCGGCGAACGGCTCGCTGGGCGTTGGCTGGCCGGCGGGTCGCAAGTCTGGGGGGTGGTTCGGACGCCTACCCGGGTGACGAGGCTCGCCTCCGCTGGGGTGGAGGCGATCATCGCCGACGTCGCCTCCGCCGTCCCCCTCCCGCCGCTGCCGGAGGTCGACACGGTCGTCTGGTCGGTCGGTTTCGATCGCACGGCCGCTCAGGGCTACAGCGACGTCCATGTCGGGGGGCTCGGCCGCCTCCTCGCGGCGCTTCCCGGCCGGCCCCGCGTGATCCTCATCAGCTCCACTGGCGTCTGGGGGCGCGTCGATGGCCAAGTCGTCGACGAGGCAACGCCCCCCCATCCCGACCGCGAGGCGGGGCGCGTCCTCCTCGAGGCCGAGGCCCTTCTGTTTGGCCACCGGCTCGGCCCCGGCACCGCGCTGCGATTGGCGGGAATCTACGGTCCCGGACGCCTGCCGCGCGTCGACGATCTCCGGGCGGGTGCGGCCCTGACCGCCGATCCGGACAGCTGGCTGAATCTGATCCATGTCGATGATGCGGCCGCGGTCGTGATGGCCGTCGCCGATCATGCCAGCCCCGGCCCGCTGTACGTCGTTTCCGATGGCCATCCGGTGCGCCGTCGGGATTTCTACGCTCGCCTCGCGAGCCTCACCGGAAGCCCACCGCCAAGGTGGACGCCTCCCCCCCCCGACGCCCGCGGCGGTGACAAGCAGGTCGATCCTCGCCGAGTGGTCGCCGAGATCGGCCCGGTGCTGGCCCACCCCGACGCCCTCGGCGCCCTCGCCGGAATCCCCGGTATGCTCATCTCCGGCACGGACGCCCCCCGACCGATCCACCCGCCGGCGAGCCCTCCATGAACCTCTCGCGCCGATCCTTCCTCCGCGCCGAGGGGGCGCTCCTGGCTCTCCCCTTCCTCCCTTCGCTTGCCGCCGCCGACGGGCTGCTCTCTGAGTCCGCGCAGCCGCGGAAGAAACTCGCGATCGTCTATCTCCCCAACGGCATCGTTCGCCGCTGCTTCTTTCCGGGGGAGGGGCATGTCGACGCCCCGGACTTCATCGGAGGCTTCGAAGCCGACAAGATCAAGCACGAGCGGCGCATCAAGAACACCCCGGGCATTCATCCCCTCGAACTGACCGAGACGCTCCAGCCACTCGCCGAGCACGTCGCCGACATCACGCTCATCACCGGCCTCGACCGGAGCTATAAGGATGGCCAGGATGTCCATGCCCAGGGGGCATCGTGCTACCTGACGAGCGTCTCGCCGAAGATGGCCGCCGATCGGGGGATTGCCCACCCCAACGGCCGCACGCTCGACCAGATGATCGGCGACGCGGTCGGTCATGCCACCGTCTTCAACACCCTCGAGATCAGCTGCAACGGATTCACGGCGCCGAAGGAGCCGATCGAGTTCGACAACATCTCGTGGTACGGGCCGGGGAGGATCGCGCCGTCGATTCGCGAGCCGCAGAAGCTCTACGACCGGCTCTTCCTCCGCCAGGGATACCGCGATCACGTCGCCGACGTCACCGATCTGGTCCTTGCCGATGCCGGCTCCCTCGCCCGGCGTCTCGGCCGCGAAGATCGGCGCACGCTCGACGAATTCATGGAGATGATCCGCGGCATCGAACGCCGCATCGCGAAGATGGACCGGCTCCTCACCGAGGCCGACGTCCGCATCCCGACGCAGGAAGTGCTGCCTCGCGGCGAGTACATCCGCCTCCAGATGGACCTGATGCTGACGGCCTTCCGGATGGGGATCACCGACGTCTGTACCTTCATGATCGGCCCCGAGCGCTGGGATGCAACGCTCATGTACGAGGGTGTTTTCGACCAGCCCGTCCAACACCACGAGATGACGCACAACCAGAAGGGGGACGGCTTCAAGCAGCTTCAGAAGATCGACCGCTTCCACCTCGAGCAGTATGCCTACCTCATCCGCCGGATGAAGGAGATCAAGGAATCTGACGGCCGATCCCTCCTCGATCACTCGCTGGTCGCCTTCGGCGCGGGGCTCGGAGACGGTGCCACCCACCAGTTCTTCGATCTCCCGATGATTCTCGCCGGCACCGCGCAGGGGGAGGTGAAGCAGGGGCGTTTCCTGAAGATGCCCAGCGGCACGCTCAATTCGAATCTCTGGCTCTCACTCGCCAGGGTGATGGGCCTCGAGATCGATTCGTTTGCCGACAGCACCGGGGTGATTTCCGAACTGTTGGCGTAGCAGGCTGTGGGGAACGGGCGCGCCGCCCGATGCGGCGGGCGGGGGAGAACCGCGGTGGCAGACATCCGCAATCAAGATCGAGCGTTGTTCCGCGGCATGAGTGCCGTCGGGAGCACGATCGCCATCGCCCTCACGCTCCTCCTCGCCGGTCCGCAGTCCGGCCCAGGGGCGGAGTCCGGACCGATCCTTCCGCCGCTGGTCGCCGGAAAGTGCCTCGGCTGCCATGGAGACGGCGACGCCAGCGGGGGGATCAATTTCGAGTCGCTCCCGACGGATGCCTCGAACGGGGAACAGGCCCGGCTCCTCGGCCTGGCGATCGACGCCATCGATTCCGGCGCCATGCCCCCGGACGGCGAGCCGTCGCTCGATGCCGCCACACGCTCGGAGGCGATCCG
>CAMBFA010000209.1 GCA_945865325.1 Candidatus Kuenenia stuttgartensis
GCGGAGATTGCCAGCGAGTTCGGCGTGTTGCCAGGAGGAGCGTCGGGGGTGAGCGTAGCGACGAGGGTCTCGCTTACCTTTCCTTCGGCGAGGTCGATCACCGACACGCTGTTGCGGTTGGCATTGGCGACGAACAGACGCTTCCCATCGGGCGACATCACCATCTCGTTGGGGTGTTCCTCGACCTCAATCCGGCCGACAACGCGCCATTGCGTGGTGTCGATCACCGCTACAGCCGCCTGCGCCCAGAGGGAGACATAGAGCCGCTCCCGTGCTTCGTCGAGGAGGCAGGTCCAGGGGTGGGGAGCATCGGCGACGACCCGCTCGAGGAGCACGTCGGCGCGCTTCGTGATCGACGGGTCATCGGTCGTCGGCGCGGGCGCGGGTGTCGACGCCGGGGCCTCGGTGCCGAGGAGGAGCTCATCGATGATTGCAGCGCCATCGGCCACGGCCAGTCGCACGCGCGAGACCGAATGCCCCCACACATTGGCTGCGTAGAGGGTGGTCGCGGTCGAGTCGATGGTGATCCCGGCGGGGATGCCCCGCAGTTTTTCGTCGCGGAGTGGCACGGCCTCGAGGGGCACAAGCGCCCCCGCTTCGAACCGAAACGGGAGGATCGTCTCGGCCGCGCCGCCTGACGCCCAGAGCCGAT
This sequence comes from Candidatus Kuenenia stuttgartensis, assembly GCA_945865325.1. GTDB lineage: Bacteria > Planctomycetota > Planctomycetia > Pirellulales > UBA1268 > QWOP01. The sequence goes on from CAMBFA010000209.1 coordinate 653, forward strand.
TCCCCGTGCCGTCGAAGGCGAGCCCCTGGAAGGCCTCGTCGATGCGGGTCCGTGACAGCACCTTCCGCGTCTCCAGATCGATCACGGCCAGCTCGTGGGGACCGAAGCCGCAGTGGAGGACGACGGCGTGGCGGCCATCGGGGTGGAGGGCGATGTTGACCGGGAAATCTCCCACCTCGACCTGCTTGCCCACCGGTCGCAGCGACCATTGGTTGGGGAGGACGACCGATCCATCGGGCTGGGGGCCGGGCGTGCGGCGAATCGGCTCCTCGGCCAGCGCCCGGAAAGCGAACGCCGGTACCAGAAGCATGGCTGCGAGGAGGAGGGGGAGAACGCGGGGGACGGCGGTCGTCGGGAGTCGCATGGAGAGCCTCGCGCGGGTGGAAGGGAGCCGACGTTGTACTCCCTCGACCCGGCAGCGGCGACCGTTCCACGCTCAATTCTCATCAAAACGATCCCGCCGATCCCGGCCGCTCGTCGCGGTCATCGTCAGCGCCCCTTGGCATCGCCGTCATCGACGAGGCTCCGCCCCTCACCCCAGAGCGGTTCGAGCGTGGCCCGGAGGATCCGGTAGCGGCAGTCGTAGGCACCGAGGAAGAGGGCTTCCTGGCGCGGCGTCTGCCAGTAATCGGAGAGCGAAAGCCGCTCCGGCTTTCCCTGCCAATCGATCCACGGCCGTCCGTCGACGGTTACCGTCACTCCACCGGTCTCGACGGTGGCGACGATCTCGGCCGGAAGGTTTTTCCGGAAGACATCCCCCTCGATCCGCGTCGGGTTGTCGGCGACGTTGCGGCCGTCGACGTTCTCCAGGGCGCTGACGCGCCCGCCGGCAGCACCGAAACCGAGCAGGGCGAGGAAGCGGTTGTCCCCCGATCGCAGGCCGATCGTCAGCCCGTTGGGCTCGTCGAGCGGTTCGACGATGAGGGTCAGTCGGTAGGCCTCCGGCGGCGCGTAGGGAAGCTCGATCCGCGCCCCGAGGGCCTTCGGAGCGAGGAGCTCGCGGCGGCCGTCGACCTCGTGGTCGGTCCACTCCCCCGCCACGCCATCGCGGCGCGGATCGACCAGCGCCAGGAGATCGACGGTGGTGGTCGCCGCGCTGCGCGCGGTCGCCGGGAGCCGATCGGTGGGATCGACGTCGACTGGGAGAGGGGGCGCATCGGGGGCGATCCGAACCTGGAAGTAGCCCCAGGCGGCGGCGGCGGAAGGCCCATCGACAGCGGCGCGTTTCGCGTCATCGCCAGCTTCCGTGTCGATCTTCGGCGTTGGCCCGGTGACGCGCCAGCCGACGCCGCAGGGGCGGTCGAAGCGCCCCAGGGAGACCAGTCCCTTTTGGAGCGCCTCGGCCTCGAGCGGCACGCTTGTCCAAGGGCCGCGGAGGCTCGTCTGCACCTCCACCCGCAGCCCCGGAGAAATGTGCTCCAGGGGGAAAAGTCGCAGAGCCACCGGCTGGCCAGGCCGGGGCATTGCCGGCTCGGGGGTGGCGGTGAACGTGTCGAAGACCGGATCGGCGGGGGGGGCCTTGGCGGCGTCGTCGGCCGTGAACCCCAATTGCTTCTTCTGCCCGGCCTCGACCCACGATTGGGCCAGGGCGCTGCGGTACTGCCCTTGGCTCATCACCGAGCCATCGGCGGGCTCGGGATGGGGCAGGCCGATGGCATGGCCGATCCCCTCGTGATAGACGACGCAGTCGCTCCCCCGGCAGGGGACGCGCCAGCCGTCGCCGCTGACCAGTCCCCAGCCACGCCCCCGATCGGCGAGGTAGACCGCGCGCGAGCCCCCAGCGGAAGCGCCCGGCACGTGCAGCCCGCCGTCGGCGAGAGCGCCGTCGAACTTCCAGCCATTCTCGGCGGGCGACTGGCGGGAGAAGTCATCGAGCGGCCGCCAGTTGATGTCGCTCAAAACAAGGAGAACGGGGAAGGCGCCGTCCGCATCGCGGCCAATATCGAGCGCCCGGTCGACCTCGATGAGGGTCCGGAAGAATGTCGCGTCGCCGTCGCCGGCGCGGAGTGCGCCGGTCGATCCGGCGGAGCGGAAGGGCTCCGGGTGGATCGTGGTCACGAGCCGAGATCGGCCCGCGAGCTCGCGGTGGTGGAAGCGGCGCACGCGCTCGCAGAGCCATTCGACGCGCTCCCGCCAGTCAGGGAGCGGTTGCCGGTCAGAGGGGACGAAGTAGACGACCGTGGCACGGATCGTGTCGATCGAGTGGCGGCCATCCCCTGTGGTGAGGCCGGGTGCTTTCTCGCCATCGTCAGCCGATGCGGATGCCGGGATCGCCATCATCAGGCAGGCAAGCACCATCAAGGGTGCAAGATGCCTGACCGTTCGGGTGCGCGGCATGTGGTGTGTTTCCCTGAAATGATCGTGGGCAGGATCGGTCGAAAGCCTCCCAGTATAGCGCTCAGCTCTGTAAAAATAGGGTCGCACGGCGCGGGCTGGCGGGGCGTCAGTCGCCGCGGAAGCGTGCCTCGACGCGTTCCCGCTCCCGGTCGATCTGCTCGGGGCTCGCACCGAGTCCCTCGAGGATCCGCACGGTGAGCGCCAGCGCCACTTCCCCTTCCCCCGAGAATGCCTCCTCGGCCCCGGCCCGGCGGAGGCGCGGCACCTCGAGGGTGGTGTGCGTCCGGGCGAGGACGCAGACGTGGGGATTGAGTCGCTTGGCGTGGCGGATGATCTCCTCGTCGATCCGGCCGGAGCCGGAGGTGAGGATGAGATTGTCGGCCCGGGCGATCCCGGCGCGCTCGAGGACCTCGGGGCGGCTGGCATCGCCATAGATGGCACGGACGCCGAAGGCGAGGAGGCGACGGACCGTCTCGAGGTTGAGCTCGATGACGGTCGGGTCGAGCGAATTGTCGAGGAGAAGCTCGGTCACCGTGCTCCCCACCGGTCCGTAGCCGACGACGATCGCCCGGTGGCTCGGGGTGGAGGCGGCGGGGCCGACATCAGCCCGCGGATCGTCATCCCCGGTCCGGGAGCGTGCCAGCGACATGGCGACCCGGTCGGCGAGCCGGTAGAGGAGGGGGTTGAGCGTGATCGTCACGATTGCCGCGGCGACGAGGATCTCCAGGGCGGCAGCGGGGACGATCCCCAGGTCGCGGCCGAGATTCCCGAGGATGAAGGAAAACTCCCCGATCTGCGCTAGCGCCGCGGCGACCGGAATGGCGATCGACGGCGACACCCCGCGGAACCGCATCACCGCCAGGGCCACCGCCGGCTTGACGAGGACCACGATCAGCACCGTGGCGAGGATCGCCAGAGGGGCGCGGACGAGCGTCGAGGGATCGAAGAGCATTCCTACCGAGACGAAGAACAGCACGGCGAAGGCATCGCGCATCGGGAGGGCCTCCGAGGCGGCCCGGAGGCTGAACTCGCTCCGCCCCACCATCATCCCGGCGAGGAACGCCCCCAGCGCCATCGAGACGCCGAACACGCGTGCCGCCCCGACGGCGATCCCCAGGGCGACCACGAGCACCGCGAGCGTGAACAGCTCACGCGAGCCGGTGTCGGAGACGACCTCGAGGATCCTGGGAATGACCTTGCCGCCGGCGAACACGACGACGGCGACCAGCGCGGCGATCTTCACCAGCGCCAGGAGCAGCGACAGCAACAGCCCTTCGACCGTCGGCTCGCCGCCTCCGAACACCGTGGGGAGGACGACCAGCGCGGCGACGGTGAGAAGATCCTCGACGACGAGCCAGCCGACGGCGACATGACCGGGGCGCGTGTGGAGGGCGCGTTGATCGGCAAGAACCCGGAGGAGGACGACCGTGCTCGCCACCGCCACGCAGCCGCCGAACACCGCCGCCGCCGGCCACGACCATCCGATCGTGCGCCCGAGGAGGGTGCCGATCGCCGTCGCGACAGCGCTTGCCACAAGGGCTCCGGGAACGACGATCGCTCGCACCTCGAGGAGCTCGCGGAGGTGGAAATGGAGGCCGACGCCGAAGAGGAGGAGAACAACGCCGAGCTCGGCCATGCCGCTGGCCAGCTCGGCGTCGGCCTCGAAGCCCGGGAAGTGCGGCCCGACGACGACGCCGGCGATGAGATAGCCGACGATCGGCGACAGTCGGAGCCGATGCGTGATCGCGCCGAACACGAGCGCGGCGGAGAGGCCGCCGGCGAGCGTGAGGATGAGATCAACGTCGTGCATGGGGGGGCCCGGGGCAGGCGGGAATCGACCGCGACAACAGAACTGTTCCCCGCCCCCCCGGCAATCCCGCCCGCGTCCCGCCATCAGTGGTGATCGCGCTCATCGTTCCAGTCACAAGCCGAATGACGAGCCTTCAACGTCACTCGTCGATGGGCCCCTGACGAACGGTCATTTCCCGGAGCAGCCCGCGGCTCTCGGGCCCGAGAGACGTGTCGGCGGCACGCAGATCACTCTCGGCCCGCCAGAACTCCTGGCGGGCCGAGATCTCGAAGATCTCGGCATCGAACTTCGCCTGCTCGCGGAGGGTGACGCGGAGCACGTCGCTGCGACCGAGCCGCAATTGCTCGCGCTCGGCTCCCGCCACGAGGCGGGCGAGGTCGAGGCGGGTGCGGGCCTGCTTGTGGAACTCGTAAGCCCGCTCGAGCAGGGAGAAGGCGTCTTGGACCTCGGCCCGCACCTGATCCTCGGCGAAGCTCAATTGCCGGTCGACCTGCATGAGCTGCGAATCGGCCGTCTGCAAGCGCCCCCGGGCTTCGCGCCGCTGGGCCGGCAGTTGAAAGATCAGCGACGCCTGCAACACCTGCCGGTCGAGGCCGTCGGGACCGGATAAGGCGCTTTTTCCGAAGCCGGCATCCTGGTTCCCGGTCAGCTGGCCATCGAGATTGGGGAGTGTTTGGTTGGCGGCGAACCGCCGTTCGACGAGGAGCTTTTCGCGCTGCAGGGAAAGCCTCCGGAACTCGGGCCGCGATCCCAGCGCTCGGGCAAGCGACTCCTGGTAGAGGGGAACGCCGGGCTGCACCGGCTCCGGCACCGTTCGCATCCGGCTGCGGCGGGCAAGGAGCGGCTTCCCCGCGGCATCGCGGTGATAGAGGGAGAGATCGATGGAGGCCTGCTGCATCGCCCGGTCGGCCTGGACGATCAGACCGTTGCGGAGGGCGATGTTCTGCTGGTTGTCGATCCGTTCGATGTTGGCCGTCGCGCCCCGTGCCACCTTCTGCTCCAGTTCGCCGTCGCGGCGGACGGCGAGGTCGAGCAGCCGCTCGCCCGCTCCGTATCGTTCCCCGCTCCCCTGCCATGCCCAGTAGGCCCGGGCGGCGGCGCGCATCCAGTCGAGACGGCCGCGCTCGATCGTCGGCTCGGCGAGGGCGACGTCGAGCTCGGCCTGAGCGCGGGCCGCGCGGGGGCGGTCGATGTCGCGGTTTTTGGCGAACGGGAGCGTAAGGCCGCCTCGCCATTCGCCGGCATTGGCCGTCTTCTGGGCGAGATTGTAGGTGGGGAAATCGCCATACCCGGTGCGGAATCCCCCGAAGGCGCTGATCCCTCCGGTCATGAATTGCTGTGAAATGCCGAAATCGGATCGGTAATTTTCGTAGGACCCGGGGGCGAGGGCATTGCCGGCCATGTTGACGTTGGTGTCGAAGGCACCCATCGCGGAGGTCAGCTTGCCCGAGGCGATCCCCCGCTCCCGCTCCACCGCCTGAAGGAGCGGGTAATGGATGAGGACGCTCTGAAGCACCTCACGGAGCGTGAGCGGTTCGTCGCGATTGTCGAAGGAGAGGTCGGGCAGCTCAAGGGCTGCGGAGGGTTGCGGGGGGGCGACGGTGGTGACCGCGATGGCCGCCGGCGGGGGGGGCGGGAGTACCTCGATGCCGGGCTGCCCGGCAGCGGCCGGAGGCGCTGCCGAGGCCGTGCCGGGCCGGAAGCGGAGATCGTCCCGCGCGGGCTTGGAATTGCCACGACGGTGGTCGCCAGCCGAGCGGGGATCGGAGCCTTCGGCGTCGTCGACGAGATCGAGGAACGATTGCGTGATCACGGTTGGCGGCAGGTCGCCCCGATCTGGGGCGACGGGAATCGGCCGGCCGGCGGGGACGAACCGTCCCGGTTCCTTCGCCACGACGGAGGTCGTGAGGAGGAAAGCGAGGGCCGCGGCGGTGAGGATCGGCGTGAAGCTCGCCACGCCCGCTCTCGGAGTCATCCGACCTTCACCTTCGGTGCCTTGTTCTCTTTCCCCTCGGGGTCCTTGGGCGGAGGGGCGAGCACCGGCGGGAAGCCGTTGAGCCGGCGCCAGATCTCGTACCCGAGCGGCACCCGGTTGAGGAACACCCAGCCGATCGCCTGATTCCCCTGCCGGAG
>CAMBFA010000210.1 GCA_945865325.1 Candidatus Kuenenia stuttgartensis
ACCGAAGCGGTTCGCCAGGTGTTTGCCAAGGGGATCGGATTCGATGGCCCAGGGGGACGGGTGACGATCGATCCCGCCACCCAACACGCCACGAAATACTTCCGGCTGGGACGGGTGCGTCCTGATCGGCTCTGTGACGTGGTCGTGTCGTCGGATGGTCCGCTCGCTCCCGATCCCTACCCTCAGGTCGCGTTCCCCGGATGGAAATGCGATTGGAGAAAGGGGGGCCTCGAGCCCGGCCCGGAGGTGTCGATCGATGGTTGAGTTCGACATCGAGGTCTCGGAGGGCTGCCGCTGGCTCAAGGTCGTCCTCGACGACGACGATGTCCGCACCGAGCGCGGCGCGCTCTACCGGATGAGCGGCGACATTGAGATGGACGTGCCGCTGCCGTCGCCGCGGGCGATGTTTGTGTCGATGTTCTCCGACGAATCGGTCGTCCGGCCGCGGTACGTGGGCACGGGGGAGATCTATCTCGATTCGACATTCGGCGGCTACCACATCTTCGACGTCCAGCAGGGGGAGCGCTGGATCCTCGAGCATCGTTGCTTCTGGGCCTCCGAAGGGGAGGTGAAACTCGCGATCCACCGCGAGCGGCTCTGGACGTCGTACTGGGCCGGCGAGGGGTTGCTGTGGTACAAGACGGCGCTGGTCGGTGAGGGAAAGGTGGTGCTGGCCGTCGACGGCCCGGTCGAGGAGATCGAGCTCGACCACGAGCGGATCGTGATCGACGGGGGATTCGCGGTAGCTCGGACCAGCGGGATCACGATGGGCATGAAGCGCCCCGCCCGTTCCTATTTCAGCCACTGGCTCTCCGGGCAGAAACTGTCGTGCGTCTACGAAGGGACCGGACGGTTGTTTCTCTGTGCCGTTCCCTACTGGCGGCAGCGATTGCAGAAGTCGAAGGACGCCGACGCCCTCGCCTCCGGCTGACATGCGTCACCTCGACCACCTGCCGGGCCGGTCGTGGCATGACTGCCGATCGGATCGCTCACCTCTGCCGTCGGCCCGCTGCCAGCCGATGAGCGTTCGTCGGCTTGTGGTGCTAGTTGGAGTGATCTTCCTTGCGGCGATCCGCGCCCAGGCCTGTCCCTTCTGCGGGCCGGTGGGTGAATCGCTCGCCCGGCGCCGCGATACGGCAGGCTATGTCTGCATCGCGGAAGCCGCCGATCGGGCCCGGCCCGATGCCGCGGGCCTCCTCGCCGGCGCGTTTCGGGTGATCCAGGTGCTCCCCGACACTCCCGGGCGCGTCGCCGGAGAGCCCCCCGCGGTCGTCACCGCCCGGGTCGCGGCGCCGGTGGAGGGGACGGCGGTGCTGTTCGGCTCGGCCGATTCCCCGCCGCGCTGGTCGGCGGTGGCGGCAGACGAGGCTCTCCTCGGGCATGTCGTCATGGCGCCGGCCGTGAAGCAGCCTGCCAGCGAGCGGCTTTCGTGGTTCGCAGCCAGACTCGAACATCCCGAACCGGCGATCGCCGACGATGCCTTCGCGGAGTTTGCCGTCGCCCCCTACCCCGCCGTCCGAGAAGCGGCGGAGGCGCTGGCGGCGCGGCCGCTGGCGGCCTGGGTGGCCGATCCCGCCACCGACCAACGGCGCCGAGGGTTTTACGGCCTGGCGCTGGGGATCGTCGTGGCGGAGGGATTGGCTGGCGGGAAGACGCCGTCGTCGGCCCCGCTCCGCGCGGCGCTCGACGCCTCCGGCGGCGACTTCCGCGCCGGGGCCGACGGGCTGATGGCCGGGATCCTCGTCGCCGACCGCATCGAGGGGCTCGATTGGCTCGTCGACCGGGCCGGGCCCGATCGCCCCGTCGATCAGCGCCAACTCCTCTCAGCGCTGCGATTTGCCGCCGAGTATCTCGGTGCGACGATCCCTCCGGGAAGGATTACCGCGGCGACGGCCCGGCTCGCCCGCAGCCCGGCGGTGGCAGCCGATGCGATCATCGATCTGGCCCGGGCGGAGGCCTGGGAGGAGGTCGATGCCGTGGCGGCGTGGTGGGATGCGGCCGCCGACGATCCACTTATCCGTCGGGCCGTCGCCGGCTATCTCATCGCTTGTCCCACGGCTGCGGCCCGAGATCATCTCGGGCGGATCGGCCGGGAGGACCCGGCGGGCCTAGCCAAGGCTCGGGCGGCGGCGGAATTGCCGCTGGGACGCTGACGCCCGCGACCGCCTCGTCCGGTCGAGCCGGCACGTTCTCCGCGGCCTGCTACCGCCCCTGCGTCGCCGCTGCATCGGCCGGCGTGCTGATGACCCGGCCGGCGGGAACGAGGTCAGGCTTCCAGCCGGTGAGGACGTTGCCCCAGGGCTTGGCTGGTTCCGTCGTGGTCTGCACGACGGGCATGAACACCGACGGCACGGCCGGCAGGAGGAGTGCGGCTGCCGCAGGCGGGGCGGGCTTGGCCGGATTGGGGAGCGGCGCGGGGGTCGGAATCTCCTCGAGCGGGTTGCCGCCGGTCGGGGCCTTGCCGTCGCCGGTCGGCTTGGTGGCGGGCGTCGGCTCAAGAATCGTGGCCGGATCGCGGGGGGGAAGGAGCTTGGCCTCGGTGCCGGCGCCGATCCCGTCGAAGTTCTGCGTGATCGGACCGCGGCTGAAGACGCCGGGGCGGGAGTGGCCGTAGTCGAGGAACAGGCTGGCATCCCGCTGCCGAGCGCGGCGGTAGGAATCGAAGTAGGCCTTACCGGGCCACGGGCCTTCGGCGAGGAACACGCCGTTGTATTCCAGGAGCGAGCCTTTGCGGAAATGGAGCTGGGCGATGGAGCGGTTGTAGTCGACGATCGCACGATAGTAGGCGCTCTCGGCGTCGGCCCGGCGGCGCTGGGCGTCGAGGAGTTGGTCGAGGGTCACGGTGCCGGCATCGTAGGCCGCCTGGACCGCCTCGACCTGCCGCTCAGAGGCGACGCGGCGGTTGAAGTTGGTTTGCGAGAGGGCGAAGTTCGTGTCGACGTTCCGCACCGCCTCGACCAGGGCGTGCGACACTTCCATCTCCTCGTCCTGGAGCCGGGAGCGTTCGCGGGCGAGTTGGAGCTGGTAGTTGCGGACGGTGGAGAGCTCGCGGCGGAAGCCGATCGGCATGAGGAACTGTGCCCCGGCCTGCCATTCCTGAAACCTCCCGCTGGAGAGCGTCGAGTAGGCGTCGGTGCCGTTGAGCGGGTCGAGACCTTCGGCGTTGTAGGGGCTGTAGTTCTGATTGATGAGCTCCTGACCCATGCCGAGGAACCGGTAATAGCCGTTCATGTCGAGCCGCGGGAGAAGGAGGTTCTTTGAAGCGACGAGCTCGAGCTCCTTCTGCTTGACCACCCACTTCTGCCGGCGGAGCTCCGCCGATCGGGAGAGCGATTCGACGAGCGACTGCTGCCAGTCGAAGCTGATCCGGGCGGTCGTCGGCTCGTCGGAGGGGCGGATGAGGCGGCCGTCGGAAGCCGACAGACCCATCATGTATCGAAGCCTGTTCTCACTCCGGTAGACGTCGGTGAGGGCGTTCTCGACGTCGCTGCGGAAGAAGAAATACTGCTCGCGGGCCTGGGCCTCCTTGTCGGCTTCGCCGCCGCGCGACTGCTCGACGTAGAGGGCGTGGACCTTACGCCACGCCTCCAGCGCGCTGTCGCGGCCGGCCTTCCGCGCCTCGAGATTGCGGTAGGCGAAGTAGAGCTCCCAGTAGGCCTGCTCGGTGTCGCTGACCATGTTGCGGACACCGATCTCGAAGTCGGCCAGCGACTGATCAGCGAGCACGCGGGCAATGAGCACGCCGCGGAAGTTGGGGCGACCGTTGATGTTGTTGAAAGCGTCGGGGCCGGCGATCCGGTTGTAGGTCAGCCCCGCACCCTGGAGGAGGGGCTGGTTGAAGGTGAAGTCGTAGTTGGTGAGCCATGTCGACGGCACGCCGTCTTGGCGGATCGGGGAGTTGTTGTTGTCGTAGACGGTCTGGTTTTGGATCCCGAACGTGCTGCCGGTCGCCGACACCTTGCTGATCCCGGTCGTCCAGGTGCCGATGTCGCCGAGGAGTTTCTGCTGGAAGATCTGGGTGCCGACGCCGCCGACGTTCTGCGGCCGGTTTTGCCGGGCCCAGGTGAGCGAGCTGGAGAGCTGGGCATCGAACGACGCAAGCGCGCTTTCGACGCCGCGGAAGGGGTCGGTCTCGCTGATCGCCGGATCGTAGACGGTGGGGTAGGCGGCCGGATTGGTCAGCAGCGACACCGCCGGCTCGCCCGATTGGGGCCGCGGACCACCGAAGCTCTGGAAGCGGCCGCCGAGGCTCCGCAGCACCTTGCCATTCTCGAGCGCCGTCTTGATGGCGTCCTCGAGCGACAGCTCCCACACCTGGTCGAAGTTGGCGTTGGAGAGCGTGAGCGGCTCGATCGTCCCGGCCGCTTCGTCGAGCGGTTGGTGGACCGTGTCGGGGTATTCGATCTTCTGGATGGCGCCGACGTAGTGTGAGAGGTCGCCGTCTTCGAAGAAATAGAACGGCTGCCGCGGGGCGCAACCGCTGGCCACGAGCGTCAGGCTCGTCATGACCACCCAGGCTCGTCGCAGCAGGAGGTTTGGCACGGTGGGGGTCCGACGTACGGGCGTTGAGGATCGCGGTGAGACAAAAGCTGCCGCTGCGCCCAAGGGGTTCGCCCGTCGAAGCCGACGGACCGATCCCGACGCAGAGCCCCCCGACGCTGCGTCCGACTCGCGTGCACTTGGGCGCAGCGACGGCACGGGTGTTATCGTCGTCACAACCGGCAAACTTCGGGGAATCGTTACCTCTTCCGATCGATGCCATCCGGTTGGGACGAGCGGGCAAGAAGGTGGGGGGATTGAGGAAGGGGCCGGTCAGGGGCGCGGTTGGCTCGACCCCTCCCCAGGCCCATCCCCATCCCTGGGCCCTGGCCCAGTCCCAGGCCAGCGGCTCGTCTGCACCTCGCGGACGGCCCCGTCCCCACCTGCCGAAACGAACCTTCCGGCGCAGCCTGCCTGGTTTTCCAGAAGGGTCCGCCCGCGGACCGGCCCGAGGACATTCGCCGCCGTCGCCAGGGCATCGGCGGCCGTGGCGTCTGGGGCGATCACCGTCACCGCGGCTGGGCCGTCGATGCCGATGCCGGTGCGCGGGTCGACGATGTGGCTGTAGCGTCGTCCGCCGATGGCGACCGATTGTCGGGCGTCGCCGCTGGTGGTGATGGCCGCATGGGCAAGAAGAACCTGCCGCGTCGCGGCGGCCGGGGTGCCAGGGATCGGATCGATGGCGATCCGCCAGCCGACCTCTCCCGGCGGCGCCGCCAAAGCCCCAACGTCGCCGGAGGCATCGACCAGCGCCGACGAGATCCCCTGCCCTGCCAGGAGCGCCAGGGCGCGGTCGATCGCGTAGCCCATGCCGATGCCTCCCAGATCGAGCCGCATCCGGGGGCGGGTGAGGCAGACGCCACGGGGATCGTCGACGAGGACGAGGGTGCCCGGCCCCACCGCCGACCGGGCGGCGTCGAGCTTCGCGGCCAAGGGGAGGACTCCCGACCGCCGCGACTGCCGCCACAGGGTCGTCAGGGGGCCGACGGTCGGATCGAAGGCCCCGTCGCTCGAGTCGCGGATCGCCACGGCCCGGACCAGCACCCCCCACAGTTCGTCGCTCACCGGCACCGGTCGCTCCGTGGGGGCCGCGGCCGAGAGGCGGGAGAGCTCCGAATCGGGCCGGTAGTCGGAGAGAATTGCCTCGAGACGCTCGACCTCGTCGAGGGCCGCCGCCACCCCCCGTTCCCCGGCCGCCGCCGTGGCGGCGTGGACGGTGATCGACCAGGGTACTCCCATCAGCCGCCGGCTGGCGGAAACCCGGATCAGCGGCATGGCGGTCGCCGGCGTGGTATTTTCTTCCATATGGACGCCTCGCCTCCTCCGGTTGTGATCCGCTTCGACTGCACCCCCTTGCGGGCCCTCGTCCGTGCCCCGGTGCCGGCGGAGGCCTCTCCCAAATTCCGCGCGCTCGTCGGGCGGATGGAGGCCGCCGTGGCCAGGCACGGCAGCCGCAATGCCTATTATCTTACGAACGCCTCCTGCACGTTTCGGTTCACGAATGCCGCCGACAGCGGCTGGGTGAGATTCGACGTCGAGGGGACGGTGCTCACCGACGATCGCGACACCCAGACCGTCGGGAGCCACCTGACGGTGTCGCTCGCCAAGGAAACCTGTGACTGGCTGACGCAGCCGGCGGTCGAGTGGCTCGCCATCAGCGCCCACCGCGCGGTCGAGGCGGAGTTTGACCGCTACATCGCCGCCGGCGATCTGGGGCGGACGCTCGAGCGACTGGCCCGCGAACAGGCCGACAGCGACGCCGCCGGCGGATTCCTCGGGATGAATCTGTAAAGAGCGCAGACGAAGCCATCCCTGGCCTTCGGGAAAAAGGTGGCTGGCACCTTTTTCCTCCCGCGCTTACCAGCGGTGGTGGACCAGCGGCCGAATCGCGTCGTCGTAGATCGCCTGGACCGCGGCCATCGTCCGGGCGTCGAGCGGGGGGAGATCGGCCGCGGCCGCGTTGGCCCGCACCTGTTCGGGGCTTCGTCCCCCGGGGATCACGGTCGTGACGGCGTCGAAGGAGAGGATCCACTGGAGCGCGAACTGCGTCAGCGTGGCGCCGTCGGGCACCAGCGTGCGGAGCCGTTCGACGGCCCCCAGCCCGGTTTCATAGTCGACCCCCGAGAACGTCTCCCCCCGGTCGAACATCGCTCCCTGGCGGTTGAAGAGCCGGTGGTCCCCCTCGGGGAAGGCGCTCGTGCTAGTGAACTTGCCGCACAACAGGCCGCTGGCCAGCGGCACCCGCGCGATCACCGCCACCTTCCGCCTCGCGGCTTGCTCGAA
>CAMBFA010000211.1 GCA_945865325.1 Candidatus Kuenenia stuttgartensis
CCCACGGGCGAGTGGCAGGTCTACGACGTCCGGTTCATCGCCCCCCGCCGGGGCGACGACGGCAGGGTTGTCACGCCGGGGCGGATCACCGCCTGGCTCAACGGGAAACTCATCCAGGACGGCCTGGAGTTCACGGAGCCACGGTCTCCCTTCATTCCCTACAAGCACGGCGTGACCGCCCACCTCCGCACGATCGAAGCCACCCTGCGAAAAACCGGCAGGGGGCCGCTGTTCCTCCAGGATCACGGGAGCCCGGCTCGGTTTCGCAACATCTGGATCAGGCCGCTCGATGAGGCCGATGGCCGCTGACACAGCGTCGCGGCTGTCGTGGGGGTGGGGGTGGGGAATGGTAATCTCTCTCCCCCATTCGTGGTCTGTTGCGGCGTCGGGCTACGATTCCAATTTCAGTTGACGCACCCGGCGTGGAACCGTGTCAGCCGCACCGCTCACGAAGGAGAGCCCGATGCCGATGAACCCCTCGCCCAGCCGCCGTGGCTTCCTCAAGGCCTCGGCCGCAACGACCGCGGCCGTCGCCATGCCCTACGTGATCACGTCGAAGGCCCTCGGCGACGCCGTCACGCCGCCGGCAAGCGACCGGATCGTGATGGGGGGAATCGGCCTGGGCAACATGGGCTCGGGCGACCAACAGGCGTTTCTCGCCCGGCCCGACGTGCAGTATGTCGCCGTGTGCGATGTGCGGAAGAAGTGGCGGGATGAGTCGAAGGCCCGCGTCGACGAGAAGTACGGCTCCACCGACTGCGCGGCCCTGGTCGACTTCCGCGAGGTGCTCGGCCGCGACGACATCGACGCGGTGCACATCGCCACGCCCGACCACTGGCACTCGATCATGACGATCGCCGCCTGCCGGGCGGGCAAGGATATCTACCTCCAGAAGCCAGAGACCCTCACCCTCCGCGAAGGGCCGCTGATGATTCAGGCGGCCCGCCGCTACGGCCGCGTGGTCTCCGGAGGCAGCCAGCGGGTGCTGGAGGACTACCGCCCGCTCGTCGATCCCTGCTGGGCGGGCGAACTGGGCACGATCACGTCGATCGACCTCTCCGTCGGCCCGCGGTCGATGGCCTGCTACCTGCCGGCCGTCGCCACGCCCCCCGAGATCGACTGGGATCTCTGGCTCGGCCCCGCCCCGTTGGAGCCCTACAACCCCGGCCGCTGCGACGGCAACTTCGGCACCGGCGGCAACAGCTGGCGGTCGTACGTCGACTATTCCGGCGGCAGCCTCACCGACTGGGGCGCCCATCACTTCGGCGGCGCGATCTTCGCCGCCGACCTCCGCGAGTTGCAGCCTGCCTCGGTGGCCTTCCACCCCGCCAGCGGCGGCGCCGGTCCGTACGTCTCACTCACCTATCCCAACGGTGTCGCGGTCCATCACAACCGGCCACAGCCCTTGCGCCCCGAGGTGCCCTCCGTCGCCCATGGGGGCGATATCCAGGTGCATGCCGACGGAACGCCTCGGGAGGGGAAGGCGGTTCCGACCTACAAGGGGGAGGGGGGCATCTATGGCGACTTCATCGACTCCGTGAAGACCCGGGCAAAGCCGTTCCGCGACATCGAACTGGCGGTTAATACCATGACCGGACCACACATGATCGCCATTGCCTACCGTCTGGAGCGGTCTTTGACATGGGACCGTATCACCCAGCGATTCACCGGTGACGACGAGGCCAATCGGCTCCTCGACCGCGCTCGCCGGGAACCCTGGCTCCTCTGAAGCTGGCTCCTCTGAAGCTGGCTCCTTGAACGACAGCGACCGTATCGGCGTCAAATTTCCCTCCGAACATCCCCCATCCCTCGGGTGCCGCTCATGGCCTTCGACCTCAACACTCTCGATGCCCCCTTCACGGCCCTCGCGGGCTTCGATTGGGGAGCCGACGCCGATTTCTTCAAGTCGATCGACGCCGCCGTCGTGGCCGCCCATGGCGACACCGCGCTGCGCGCGGACCTGGAGAAGCGATTCGGGGCGCTGCTGGGGGGCAGCACAAGCCGGGCCACGAAGGAATATGTCTGCCGGAAGCTGGCGATGATCGGCACCGTGGTGTCGGTGCCGGCGCTTGGGGCGCTGCTGACCGACGCCGACAACTCGCACATGGCTCGCTTCGCCCTGGAGCGGATCGATGCTCCCGAGGCCGCCGCCGCCCTGCGGAAGGCGCTGGGCATGGTCGAGGGGAGCCTCCAGATCGGCATGATTTCTTCGCTGGCTTCCCGCGGCGACCTTCAGAGCGTGGCGGCGATCGGCGGGCTACTCGGGGGCGACGCGACGATTGCGGCGGCCGCAGCGGCGGCGCTGGGAACCTTGGCGACCCCGGAAGCGGCCGCGGCGCTCGCCGGCGCCAAGCCTGCCGGAGACATGGCCGCGGCCGTCGTCGACGCCCGGCTGGCGTGCGCCGAAGCCTTTCTCGCCAAGGGAGATCGGAAAGCCGCCAAGGCGATCTATTCGTCGATCAGCGCCTCCATCGGCGACGCACCGAAGACGCATCGAGAGCGAGCCGTGCGCATCGCGGCGAAACGTGGCTTGCTGGCCGCTGCGGAATAGGCGTTTGAAGTCTCTTCCATTCTGACAGCCATTGCCCCCGTGAAAGGTGCCCATGCGCCCTGTCATAGCCGTCGTGTGCCTCATGATCCTGCTCGGATCGGCGCCGCCGTCGCTGCTGGCTGCACAGGCTGCCGAGGCCCCATCGCGCGACGTCCTCGACAGCGTCGTCGAGCTGATTCGTTCCGGTGATGCCGACCTGCTGTCGGTGGCACTGGAGAAGGTGCGGGGCGGACTGAAGGGGGAGGATTTCACGCGCGAGCTCGCCGAGGAGGTGCTGCCGGGGCTGGAGCGAAGCCAGGATCGAGCAGCGCTCGTCGCGGCACTTTCGGATCGTGGCGACAAGGCCGCCCTCCCGGCCATGATCGCGCTGGCGCAGGGGCCGGCCGAGGCCGTCGTCCGGGCGGCGGCGATCCGCGGCGTGGCGGCACTGGGGGGATCCGACGAGGTTCCTTTTTTGGAGTCACTGCTTTCGGGTGAGGCTGGCACCGTCGACGCAGCCCGCGGGGCGCTGGTGGCCATTCGCTCCGACACCGTGTCGCCTCGACTGCTGATCGCACTTGGCGACAAGGCCCGCCCTGGTCCGCAGCGAGTGGTGATCGTGGGCATCCTCTCCGAGCGGCGTGAGACCTCGGCGCTGCCGGCCTTGGTGGATGCCGCCGTCGACGCCGACGCGGACGTGCGTGCGGCGGCCATGAAGTCGCTGGGGACGATGGGGGGGCCGGAGCAGATCTCCGGCATGGTGGCCGGGCTGCTGGCAGCGCGGACCGATGCCGAGCGCAGCGACGCCGACCGGGCGATCGTGCAGGTCTGCAAGGAACACCGCAGCAAAGACCTCGCCGCGGCAGCGCTCCTCGATCGCTTCAGGGCCGCCGATCCCGCCGCTCGGGAGGTGCTGCTGCCGACGCTCGCCCGCGTTGGCGGGGCTGCGGTGCTCGAGATTGTCGACGGCCTGATCGCCAGCCCCGCCGCCGCGGATCGGAAGCTCGGCCTGGTGGCGCTGGCCCGCTGGCCCGATGCCACGGTGAAGGACAGGCTCCTGCGCCTCGTCGCAAAAGCCTCCACCGAGGAGGAGCGGGAGATGCTTCTTGCTGGGCTGATCCGCATCGCCCCGTTGCCCAACAACTCGCTCGACCCCGCCGGAAAACTGGCGCTGGTCGAGCAGACGATGGCCCTGTGCCGACGGGATCAGGACCGGGGGCGGTTGCTCGAGCGCGCCAGCGCCATCCGCACCGTGGAAACCCTCCGATACGTTCTCCCCTACCTTGACCAGCCTGCGCTTGCCGAATCGGCCTGCCAGAGCATCGTCGAGTTGGCGCACCAGCGCAAGCTCCGCGATGGCAACAAGGACGAGTTCATGGCAGCGCTTGACAAGGTGCTCGCCACGACGAAGAACGAAGAGGTCGCCGATCGTGCCCAGCGCTACAAGCTCGGAAAGACCTGGGAACGCAAGAAGCAGTAGGGGCCGGGGCACGGACAGCATTCGCCCGACCGCAGCACACGCCAGCGACGTCAGCCCAACGGCGACATAAGTTGTGAGGGGCCTAGGCACCATGCTACGTTGAAAAAAGAGAGGATTTGGGATCTATGACCGACTTCGACCGCACGCTTTCGGAACTCACCGCCCTGCCTGTCGCCGACCGGTTGCGGGTCGTGGAATCCCTCTGGGACAGCATCCCCGTGGAAACGCCGCTGCCGATCAGCCCCGAGCAGCGGGAGGACATCCGGCGGCGGATCGCCGCCTACGAGCGGGCGCCCGACAACACGCTCACGTGGGGCGAAGTCCTCGACAGGCTGCGTGACCGGGGATGAGCTCGTCGGTGCGTTTTCTTCCGGAAGTTGTCGATGACCTCGACTCCGCGAGGCGGTGGTACGACGAGCGGTCTGAGGGCCTCGGGAAGGCATTCCTCGGAGCCTGTTCAGATGCTCTCCGTCGGATCGAGCAGAATCCCGACTGGGTTGCCGCAGACGCCGACCATATCCGCTCCCTCCGTCTCCACCGATTTCCCTACGTGATCCACTACCGGCTCGACGGGGCCAAAATCGTGGTGGTGGCGATCATGTTCGGTGGCCGAGATCCTTCCGCCTGGCAGGAGAGGGACTGATTGGCCGGTCGCCGCCGGCAACGTCGGACAAGGCAGCGGCGCGTGGGCATCGGCGGCGGCAGAACAGGGGGGTCCGTCACCTTCGCTACGCCACGATCTCGCTGATCACGCGGCCGTAGACGTCGGTGAGGCGGTCGTCGCGCCCCTGGTGGAAATAGGTGAGCCGGGTGTGGTCGAGGCCCAACAGCGCCAGGATCGTGGCGTGGATGTCGTGGACGTGGACGCGGTTTTCCACCGCCGCGAAGCCGAGCTCATCGGTGGCGCCGTAGATCGTGCCCCCTTTGACGCCGCCGCCGGCCATCCACATCGAAAAGCCATAGGGATTGTGGTTGCGCCCCGGCTTCCCTTCTCCCTCGCTGAACGGCATCCGCCCGAACTCCCCTCCCCAGACAACGAGCGTCGAGTCGAGGAGGCCGCGCTGCTCGAGATCGGTCAGCAGCGCCGCGATCGGTTGGTCGGTCTCGCCGGCATGCCGGCCGTGGTTTTTTTCGACACTCTCGTGGGCGTCCCACGTCTCCTCGAGATGGCCGCCGCCGGAGTAGAGCTGCACGAAGCGTACGCCGCGCTCGACGAGGCGCCTGGCAATCAGGCAGTTGCGACCAAACTCCGCCGTCGGCTCCTGATTGACACCGTAGGCGTCGAGCGTTGCCGCCGTCTCCGCGCCGAGATCGACCGCTGCCGGCGCCTCCGCCTGCATCCGGTAGGCGAGCTCGTAGCTGGCCGCGCGGGCAGCGAGCTCCGTGCCGCCGGGACGGCTTCTCATGTGCTCGTCGTTGAGGGCGGCAAGAAGATCGAGCTGCTGGCGCTGGCCGGCGCGGCCGAGGTCAGCCGGCACGGCGAGATCGAGGATCGGATTGCCGACGGGGCGGAAAAGCGTCCCCTGAAAACTCGCCGGCATGAAGCCGCTCGACCAGTTCGGTTGCCCGCCGATCGGCCCGCCCCGCTTGTCGAGGAGGACGACATAGCCCGGCATGTCCTGGTTTTCCGTGCCGAGGCCATAGACCACCCAGCTCCCCAGCGACGGCCGGCCGATGAGCGGCTTGCCGGTGTTCATCTGCACCAGCGCCGAGCCGTGGGCATGGGTGTCGGTGTGGCAGGAGCGGATCACCGCCATCTTGTCGGCATGCTCGCGCATCTTCGGGAAGAAGTCGGAGATCGGGATCCCGCTCTGCCCGCAGGCCTTGAACGGCCGGCAGGCCGGGGTGAGCTTGCCCATCGCCCGGCCGCCGGACTTGATGAACTTCATCTCCGCGGGGATCGTCTGGCCGGCATATTTCTCGAGCGTCGGCTTCGGGTCGAAGGTATCGACGTGGCTCGGGGCGCCGTTCATGAGCAGGAAGATCACGCTCTTAACCGGCACGGCCTGATGCGCGGGCCTGGGAGCGAGCGGATTGGCCAGCGGCGTCGCTCCCGCGGCATGGCGGGCAAAAAAACCATCCCGCTCCAGAAGCGCCGACAGCGCGAGCCCGGCGAATCCGGCCCCCATCTCCCAGATCGCCTCACGGCGCGAGAGGCCGCAGGGGAAGGCGGGCCTGAGGAGAGGTCGGTGGAATGGCATCGGGAGGCGCCCTCGGAAAAGCCAATCAGTCGATCGAGAGAAATTCATTGGTGTTGAAGAGCACCTGACACAGCGACGCCCAGGCGAGCCGCTCGCGGGCCGGGTCCCCTGCCATCTGCGTCGTCACATGGGCCAGGGCCGCTTCCTTTTCCAGAGCCGTCGGCAACCGGCCGAGGACACGCCGCCAGGCATCGTCGACACGGGGCCCGGCCTCGGTGGCCGCCGCGAGGACCCGCCCCGCACAAGCGTCGGCCTTCCCGCGCACCCAGCCGTTGTTGAGCAGCGAGAGCGCCTGGAGGGCCACGATCGTCACGTCGCGTTTCCCGGTCGGCACCGTCGTGTCGCACTGGTCGAAGGTCGTCATCAGCGGCACGATCAGGCCGCGCTTCGTAAACATGTAGAGGCTGCGGCGCCGGCACTCCTCCGGCGGCGAGGGTTGATAGGCTCCCCCCTTCATCGACAGCCCCTCGATCGCTTCGGCGTCGATCGGCGCCTTGAAGCTCGGGCCGCCGAGGCGGGGATCGAGGTCGCCCGACACGGCGAGGATCGCGTCGCGGAGGCTCTCAGCATCGAGCCGGCGCCGGTCGGCCCGCCACAGGAGCG
>CAMBFA010000212.1 GCA_945865325.1 Candidatus Kuenenia stuttgartensis
GGGGGCGAGGCGGCCCAGCCCTTCCGCCCCTACGACAAGCCAATCGACGCCTTTGTGGCGGCGATCATCGACCGACTCGACCTTCCCGCTCAAAAGACCGCCTGACGCCCGGGCCTCTTGACCCCGGCGACCGACACGACCCGCACGACCCGCACGCAGCCCGTAAAGAAACAACTTTTCGCGACCGGCAGAGTCTCCTCGACCGGAAGCGTGGTGAATACTCCTAACGTTACCCCCCCACGGAGAACCCCTGACATGGCAACCAACCCGGCCGTGAAGACAACGACCAAGCCGCTTTCCAAGCTCAAGGAAGAGATCTGCGACATCGGCCGCCGGATCTACAACAAGGGCTTTGCCGCCGGCAACGACGGCAACATTTCCTTCCGCCTCGGCCCGAACGAGGTTCTCTGCACCCCGACGATGGTCTCGAAGGGCTTCATGAAGCCCTCCGACCTGTGCATCGTCGACATGGAGGGGAACCAGATCGCCGGCGAACGGAAGCGTTCGAGTGAGATCCTCCTCCATCTCACGATCATGAAGGAGCGGCCCGACGTGAACAGCGTCGTCCACTGCCATCCGCCCCACGCCACAGCCTTCGCCGTGGCCCGTGAGCCGATCCCGCAGTGCGTTCTTCCTGAGGTCGAGGTGTTCCTCGGCGATATCCCGATCACGAAGTACGAGACCCCGGGCGGCCAGAAGTTCGCCGACACCGTCAAGCCGTATGTGAAGACGGCCAACGTTCTGATTCTCGCCAACCACGGTACGGTGAGCTTCGGCGAGACCGTCGAGAAGGCCTACTGGTGGACCGAGATTCTCGACGCCTACTGCCGGATTCTGATGCTCTCCCGCGACCTCGGCCGCGTCACCTATCTCACGAAGCAGGAAACGAAGGAGCTCCTCGACCTCAAACAGAAGTGGGGCTACAGCGACCCGCGTCTCGACAAGGGGATGGAGAACTGCGACATCTGCGCCAACGACGTCTTCCGCTCGAGCTGGGGCAACGCCGGCGTGACCCGCAAGGCGTTTGACGCCCCGCCGCCGATGGGCGCTGATCCGCAGCACACCGCAGCGGCACACGCAGCGGCTCCCGCGGCAGTCGCTCCCCCCGCGATCGACTACGACGTTCTCGTCAAGGCGGTCACCGAGCAGGTCTGCCGTGAGCTGGGGATCGGAGCGGCCTGACGGGCTTCTCCCCCCCGCAGGGGAGTGGCCGCTGGCGACAGGACACGGGATCCACGGAAGCAAAACAGACCTCAGAGCGAAATGATCGACAGGAGCAAGAGGATGAAGGTCGGGATCGTCGGTGGTGGTGGGATTGTCGGCTCGTCGGCGGGCTTCGCGCTCTCACTCGGGGGCATCGTCCACGAGATCGTGCTTGTCGACATGAACGCCGATCTGGCTGACGGCCAGGCCCTCGACATGCTCCATGGCACGGCGGCGATCGCCGACCAGGTCATCCGGGCCGGCGGCTACGCCGATCTGGCCGACGCCGACGTCATCTGCATCACCGCAGGACTTCGGCGCAAGCCCGACGAGAGCCGGCTGGCGCTCATCAACCGGAATGTGGAGCTGTTTCGCTCGATCCTCGCCACGATCCAGCAAGCGGGCCACAAGCCCGACTGCATCGTGCTGGTTGTCTCCAATCCGGTCGACATCCTCACGTACCTGGCCGAGAAAGAGCTAAAACTCCCGAAGGGGAAGGTCATCGGCCTCGGCACGCTCCTCGACACGCTCCGCTTCCGCAGCCTGCTGGCGATGAATCTCGGCGCCCCCGCGACGCAGGTTCAGGCGATGATTCTCGGTGAGCATGGCGACAGCATGGTGCCGGTGTGGAGCAGCGCCTCGATCGCCGGACTGCCGCTGGAAAAATGGCCCGGCTACACGCCCAAGCTGGGGGCGGATGTCTTCCAGCGGGCGAAGACGAGCGGCGCCGAGATGATCAAGAAGAAGACCGGGGCGGGATTCGCCGTCGGCGTCTCGATCGCCGAGGTGATCCACGCGATCGCGCTCGATTCGAAGCGGGTGCTGCCGGTGTCGACGGTCCTCTCCGCAAGCGGACCGGGGGCAGCCTATGGCCTCCGCGACGTGGCGATCTCGGTGCCGACGCAGGTCGGCCGGGGCGGTGCCGAAAAAATCCTCGAGATCGAGATCTGGCCAAAAGAGCTGCAGGCGCTGCAGCGCTCGGCCGCCGTTCTCCAAGACACCCTCGCCTCGGTGTTTGGCGGGAAGAAAGCCTGACCGCACGCGGCCTTCGCTGTCGGTGGGTAAGTCATCCCTGCCCTTGATCCACAGCCTGGAGGGCCCGGCGGATCGGGGGGCCTCGCCCTCGACCGCCTCGAGACGGGCCTCGAGGAACGGGCCGTTGGTCATCACCATCCGCCCGCGCGCCGAGGCGCTCGAGGAGCGGGCTGTACGACGACACCCGGTTGTGTTCGGTGCAGGGGGCGAACTCAATTTGCTCGCAGAGAAGGTTTTGCACCCGGCCGAGTTGGCTCGTGGTGTTGTCGCCCGAGGGGGTGGCATGGCTGTGGAAATCGCTGCTTACCCAACCGCGGGTGTCGACCGTCCGCCGCAGGGTCGCCACGAGCGCCGCATCCTCCCCCTCCACCACGACAAGCGGCATCATCACCGCGTCATGTTCCGGGCCGTGGCTGATGATGACGTCGTAGCTTCCCGGGCGGCCTCTGCGGCGACGACGCGAAACGCCACGCTCGCCCCGCTGACGGCCAGCGGTGCGGGCACTTTTCCTTCCACCGCCATCACTTCGCCGCTGCCCTGCCCTGGCCTGGCCTGACGCTCCCGCGAAGGCGTAGCGGAGCTGACCGTTGCCGGGCCAATAGCAGCCGAGCTGGTCGTTGGGATTACCCACGGTGGTCAGATCGATGATCGCGCCGCCGACATTGCGGACGGTCATGTTGGCGTGGCGCGTCGGAATGGGGTCGCCGATCACGGCGATGATCCGGTCGTTGCGAAGGATGTGGTCGCCGCGGATCCAATCGGATTCCTAGCCAATGGGGGGAACCGCAGCGCCTATCGCCGCCGCTTCAAGCATCTGTGGCGTGATCGTGACGATCTCCGCAGCCTGAGCCGATGCCATCGGCAGCCATGCGGTAGACAACATCAGCGACAGGACGATCGACGGCGACAGGCGACGCAGAGGAGGCGACTCCGGTGGGATTTGGGGACCGGCCGACCCGCAAATCCTATCGCCTCCAGTCGGGTCGCGGAGCGCTTTCATCAAAGCCTCACAGGGTTTCCAGCCGAACCGGCGGCCACTCCGGTGGCACCGGCGTGAGCCGGGCGAGCCATCACAACGATTCTCAATCTCGTGCGACTGATGGCGTGGCGCTCCTCCCCTGATGCTTCGGTTCTGCCGACGATGGATCGCGTTCCTGCGAAGAGCCATGGGGTAAAGTGACGGCGGCGCTCAACCCTCGTAGAGTGTCCATTTGGGCGGGGTCATTGACTCGGTGCTTCGGTCAAACGAAAACCGAGTCCAAGGGGGATCGATGGTTTCATTTGGAGGTCTGGTCATGCACCGATGGTTCGCTCGGATCGTCCTGCTGCTGCTGTCGGCAGTGGTGCTTTCCAATGGACTTCCCCGAGCGGCCGACGAGCCGATCGATGCTGCCGTCGGTCGGCCTCTGGGCGACTGGCGCCACTCCGGCGACCTCTGGCTCCTGACGGGCCCCGAGGGGGCCAACCTGCCGGCCGAGGCGGTGCTCCAAGACTTTCCCGTCGCCATCCGGCTCGACAACGAGTTTTTCCCCTTCGCGGAAGCCCTGCCGCGCGGTGAAGACCTCCGCATCACGTCGGACTCAGGTCAACTGCTTTCCCACGAGATCGAGGCCTGGGACAACGATGCTCGCAGGGCCGTCGTCTGGGTGCGCGTGCCGGAGATCCGCGGCCAGGCTCGGCAGCGACTCACGCTTCACTGGGGGAATGCCGCGGCGCCCGCGTGCTCCGACGGGGCCGCCGTTTTTAGCGCTGCCAATGGCCATGTCGCCGTTTTCCACATGGATGATCCGGTCGGCGATGCGACCGGCGGAATCGAGACGCGCGATACCGGCACGGAGACGGCGGAGGGAATCGTCGGACCAGCCCGCCATTTCCCCGGCGGCAAGGGGGTGTTTTGCGGCGACGCGATCACCACCCTCTCGGCGGGATCGGCCGATCACACCACGCAGGCCTGGTTCCGTTCGGAGGTCTCCAATGGCCGGGTCTTCGGCTGGGGCAACGAGGCGGCGCAGGGGAAGGTGATCATGAACTTCCGCAGCCCCCCCCACGCCCGGATGGAATGTTATTTCTCCGGCGCCGACGTCGCCGGGGAGACGCGGCTGGCGAAGTCTGCGTGGGTGCATGTCGTTCACACCTACACCAAAGGGGAATCGCTCCTCTATGTCAACGGTGTCCTCGACGGTACGACGCGCACCGACTCGGCCCCTTTGAAGATCGCGACCCCAGCGCGGATGTGGATCGGCGGCTGGTATGACCAGTACGACTTCGCCGGCGACGTCGACGAGGTGCGGGTCTCGAATGTCGCTCGCTCCGCCGCCTGGGCGAAGCTCGAGTACGAAAACCAAAAGCCACTCCAGTCGCTCGTCGGCCATCTCGTGCAACCGGGCCTTGATTTCGCCGTCTCCCCCGAGGCTCTCGAGATCGCCGAAGGGGAGACTGCCACGTTCACCGCCCGGGCTGGCGGGGCGATGAAAGTTTCTTGGATCCTCGCCCGCGGTGGCGAGGAAACGGTCGTCGCCACCGACACGCTTCACTGCGACGTCGACGCCGGGCGGGTGACAGGGAACGAGCAGGCCACGCTCCGGTTTTGCGCCGTCTATCCGAACAACACCAAGACGATCGATCTCCCGATTGAGATCCGCGAGACGATCCCCGACCCGGTCTTCACGCTCGAGGCCCCGGCGACGTGGGACGGCCGGGAGCAGATCGAGGTCGTGCCGCGGATCTCGAACCTCGCCGCGCTCGAGGCGACGGAGGCCGGCGGGCTGAATGTCCGCTGGCAGACCGACGGGATGGCGGTGATCAGGGACGAGACTCCCGGCCGACTCATCCTCCAGCGGAGCCACAACAGCGGCCGGCTCACGGTGACAGCGCGGATCGACAACGGCGGCACGGCCGTCGAGGCCAAGACGGAGATCGCCGTCACCGAACCGGCCACCGACGCCTGGGTCGAGCGCCCCGTGGACGAGCTCGACGCCGATGAAAAACCGGTCGATCGGCAGTTCTTTGCCCGCAATGATAAAAACGTCGGCACGCTCCACCTCCGCGGCCGGCTCGACGCCCCGGCCGAGAGCGTGTTCCTCGTGCTCTTCGCCGACGGGGAGCTTGCCGACTCCTGGTCGCTTGAGCCCGATGCGGTAGGCCGCTACGCCTTCGCGATTCCGCTGGCGCCGGGGCTCGTCCGCTACCGGGTCGAGTTCGGGGTGGTGCGTGAGGGCACGAAAACGATCCTCCACACCGCCGACGATCTCCTCTGTGGCGACGCCTATCTGATGGACGGCCAGTCGAACACGGTGGCGAGCGACTGGGGGGCGGACCGAGTCGATGACGGCCCGCAGCCACGGGACCGCAGCTGGGTCCGCAGTTTCGGCGCGATGGAGGGGAGCCTCGAACCGGGGTGGGGAGACGCCGTGCGGCGCGAGGGGGGAAAGCACCAGATCGGATACTGGGGGATCGACCTCGCCCGGCATCTCGTCGAGACCCACCAGATACCGGTCTGCATCCTCAATGGCGCCGTCGGCGGCACGCGGATCGACCAGCATCTCCCCGACTCCGCCGAGCGCACAAACCCGGCGACGATCTACGGCCGGCTCCTCACCCGGGTGCGGGCCGCCCGGCTCACCCACGGCATCCGGGGGGTGCTCTGGCACCAAGGAGAGGCCGATCAGGGGGCCGACGGGCCCGATGGTGGCTACGGCAGCGAAACCTATCGGCAACTCTTTCACGAGCTGGCCGCGCACTGGCAGCGCGACATGCCGAACCTCGGTCACATCTTCCTCTTCCAGATCTGGCCCAACGCCTGCAGCCAGGGGGGCACGCCCGCCAGCGACCGGCTCCGCGACATTCAGCGGACCCTCCCTCGCGACTTCGCGCGGATGTCGGTGATGTCGACCCTCGGCATCCGCCCCGAGGGGGGCTGCCATTACCCGGCGGCGGGCTACGCCGAAATGGCCCGGCTGATGGCGCCGCTGGTCGACCAGGCCTGCTATGGCACCACGTTCGCGGAGCCGGTGACAGCGCCTGATCTCCTCTCGGCCCGCTACGCCGACGCGAGTCGAACCGAGATCGTCCTTGAGTTCGGCCAGCCGGTCGTGTGGGACGATGCGACGGTGTCGGAGCTCCGCCTCGATGGTGAGCCGGGGGGGATCCGCTCTGGCCACGCCGCCGGCTCGACGCTCCATCTCGCCGTCGCCCCGGGCTGCAACGCCACGACGATCACCTATCTTGTCGACCGGCAGTGGCAGCCGCAGCGCGTTCTCCGTGGCACCAACGGGATCGCCGCCCTCTCCTTCCACGCCGTTGCGATCGAGCCCCCTGCCCTGCAGGCCCCATCCCCATGAGCCGTCTCCGCTGGGCCGCCGCCACCGTTCGCCGTGCCCCGGCCGTGGCCGTGGCCGTGGCCGTGGCCGTGGCCGTGAAAAGGATCCTCGGGCCCCTGCTACTCATCGTCGCTCTGCTGGCGGCTGCGGCCGCGCCGCTGGCGGCCGCCGATCCCGCGCCCAACGTCGTCATCCTCTACGCCGACGACATGGGCTACGGCG
>CAMBFA010000213.1 GCA_945865325.1 Candidatus Kuenenia stuttgartensis
GAAGGCTTCAACAGCGTGATCCAAGCCTTGAAGTACGCTGCCCGTGGCTTCCGCTCGTTCACCAATTATCGAACGCGAATCCTGTTCTTCTGCGGCAAACTGGATCTTAAGCAGCAGTTACAGTGCCACTAAAAGTCCCGAAGAACCTCGGATTGCCTGGGCGAAACTGATGGCCCGGGTGGGTGAGGAGTTTCCGCCTGAGTGCCCAGCGTGCGGCGGCGACATCCGGCTGATCGCGTTCATCACGGAGCCGGGGCCGATCCGGAAGATCCTCACACACTTGGGTGAACCGCTCGAGCCGCCTCCCCTCTCTCCCGCCCGAGGCCAGCCCACCGACTGGGGTGAACTCGTGCAGGTCCATGACGACCGCCACGTCTTTCAAGCGTCGCCCGACGAGCTGCCCGCGATCGATATCCACAGCCTCTGACCGGTGCCGGACACGAGGCATCAACGCAGCCGCCGCGCGGCCCGACTCGGAGAGACTCCGCGCCGACGGTAAGAAAAACGCCACTTCAAGTGGTAAGCCCGGCGTTCCTGGAACGACTTTTAGGGCCAGGAAGACCCCGCCCTCAGCTCACGAGCCGCTCATCAGCTGGGAATCGGTTCCGGACGTGCCATTGGCCGGGCTATCCTGAGCGGCGGGCAGCTCCGGCGCCCACATCTGGCTCTCCTTCTCCCCCGACCTGCGGCATTGGGGGGATCACCATGTGCTCCTCCATGCCCGCCGCGGAGCGTGGTGGGACGCCAACAAGATCGGCCTGAGCCCCCCGCCCTTGGAGACGCCTGACGGCTGGCTCCTCCTCTACCACGGCGTCCGCCACACCGCCGGCGGCTGCCTTTACCGGCTCGGGTTTGCGCTGCTCGACCTCGAGCAGCCGTGGCGCGTCATCCGCCGCAGCGACGACTGGGTGTTCGCCCCGGAGCTCCCCTACGAGCGCCAAGGGGATGTCAACAGCGTCGTCTTCCCCTGTGGTTGGATCCTAGACGAGGCGACTGGCGTGATCCGGATGTATTACGGCGGTGCCGATTCCTGTCTGGCACTGGCGACGGCGAACCTCTCGGACATCCTCGCCTACCTCCGCACCTGCCCCGTCCCGCCGCCGCGCGATCGCCCCGGGATGACGATCTGACTCCTTTGGCCCGGTGACGGTAACGTCACCGGGCCCCGGGGAGCGGTGGCGTTGCTCACCACTCGGCGTTGGGAAGCTCCCCGCCAGCCCGGCTGCCGAGGGCGTGGAGCACTTCGAGATTGATCGAGTCGGACATCGCCCGGGTCGAGCCGTCGGCCATTGAGACCACCGACGCGCCGGGGTGATACGACCCGAAACCACCGACGGTGAGCGGGCCCTTCTCGGCCGGCTCATCCTCGACGAGGCCGGTGAACCTCCTCTTCGAAAGCGGCTCGATTCGACCGGTGTTTCGCAGCGTCGCCCGTGTCCCCGACGGCCAGCCAAGCTCGACCGGGGAGACACCGTCGATGGGATCTTCGAAGACGTGCTCCGAGAGGAGGAGCGTGTGCGAGCTGCCGTCAAGAATGTCGTCGAACCGGATCCGGCTGTTGAGGAACAGGAGGCCGTCGTTGCCGACGTCGATCGGCGCCTCGATCGAGTTATGGCAGCCGGCGTAGCTCGACCATCCGATCGGGGTGCCACCCTGGTCGCCGCCCCTTGGCCCGGGGGAGGACGGGCAACGCAGCACCGCGATATTCGACCGTCGCAGCTTGTCGTTGACCTCGGCGTAGGCGCCGGCCTGCTGGTCGAACATCCGGAAGAGGCTGTTCTGCTCCATGTAGGGGAGCACCTGCACCGTCCAGGAGAGATGCTGGCCGACGGCCTCGTTTCTGATCGGGCCGTCGGGATTGATGACGCCGGACGGAAAGTGGCCGGTATGGAACTCGTGGTTGTGGAGGGCGAGGCCGAGCTGCGTTGTGTTGTTCAAGCAGGAGCAGCGCCTCGCTGCCTCGCGGGCGGCCTGGACGGCCGGGAGGAGGAGGCCGACAAGCGTACCGATGATGGCGATGACGACAAGCAGCTCGACGAGCGTGAACGCCCGCAGCCGGCGGTGGGAATGGTCGGTGGTCATGGCAGAGCCTCCGGGGTGACGGCAGGAGATGGTTCGGGAACGGTGGATGGTGGAATGGTGGGGAGTTGATTCGGTGTGAAAGCCTCCCGGGCCACGCGGATAACGCGCTCGCGGCGGACCGAATCGGGGCGACCGACGGGATACTCAACGACGAGGCCGAGCGAGACGCCGTCGTCGCTGGGAGTGACCGCGGTGGTCACCTCCGCGTCCCCTCTCCCGACGATTGCCTCGGAAGCCACCGTCGTGCGCCCGCCGGTCCAGCCTGGCTCGGCGCGGAGACGCGAGACGGCCCGCTCGGCGGCGGCTTCGAGAAGGCACTCCGCCTGACGGAGTTCGAGTTCTTTGAGGAACTGACGGCGCCCCAGCAGGGCGATCTTCAGCATGCCGCCGAGCATGATGAGGACAATGGCCATCGCCGCCAGGACGGCGACGAGCGTCGCCCCACGACGGGATTGCGGCCGCAGCGGATGGCAGAAAGGGTGGGTCATGGTTGCGCCTCCCCGTCACGCGCCGGCAGGAAACGCAGGTCGCGGCCGAGATCTGCCTCGACGACGAGCGCCGGCGGCTT
Source organism: Candidatus Kuenenia stuttgartensis (assembly GCA_945865325.1). Classification (GTDB taxonomy): domain Bacteria; phylum Planctomycetota; class Planctomycetia; order Pirellulales; family UBA1268; genus QWOP01. The sequence continues at coordinate 2,651 of CAMBFA010000213.1, forward strand.
TCTTTTCGCCTCGGCGGGGGAACGTGGCGGCCGCACGACCCCCGGGGGGGCGAGTTCTCCGTCTGCTCCCTCGGCTCCGAGCTCGAGATGAATCTGTTTCTGCGCCACGGTCACGACCGCCGCACAGGCGCTTGCGAAGGAATAGTCCTCGCGCCCCGTCGGCACGGGATTGCCGGGGGCAAGGAGACGCCGCTGGATCTGGCGACGGTCGGCCGTGTGGCGGTACTCGATCGTGTGGCCATCGGGGAGCGTGAAGGCCACGAGCCGTTCCCCGGCCGTCGCCGCAACTTGGGCTGCGACTTGGGCCGCGGCATGGACATCGGCCCGGAACTGGCGGGCGAGGCGGGCACTGGTCCGCTCGTCGTCGAAGAATCGGCGGCTTTCCGACTGGGCGCGCATCACGCCGTGGAGGAGCACAGCGCTCGAGGTGATGATGAGGCTCACTCCCCCCATCGCCATGAGAAGCTCGATGAGCGAGATGCCCCGCGGCGGACGTCGACCGGAGATCGGGGGTCTCATGGTCTTCATGGCGTTTGCTCCCCTGAAGCAGGCCGGAGCCATCCGGCAAGGCGGAGCGGATGGCCGCGGCGGCTAGGTTCATTCCATTCGATCGCCAGCTCGATCCGCTGCAGGCCGTCGTCGTCAGGGGCGGCGGCTGCGGCGGTGAGCATCGCCCCTGGGAGGTGCGCTGCGGCGAAGGGGGACGGCGCGGGGGCAGCGAGGAAGGCCTCGCGTGCGGTCGGGGGGAGCGTATGGAGGAGCTCCATCCGGTTGGCGAGCTCCTCGACCGCGAGGCGTTGGTTGCGACCTGAGACGAGCAGCCGGCCGTGGCGGACGAGGAGCCCCGCCGACACCGAGATGATGACGGAGAGGATCCCGAAGGCGACGAGGAGCTCGAAGAGGGTGACCCCGCGGCGCGTCATGTCCCGAAGATCGACGCGGCGTGGAGAGCGAAGCGTGGTCATTAGGTGAGCCCCCGAATGAGATTGAAGAGCGGCTCCATGACTCCCATGGCGAGGATGAAGACGAAGATTCCCATCGCCATCACGAACGCTGGAAGGATCAAATCGGAGAGGAGCCACATCCGCTCGAGGATCCGCTCCCGGTGGCGGCGCGCAAGCGCCCGCGTCACCCAGCCGGCCTCGGGGCTGGCATCGAGGGCTGCGCCCTCGGCCGGCGAGAGGACTCCCGCTCGGCTCGATCGGGCGGCCAGGCCTGGGCCCTGCGCTTTCTCCTTGAGCGTCGAGCGCAAGCCCCGGTCGATCGTTCCCGATGCCAGCGCCGCTGCGGCCTGCTCCTCCCCTTCCCCAGCCCGCGCCGCCACATCGAGGCTGCCGAGCCAATCGGCGGCTCGGGCGTCGCCGAGCACTCCCAGGCCGCCGAGGCCCAAAGTCCGCCGCAGCCCAGCCCAGGCCCGTGGGGCGAGGCGGGATGCAATCCCGGCAACGAGGATCGCAAGAAACGGGAGAAACCAATAGTTCACGAAGGAGTTGCCGAGCCACCGCAGGAGTGTCATCCAGGGAGATTCCTCCATCCCGAAGTCTTCCAAGATCTTCCTGAACATCGGCAGGAGCTTGACCATCACGAAGGTCAAGATCGGCAGGCTCACGAGGAGGAGCGTCGCCGCGTACCCCAGACCCCAGCGGATGCCCCGCTCCACCGGCTCGGTCGAGGCCGCCGGTGCGCTGAAGCCGGCGATCGCTTCGGTGGCATTGCCGTGGAGCGTTGTTGCTACGGAAAGCGCCGTCGCATCCTGGGGGCGGAGGGCTCCGCGAACCCGCGAAAGCGCCGCGTCGAGCGGCATGCCTGCTGCCACGAGCTTGGCGAGCTTCCTCACCCTCGCGGCCTGCCAGCCACGTTCATCGGCGGCCCAGGCCGCAAGGAGCGGGGCGAGCGGAAGCCCCTCGTCGAGCCCCAAGGCGAGCAATTCCGCCAGCGCCCGCCGCTGCCCCGACGACGTCGGCAGGAACACGCCAAAGAGCGTGGGGAAGAGCCCCAGCTGCGTCGCTCGGGAGTCGATCCCGCGGGCGGCGACGAACTTGGCGAAGGTGGGGAAGAGCGACATCGGGGCACCGGAAGCAACGGCGTCAGGACAGGTCGGTGACCAAACTAATCAGCGGCGCGAACAGGGCGAGGACCATGAGGAAGACAAGGAGGCCAGTGACGAACACGGCCACCGGCCCGAGGAACCAGGAGATCCAGGAGCGGCTGGCGGCGAGCCGGAGGTCATGGCAGGTGGCGATCCGGTCGAGGAGCCGGACCCGCGTGGCCGCGGGCATATTCCCATCGAGGGCGTGGCGCACGGTCGCGGAGAGCCAGCGGGGGGGCTCGTCGGCTGCGGTCGTCCTGTCCTGTGGATCGACCGCACGGGCCGCCACGGCGAGTGCCACCGGCTGTGGCACCCCCGCGGCGAGGAGATCAGCGGCGAAGCGGGCGAATCGCCCCGACTGTGCGAACCGGCTGCCGGGGAGGCGGAGCCACGACGGCCACCAGCGGCCGACTGTCAGCCACAGCGCCGTCGCCACGGCCGCCGCCGCAAGCAGCCCCCCCCAACCCTCCCTGAGAAAGTGGGAGAATCCGATCAGCGCCTCGGTGGCCAGCGGCAGCCGCATCCCGAAATCGGAGAGGAGTTTCTCAAACTCAGGCACGACGAGCAGGGCCAGAAACGACGTCACGGCAACCGCCAGAAGCGTCACGAAGAACGGATAGACCAGCGGCAGCCACCACCGACTATTCGAATCCTCCGTCACGACCACATCGACGGCCCGGGCGAGGAACGCGGCCTCCGAGGCCCCGTCACCGGTTGTCGCGCCGGGGGCCGCGGCGGTGAGGAGCGGGATCCAGGTGTCGGGATCGTGCTCGAGGGCCCGGCTTGCCCTCGAGGCATCCCCCGAGGTGAGCGTCTCGCAGAGCTCGTCCCAGGCAGCGCGGCGGCGCGGCGGGAGTTCAACGCCAAGGGCCCGCAGTGCGGGGATAATCCCGCCGCCGACTTCGAGCGCACGGCCGATCCAGGGGCCGAGCGCGGCTGTGGCGGCAGAGGCGGCGGTGGTATCGGGGGGAGCCATGGGTCGGTTTTTCCGCAAAGCTTCAGCGGCTGGCCGAGGCTTCGGAGATCGCCATGAAGAAATCGATTGCCGGAAGGAAGAGAACCAGGGCGTAGGCGAGGACGGCAAGGCCGGCGATGACGAGCGCCACGACGATCCGCCCGAACTGGCGCGCTTCGCCGTCGCGCCGGGCAGCACGCGCCCGGGCCACTCTGGCCGCCTGCCGAAGGGCTTCGCCGCGCGGCACGCCGCCGAGATCGAGGCCGGTGGCCCAAGGAATGAGTGGAGGCGTAGAGGCCGCCGCCCCGATCCCGAACGCCTCGGCCACGGCTGCGGTCTCCTCGGAGAGGACGCCAGCGTCGGCAAGCGCCGCGAGCGTCTCGCACCCGAGCGCCGCCCGGAGCGAATCGGGCCCGACCGACCGGGAGCGGCGCGCCGTCGCGGCCCACCAGGCGATGGCGAGCGCCGCGATCATGACCGCCAGGAGCCAGGGCGCCGCAGACCGGGCGGCCTCGAGGAGCCCTAGGCCACTCCTCGGCCGGACGTGGAACTCGGCATACACCCCTTCAAACAGCGGCGTCAGACCAGCCCCCAGAAGCGCCGCACCGAGGGCCGCGCCGGCACACACAATCGCCGGATAAAACCATGGCCGCCAGGCTCCACGGGCCCGCGTCGCCGCGTCCTGCCCGGTGCGGACGGCCGCTTCGAGAATCCTGTCGGCATCGGCCCCGAGCCGCACCGCATCGGCCAGCGCCGCCGTCGCGGCTGGGCCGGCCCACGCCACCGGCAGCCCAGCCGCCTCGAGCCCTGCGGCCCGGGCGCGGAAGGCCGCGGTGGAATCGGAGTGGGCAGCGGCGGCCATGCGTCACCGGAAAAGAGGGGGTGAGGGGAAGAAGCTTTTTCCTCCCCCCACCCCAAGGAGACGCGGGCAAGGATAGCCCGGTCAATGGCACTTCGCCGACGGTCTTCCGGCAGATGAGCGACTCGTGAGTCTCGGGAGGAGCGGGCCCGGGCGTCCGGAGCGGGTTTCTGGAAACGCCCCGCACCCGCTTTGTTGGCGTTTTTCTCGCGTCGGCGCA
>CAMBFA010000214.1 GCA_945865325.1 Candidatus Kuenenia stuttgartensis
GCCTGGTGGGGCGTGATGACGCTTGTCACGGTGTTTCGGTTTGTCACCTACATCGACACGCGGATCCGCGACGAGGGCTGGGACATTGAATTGAAGCTCCGCAATCCGGCCACCTACGTGGGGCTCGAGCGGTGGCGCGGCGCGGCGGCGGTGATCGTGATCGTGGCATTGCTGATGGCGCCAGCGGCGGCGGTCGGCGCGGAAGAGGAGGGGGAAGCCACCGCGCGGGCCGCGCAGAAGGCGGTCGTGAAGCAGCGCTTCCCCTGGTACGACGCCGGGAGCGACGGCTTCCGTCCGGTCGTCGGCAGTTCGACGGAAACGGGGACGCGGCGGTCAGGCTCGACCGCGCGGGAGTCGGCGTGGGATTTCTCCCTCCCCGAGTTCACGGCGCTCGGAACGGTCGCGAAAGGGGGGATGATCGTCCTTCTCCTCGCCGCGGTCGCGGCGGTCGCCTGGGTCGTCCTCCGCCATGGATTCGACCCGGTGGTGAACGAGGAGATCGAAGGCCCCGCCGCGGCGGCGGTGTTCAATGATGAGCACCTCGAAACCCTGCCCGTGCAGGCCCGGGCCGACGTCGACAATCTTCTCTCTCTCATCGCAGCCCGGTTGGCGGCGGGGGATCATGCCGCGGCGGCGATCCTTTACCATGCCTGGCAACTGGTGGAGCTCCACCGCGGCGGGGTGATCGAGCTGGCGCAGGGGAAGACCAACCGCCGCTATGCCGCCGATGTCGCCGCGCGGGCCCCGCTTCTGGCCGAACTCTTCCGCCACACGGCCCGCCTCTCCGAACGGGCCCGCTTCGGCCGGCTCCCGGTCTCGGCGGAGGCCTTCGACGAGGTGTGGAGCCAGCGCCACCGGATCCACTCCGCCGCCACGGAGGCCGCCGCATGACTCCGCCCCCCTGCCAGACCGTCGCTTCCCGGGGGCACGCCCCGATCGTGTCGGCGCTCCTCGCCGCAGCCCTCCTCATGGCCGCCGGGTGCACGCGTGAGCCCCCCTCCTCCCATGGCGACATCCTCGGCGACAGCCTCAACGGCGTGTCGGCGTTCGTCGGATTGCTCCGCGATCGGGGGCATTCAGTGAGCGCGGCTGCGAGGGTGTCGGAATCGGCCCTGGCAGAGCGCGACGCGGCGATCGTGTTCGTCGACGGCCCGGGCCCAATCGACGATGTGGCCGCGGGGCATCTCGAGAGCTTCCTCGCCCGGCCCGGTTCCCAATGGATCCTCCTCGTGGGGCGCGACGGCGATTGGGCCGTCGACTACTGGCGGTTCGTCGCCGGCCGCGAGGATCTGACCGCCATCCAGCGTCAGCGCGCCCGCGACAACCTCGAGCAGGCCAAGGACTCCCTCGAGGAGTGGTACCGCGATCTCCCTGCCTCGACCCTGATCGCACCATTCTCGGCCGCCGATCTGATTGTCCGCGCGGAGGGGAGCGATGGCGGGGCGATCAACGTCACGATCCGCTCCGGCGGCGACGGAGAGGGGACCACGCTCCTCGGTCACTGGACCTGGCGCCGGGGTATCGATCCCGGCGCCGCCGATGGGGTGGAGTGGGAGGTCGACGGCGCGGCGCTCCTTGTCCGGTCGATCGACGACACCAGTGGCGACACAATCTTCGTGCTCGGCTCCGACATGCCGCTGCTCAATGCGGGGCTGGTCGATGGCGGCAATCGACAGATCGCCGCGGCCCTCGTCGACCTGGTGCCGGTCGGGGCGGAGGTGGCCCTGTTCGGCTCGGCACAGGGGCGCCCGGGGAGCCGCGACGACGAGGAGACGGCAGCGGCGTGGCGGCTGGTCACCGTGCCGCCGCACCCCTGGATCGCGGCGCACCTCCTCCTCGGCCTCCTCCTCTTTTGCTGGTCGCGGGCGCCGATCTTCGGCCGGGCCCGCGTCCGCCCCGCCGCTGCCGTGCGCGACTTCGGCCATCATGTCGACGCGCTCGGTCGCCTCCTCGCCAAGGGGGGCGACACCGCCACGTCGGCCGCGCTGCTGGCGGAATGGGATCGGATCGGCCGGCCGGGGGCGGGCCACGGTGGCGGGGATCGGCCGGAGAAGGGGAAGCTCGACATCCAACCTGAAGCGAGGACGCAATGACGGAAGAGTCTGCCGGTGGGGAGAATGGGATGCAGTCGGCGGCGGAGCACGGGGAGGATGCCCGCTTTGCCGAGGTCAGCCGGACGATCGACAGCCTCCTCGCGGAGGCGGCGAAGCTCTATGTCGGGCAGGAGGCGCTCGTCCGCCAGGCGCTGGTGGCCCTGTTTGCCGGCGGGCATGTCCTCATCGAGAGCGTGCCCGGCCTGGGGAAGACGCTCCTGGTGCGGATCCTCGGCGAGACGCTCGGCTGCTCATTCGGCCGGATCCAGTTCACGGCTGACTTGATGCCCTCCGACATCACCGGGCAGCCGGTGTTCGACGCCCGGACGCAGGATTTCCGCTTCCGCCCGGGGCCGGTGTTTACGCACATCCTCCTCGCCGACGAGATCAACCGGGCGCCGGCGAAGACCCACGCGGCGCTCCTCGAGATCATGCAGGAGGGGCGCGTCACCGTCGACGGCACGACCCACCGGATCGAGCCGCCGTTCCTCGTTCTCGCCACGCAAAACCCGATCGAGTCGGAGGGGACCTACCATCTCCCTGAGGCCCAGCTCGACCGCTTCCTCTTCAAGATCATCGTCGACTACCCACAGGCCGCTGAGGAGGACGCGATTCTGCGTCTTCATTGCCGCCCCGATCCGCTCGAGACGCAACTGGCGACGACGATCCGGCCGCTCCTCGACCCGGCCCGGGTGATCGCGGTCCAGGATCTCTGCCGGCAGGTCCGGGTCGACGACGCCATCATCCGCTACAGCAGCGCCATCGTGCGGAAGACGCGGCAGTGGCCGGCGTTTTCCCTCGGGGCCAGCCCGCGCGCCGGGATCGCGCTGGTGACGGGGGCCCGCGTCGTGGCGGCGTTCGCGGGGCGGTCGTACGTTGTCCCCGACGATGTCACCGAACTGGTGCCGGCGGCGCTGCGGCACCGGGTGATCCTCTCCCCGGAGGCGGAGGTCGCGGGGAACTCCGTCGACGGGGCGCTCGAGGCCCTGATGCGGACGATCGAGGTGCCGCGGCTGTGATCGCCCCCACGACGAAGCTCTGCCAACTCGCCATCCTCCCGCTCGCGGCGTCGCTGCTGCTGTTTGCGGTGCCGGAGGCGTGGCCTGTTGTGGTCGTCCTCGATCTCCTCCTCGCCGTGATGGCGATCGGCGATGCGACGACCCTCCCGCGCCGATCCGGGTTTGAGGCGCGGAGGGAGTTCGGGCCGATCGCCACGCGTGGGGAGCGCCACCGGATCGGCCTTGTGATCGAGAACCGTTCGCGTCGCGCCCACGAGATCGACATCCGGGACGATGTCGGCGGGGTGATCGAGTCGCTTGAGCCGCCGTCGCGCCTGCGAATGACGGGGCGCTCCCTGGGGCGCACCAGTCACGTCGTCCTCCCACACGAGCGGGGGAGCTTTTTGCTCGAGTGGATCGATCTCCGCGGGGGGAGCCGGCTTGGGCTGTGGTCGGTGACGCACCGCCTGCCGGTCGCCGATCGGATCGAGGTCTACCCGGCGCTGCGGCAGATTAGCCGCTTCGCCCTCTACGCCCGCCAAAACAAGATGTCGCTCCTCGGCGTGCGCCGCACGCGGCGGGTGGGAACGGAGAACGAGTTCGAGCGGCTCCGCGACTACTCCGCCGGCGACTCCTTCAAGGCGATCGACTGGCGGGCGACCTCCCGGCGGATGAAGCTCACCGTCCGCGACTTCCAGATGAACCAGAGCCAGCGGGTGGTGTTTGCCCTCGATTGTGGGCGAATGATGGTCAACCAAAACGACGGCCTGACGATGTTCGACGCGGCGCTCGATGCGGCGCTAACACTCGCCTACGTGGCGATCGAGCACCGCGACGAGGTGGGGATCCTCTGTTTTTCCGATCGGATCCTCCGCTGGATGCCGCCGCGCGGAGGGCAGGGGCAACTGCGGCGGATGATCGCCGCCACGCATGATGTTCAGCCGGAGCTCGTCGAGAGCCGGTTCGACGAGGCGCTGATCCATCTCGGCCATCATTGCCGGAAGCGAACCCTGCTCGTTCTCCTCACGAACGTCATCGACGATCGCAACACCGAACGGATCCGTCGCCATGTCCTGCCGACGGTCGGCCGGCATCTGCCGCTGGTCGTTTGTCTCCGCGATCGGGCCCTCACCGATCGGCTTGCGGCCGGGCAAAAGGGGCCCACGGGCAAGCTCGGAGGGGAGCGCGGCACGGTCGGCTTCCATGTCGCCGCCGCCGCCGCCGACATCCTCGTCTGGCGGCAGCGCGTCCTCGCCGACCTCGAGCGCGCCGGCGTGCTGACTCTCGACTGCCTCCCAGAACAGCTGACCGCGTCGCTGGTCAACGAATACCTGGCGATCAAGGCGCGCAAACGGTTGTAATCTTGCCGGGCCCGCGCCAGCACTCCTTGACAGGCGAGGCGGGGGGAGATGATTCTCCTCCTTCAGGGGGATGGGCAGTCGCATCTCGAATCCAGGCAACCGACTCCGGGAGAGAAACAATGGCAGCGCAGTGGCATGTGGGACGCGGCGGGCAGACATCGGGCCCATACTCGAGCGATCAACTCCAGGCGATGGTCGAGCGCGGCGACCTTTCCGCGGGCGACCTGGTGTGGAAGGAGGGGATGGCCGACTGGGTCGACTGCGCGACGGTCCAGGGGCTGTTGCCGGCAGTGCGGGCCTCCGCGGCCGATGGCGGGCCGGCAGCGTGGAATCCCTACCAGTCACCGACGGCCGATGGCACGGCGGCGGCCGACGGAGCGGCCCCTGACCGGCTGGTGTACGCCGATTATCTCCCCCGCGTCGGGGCTTATATCCTCGACTTGATCTTCATCACGGTCTTTGGCTTGATCCTAGCGGTCCCACTCGGGTTCGTCCTCTTCGCGGCTCTCGGACCGGAGGCCGGTGCAGCAGTCGCCCAATCGATCGGGAATCTGCTCGGGCTGCTGATCGGCGTCTGCTACTACGTCGGCCTCGAGACGTCGGAGAAGCAGGGGACCTGGGGGAAGCAGATCGTCGGCATCAAGGTCACCGACCAGAATGGTCGCCGGCTCACCGTCGGCCGGGCTTTCGGCCGGTATTTCGCCCACATCCTTACCGCCTGTAGCCTCGGCATCGGCCTCCTGATGCCGCTGTTCACCGAGAAGCGGCAGACCCTCCACGACATGATCGCCGGCTGCATCGTGGTCGATCGGTGACACTCGTGCCCGACCTCCCTACGCCACTCCCGCCGCTTCCCTGCCACCGCTCCCCGCGCCGAGCTGCCGCGGTCGTGGCGGCGCTGGGGCTGGGCGCGTTTGTCGTGGCGGCGTGGCTTTCCCCCTACGAAGCCGATGGTCGGCCGCGGGCTGCGGGCACGCACCGGCAACTCGGGCTTCCCCCCTGCCAATTCCAGACGATGTTTCACCTTCCCTGCCCGGCCTGCGGGATGACGACAAGCCTGGCGCTGGTGATGGATGGCGATCTCCGCGCGGCCTGGCGGGTGAACTGGGCCGGGGTGATCCTCGCCGCGATGGCGGCGGTGGCCGTCGTCTGGCTGCTGGCGATCGCGCTGGCGGGGATCGATCCGGGGCGCTGGTCGGTGGAGCGGACGGTCGAATGGCTGGCGATGGGGGGCGTGTCGGTGGCCGTCGTGCGCTACGTCGGCCTCGGCATCGGCTGGTTCGTCAACGGTCCGCCGTGAGGGTTCGAGCAGGCAGTTCGACGTTCGATCCCGCTTTCAAAGAGCCCGCTTTCAAGACAGTTTTCAAGCCAATTTTCATTCCTGGAGGCTCGTACGATGGAATCTGGATCCCCCCCACCGCTGCCACCACAGCCGACGAACGGCCGCATTCTCTCGCTCGACGATGCTCCGGCCGGCGTGGCCGCGGTCACGAAGCAGAGTCGCCTGGCACTGGCGAGCCTCGTGCTCGGCGTGCTCACCTGTCCGTTTTTCTGCCTGACCGGGATCCCCGGGGTGATCTGCGGCGTGATGGGGCTGCGCCAGATCGAAGCGAGCCAACGCGCCGGTTCGCCGGTTGTCTTCACCGGCCGGTCGCTGGCGCTCATCGGGATCATCGTCAGCGGGATGATGATGTTCGTGTCGCCAGTGCTCGTCGGCCTCCTCCTGCCGGCGGTGCAGGCGGCGCGGGAGGCCGCCCGCCGAGCCGTCTGCACCAAGCATGTCAAGGAGATCGGCCTGGCGTTCCACGACGCCGCCAGCGCCAACAAGGACATGTCGATGCCGGTGGCGATCGTCGCGGCCGACGGCCGGCCGCTGTTGAGCTGGCGCGTGGCACTGCTTCCGTACCTCGGCGAGGAGGCGCTCTACCGGGAGTTCCACCTCGACGAGCCGTGGGACAGCCCGCACAACGTTACCCTCCTGCCGCGGATGCCGGGGATCTATGTCTGCCCGAGTTTCATGATCCCGCCGTCGGAAGGGATCACGCCCTACGTTGCCGCCGCCGGGCCGGGAATGTTTTTCGATGCCCCTGAGCCGATTCCCGGCACGCAGACCATCGGCGTGTCGATCGGGGCGATCAGCGACGGCACGGCGAACACGATCCTTCTCCTTGATCTCGGCTGGATGAACAG
>CAMBFA010000215.1 GCA_945865325.1 Candidatus Kuenenia stuttgartensis
TGCCCCGCCTTCCGTTTGGTGAGCGGGCAGATCGCGGCGGGATAGTCGATCACGAACGTCGGGGCCGAGAGGGTCGACTCGCAGGTCGCCTCGAAAAGCTCGCTCTTGATGACGTCGGGGTGGCGGCCGGCGGTGTCGATGCCGCGGCTGGCGGCCGCGGCGGTGATGCTCGCCGGGTCGGCCGGATCGCAGCCCACCACCTCGCGGAGGAGATCGTCGTACTTCACCCGCCGGAACGGCTTGGAGAGATCGATCTCGTGCCCCATCCACTGCACCGTCGCCGGCGTCCCGGCGACCTTCGCCGCATCGCGGATGATCGCCTCGGTGAGATCCATCATCGAGACGTAATCACCGTAGGCCTCATAGGCCTCGAGCATCGTGAACTCGGGGTTGTGCCGCGGGCTCACCCCCTCGTTGCGGTAGACGCGCCCCAGCTCGAAGACACGCTCCATACCGCCGACGAGGAGCCGCTTGAGATGGAGCTCCAGCGCGATCCGCAGGACGAGCGCCATGTCGAGGGCGTTGTGGTGGGTCTTGAAGGGGCGGGCGGCCGCACCGCCGGCCGAGTCTTGGAGCGTCGGGCCTTCGATCTCGAGGTAGCCGCGGTCGAAGAGCGTCTGCCGCACCGAGGCGACGATCCGGCTGCGGGCGATGAACCGCTCGCGCACCCCCTCGCCGTGGATCAGGTCGACGTAGCGCATCCGCTGCTTGAGCTCGGTGTCGACCAGGCCATGAAACTTGTCCGGCGGCGTCTCGATCGACTTCGTGAGGAACGTCAGCGCCGAGGCAAACACGGTCAGCTCGCCGGTCTTTGAATAGCCGAGCCGGCCATCGACGCCGATCAGATCGCCCAAGTCGAGGCAGTCGACCACCTTCCAATTTTCGGGGCCGACCTGCTTCTTCCCGAGCATGATCTGGATTCGACCGGAGCGGTCGGCAAGCGAGATGAAGACGAGGCTGCCGGCGCTCCGCTGAAGCATGATCCGCCCGGCGACGCGGACGGTGGGGCCATCGTCCGCCGGCGGCTCCCCTTCGGGCCGCTTGAGGGGCTCCCCCTGCTCGCGCACCGCGGCGATCGACGCGGCCCCGTCGAATCGGCTTCCCCACGGGTCGAGCCCGAGCTCGGTGAGCTTGCGGAGCTTGTCACGCCGGGCTTTTTCCAGGCCGGCAGCGATGCCGCCGGTCTGGAGAGGGCCGGTGGAGGGATCATCGGAGGGGGCGGGGGGGACTGGCGGCATGCTCGACCGGGAAAAGGGAAACGGGGAAAGAACGGAAGGGGGAATTGTCCGGTGTGGCCGGGAAATCGAGAAGAGCAGTCGTGGGGGGCGTTGCGGGGCTTTTTCCCCCTGATGGCCGTTTCCACCACGGGGTGCTGGTCTGGCTGCCGTTTCGCCGGGTACAACCCGCGGGTCGGATTGAGCCCTCCGATCCCCCCGAGGCATGCCAGCACCCGTGCGCCCCCATGGTCCCCCGGAGCTGTTTTCGATCGAACTGCGCACGGCGCGGTGGGGAGAGCTCGTCGAGTGGTATCGGAATGTGATCGGCCTGCGGGTGCTGATCCGCGCCCTCGATGACGGCTACGCCCTCCTCCAGGCAGGCACAGCCAGGCTGGCGATCCTCGAGCGACCGGAGGCGCTCCCGGCGAGCCAGCGCTGGAGCCTTGGCTTCGAGGTCGCCGACCTGGCCGCCTGCCGCGACCGGCTGCGGATGGCCGGCGCCGATTTCCAGGAGCCCCCCCCGGGGCACGAAGGCTTTACGGAGATCGTCACCCACGATCCCGACGGCAACCGGCTGCGGCTGTTCGCCTGGGAGTAGGGGGGCGATCATCCCCGATCCCTCTTGTCAGTCCGCCATCGGGAGGTTTTCCAGGTCGGCGATATCGCGCGGGCGTCCCGACGCGCTCTTGAGCCGCCGCAGCCAGGCGAGGGAGACGTAGCGTAATCCATCCAACTCGCACGCCGAACCGATCAGCGTCTCCACCGAGGCATCGGGTATTCCCGGAACGTAATCGAACAGATCGAGATATCCCATCGACGTGCAGAGCATCATCAAAGGCTTCGAACGGACGAAGGCTGCCGTCACCGGGTGTGTCCGCTCGATCCCGGTGGCCGGATCGAGTTCGTCACCGATCCATTCGGCCTCAATCTCCCCGAGTGCTGCAACCAGACGGGCTTCGTTCTCGGGCGTCCGCAGCCAAAGGATGTCGGTGTCCTCGGTCGCACGGAGGTGACCGTGGTAGTTGACCGCGTGCCCTCCGATGATGACGAAGGGGACACCGTATCGCGCAAGGATCGTGAGGAGTCCTCGATCGGGTGCCATGGGGATCACTCCGCGGCCGGGATCGCCCGCTTGCGGTGATTGCGCCGCTGGAAGTGGGCAAGCGCGGCGGGATTGGCTCGGAGCACCTCCCAAGACGAGCGAATGATCGCGTCCATGGCCGCGAGCCGTTCTCGCGGCGTCGTGGCGAAAGCGCGGTGCTGCTGATGCCGCCGCCGCGCCTCCAGCATGGCCGACGTCCCAGCCTGCGCAAACGGGGCATCGGTCGCAGGCACGGGCTCGGATAAGGTGGAACTCGGGGAGGGAATCATGATTAGGAGTATACGCCGTGGGGACTGAAAACGCGGCCCGCGGACGGGGCGTCCCGCCGCGAAGGCAGTCCACTTGCGGGGGCGGAACCGCCTCACCCCTGCCGGACCCGGAGAACAGCCAGGACGACGATCACCGCCACGTTGATTCCGAGCCACACCGAGTGCGACCAGACGCGTGGGTCGAGGGCACGGAAAGAGTGCGGGGCGAAAAGCTGCAGGCCGAGGGTGATGATCGCGATGACGAGCGCAGCTACGAGGCCGACGTCGGTCTTGGTGATTTCCGCAGACATTCCGCCCGCTCCCTCGCTTCCCACGTTGGGTTTGTTTCGAAGGGCTTGAATCAGCATCCACCGAATTCGCCCTGCTTCACGCAATGGGACGCTTACCAGAGCCGGAAGTCACCCACAGATTCTGCTGGGGAGTATTTTTTCGAGCATGATCCGGCCCAGCCGCCGCGGCCAGCCGAAGCCCGCGACACGTGGCGGGGGATCATCGCCAAGGGGGGCCATGGGACACGAGCCTGGCGGCCGGTGACGCCGGCGATGGTCAGCGACGGTCTTTCCAGTACCGTGGCGATCCTCGAGAAAGCCTGCGCCCAGGGGAGCTCCACCGCTGATCCCCGCGACTGGTGGGAGCTGCCGGGGTGGGCCCAGAGCGCCGACTGGTCGACGATGCGCATCGCCCACGTGGAAGGAGAATATCCGCCCGTGGCCGACGCCACACGGCGCCGCATCGGCGATCCCTTTCTCCGTGATTTCGACACCGGCCGCTACAAGGAGCTGGCCTTCGGTTCGCCCCATCCCGACGTGATGCTCGGTGTCTTCGGCGATGGCGCGACCCGGCCGATCCGGCTTTCGATCGACCCCTGGGTGTTTCACAATCTCGGCTGCCGCGATGACGGCGAGGTGATCAGGAAAGCCGACTTGGAATGACCCCCGCGGCGCCGCCGGGGACGTGGCACGACGGCCCGACTTTGGCGCATCAGCCCCATTCCGTCCAGGCGCCGGTGGCGATCACGTAGCCCCCGAGAAATGCATTCGTCGTGGCATGGGCGACGATCGCGTCGGAGAGCCGGCGGCGGTGGTAGAGGGCCAGCGCGAAGGCCAGCCCAGCGAGCGTCGCCCGCTGCCAATCCGCGCCATGCATGACGCCGAAGGCGAGCGACGAAGCGAGGAACGACAGCCAGGTGAACATCCCCACCGGCACCCGCTCGATGTCGTCGTCGATAAGCCGGCGGGGGAGGAATCCGCGGAACGCCAGCTCCTCCGCGATCGGCACCGTGATCGTGTATCCGGCCAGTCGGAACAGCAGCCAGAGCAGGGCCCAGGGCTGGCCCAGCTGGGCCGGATCCATGGCGGCGACTTTCTCCGCATCCTCCAGACCGTCGGCGGGGGCGAGCGCCATCCAGACCAGGAACGTAACGACTCCGATTCCAATCCCCACCACCGAGAGCGGTTGGGGGCCGGGGCGGTAGTGCCGCCGCAGTGACCAGAGCACCGCGGCGACCGCGATCACCCGGAGCGGATAGAGATAATTGAAGCCACTGGTGAAGGCCTGCGTGAGGATCGTGACGGCGGTGAGAACGAGGAAGGGAAGCAGACAGGCGACGGCCGATGGCCCATGCGTGACCGCGAGATCGCCGTCGGTCTTCGCTGACGCAACCGGCGCTGCGATCGCGGCGCCAGCGGGGCTCGTGGCCTCCGCCATCGGCAGACCGACATCATCAGCGGGGGCTCGAATCGAGAAAAACGACATCTGCTGCGCGACCCAGATCGTCCCCAGCCCGACGACGAGGAACGAGATCCAGCCCGCCTGCGAGTGGAATCCGTCGACGGCGATCTTGGGATCGATCCAGATGCCGACGAGGATCAGGGCGGTGATCCGCACCGCGTTGGCCAGCCAGATGATGCCGATGCCGATCGGAAACAGGAGGAACGCTTGCGGGAAACGGTGGATCTGGCGGAACCACCATAGATAGCCCCCCAGCAGCATCGAGATCAGTCCGATCCCCTGGAATCCACCGCAGGCTTTCTTGATCTCCACCTTGAAGGCGTCGGTCCCGATGACGAAGGGTTCGGGTCTGATGACCGGAGCGCCAGCGAACGGGGTCAGGAGGGTCTCGACGAGATCGACCGTCGTTCTCCCGGTGTACGACCAGAACAGCCCGGTGAACCGCTCGACATAGAGGGCGGCCCAGAAGATCGCCGTGACAAAGGCCGCAAAGCCGACGAAATACGGGACCTGCCCCGGTCTCGGCAGCCACATGGCCAGCGCCGACACGCCCCAGATCGCCGCCACCGCCATCACGAGCAGGAACTCCCCCCACCGCCCCAGCACCGGCTCGATGAAGCCGCCGGCCATCCCCCACAGGCAGGCCACGAGCGCGACCGATGACAGGCCGTTCCACGCGAGGATCGGGCGCGAGAATCGCGAATCCCGGTACTCCGCCGCATGCTTCCGGACATGGTTCAGGAGCAGCCCGACGAGGGCCAGCAGGACGATCCGCCAGCGATTGAAGCCGGTCGACTCGAGGACATCAGCCCGGATGGTGGCGATTGGTCCGGAGAAGCAGAAAACCATCACCGCCATCTCGAGGATGACGATCGCCGCACGGCCACAGAACGCCCACCATGGGGGAAGGGCGGGGGGCTTGGCGGGTGAAGGCTGCGGGGGGGGCATGGATGGTCGGTGGCGAAGGCCTGGGCTCACGGACCTGGGAGGGGGCCGGTAGTCGAGAGCTTGATCCGGCAGAGGTGGGAATCGGCCGTCATGTAAAGCGTCTTGCCGTCATCGCCGAAACCGCAGTTGGCCGTTGCCTGACCGGTGAGGATCGTTCCCAGGTGGGTGCCATCGGCGGCGATGACGAGGACGCCGCCGGGACCGGTGGCGAAAACATTTCCCAAGGTATCGACCTTGAGCCCGTCGGGAAGCCCCTTCTTTCGTTCCTTGAAGAGCTTGGTGCCGTCGAAGAAGGTCTTGCCGGCATCGAGCGTACCGTCGGCCTGGACATTGAACACCTTCCAGATCGGCGCCTGGGGATCGGACTGGGCCACATACAGACGCTTCTCATCGGGGGAAAAGCAGATCCCGTTGGGACGAGTCATCGTATCGCACAGGAGCGTCACCGTGCCGTCGGGGGTGACCCTGTAGACGCCGCAGAAATCGAGCTCGCGGCGTTCGTCATCGAAGCCCTTGGGGAGGCCGTAGGGGGGGTCAGTAAAGTAGATCGCGCCGGAGGAGTGGACGGCGACGTCGTTGGGGCTGTTGAACCGTTTCCCTTGGTAGTTGTCGGCGACGGTCCGCTTGCCCCCGCCGGGCGTGAGCCGGCTGATGCGGCGGTCGCCATGCTCGCAGGAGACGAGGTTGCCTTGGCGATCGAGGGTGAGGCCGTTGCTGCCGCGCTCGTTGCCGTAGGCGCCGGGGCCGGTGAAGCCGGCCGGCTCGAGGTAGGTCGACAGCCCTTCCCCCTGCTTCCAGCGATTGACACGGTTGCGGGGGATGTCGCTGAACAGGACGGCGCCCTCACCTTTCACCCACACCGGACCCTCCGCCCACTCGAAGCCACTGGCGAGGACCTCGATGACGGCATCCTTCGGCACCAGGCCGTCGAAGCGCGGTTCGAGCCGTTGGATTGCACCGAGGCTGGGAAGGAGATCGGCTGGGCCCCCCTCCTCGGCGCGGGCCGTGGGGATGGCCAAGAGGAGCGCGAGGCACAACAGCGGCAGGCGGCGCATGACGGTTTCCTTCGGGGGCGTCGGCGGAGGGGGCCACGGCGAATCGCCGCGACGACTACGCCCCCCCGGCTGGCAGCAGTCTACCCGATCACCCCGGCTCCTCCATCAAGCCGCCGTCGTCCCAGGCTCCCCCCCGTGAACCGGGGCCGATCACGAACCAGAGCGTGACCGCGGCCATGAGGAGGGCGAAGACGAGGACGAGGGTCAGCGCGATCCCCATCGCACACCCCGCCTGGCCGTCATTGGTGCGGTGGGAGGAGAGTTGGGCGTCGCTGAGGCCCCCGCCGGCGTCCCCCGGGGCCGA
>CAMBFA010000216.1 GCA_945865325.1 Candidatus Kuenenia stuttgartensis
GCGGCGATGCGGCGGAGTTGCCCGCAGGCGGCGTCGATCCGCGCTCCCTTCCGCCGCCGCACCTGGACATTCACCCCCGCCTCGCGCAACACGTCGAGGAACCGCTCGCGCGATCCTTGCGACGGCTCGCGGTACGGAAGCCCCGCCACCGAGTTGTAGGGGATGATGTTGACCAGCGCCGCCCGGCCGCCGAGGAGATGGACGAGCTCGCGGGCTTGGAGCTGGGAATCGTTGACGCCACCGAGAAGGACATACTCGAACGTCAGTCGCCGCCCCGAGGCCTCCCAGTAGCGGTCGGCCGCATCCATTACCGCGGCCAGGCCGATCGATTTGTTCACCGGCACGAGCTTCGTCCGCAGGTCGTCGTCCGCAACGTGGAGCGAGACGGCGAGATGATAGCCGGGGTTCTCGGCGACCAGCCGCTCGATCCCCGCCGGTAGGCCGACGGTCGAGATCGTGATCCGCCGCTGCGAGATCCCCATCCCCTCCGGATTCTGTGCAACGGCCAGCGCCGGGAGGAGGCGGTCGAGGTTCGCCAGCGGCTCCCCCATCCCCATCACCACGATGTGGCTGATCCGCTCGGTGGCAGGGAGGAGACGGGCCAGCCGCAGCAGCTGTTCGAGGATCTCGCCGGTGGTGAGATTGCGGACGACGCCGTCGATGCCGCTGGCGCAGAACACGCACCCCATCGCACAGCCGACCTGCGAGCTGATGCAGACGGTGCGCCGCTCGCCGTCACGGAGCATGACGCATTCGATCCGCTGCCGATCGTGGAGCTCGAGCAAGAGCTTCTCCGTGCCATCCTCCGCCTGCGAGTGGGTGGCGATGGTTGTCGTCCAGAGAGTGAACTCGGCCTCGAGGGTCTCGCGCAGGGCCTTGGGGAGGTCGGTCATGTCGGCGAAGCTCGCCGCCCGGCTCCCGTAGAGCCAGCGCCGCACCGCCTTCGCCCGCCAGGCCGGTTGGCCGAGCTCGGCTAGCCTGGAAAGAAGGGGGGAGTCAGGGTCGAGGAGATGGTGCTGCATGGGAGGGACCGTGCCCCGGGGAAGGGGACCATCGCGAGGGGGGATGGGGAGGATAAAGAGGGCTGTTGGCGGGGCCGCCGTCGCCCGACAGGGCTGCGGGGGAGCCTGGCGGGCGATCCTCTGGTGCCGCCACCAGCGACGGGGTACAGTTTGAAGGTTTGCTCCGGGTCCACAATCATAACCCCCGCCGACGTCCAGGGTTCCGCCATGAACGAGCGCCGCCTCGAAGAACGCACCAAGTGGGTCTATGACGACAAGACATTCCCGGTGTGGAATGCCTCGTTCGATCGGGCGGAGCGCACGGAGATGATCCAGGACGATCTGTGGGCCGGCCGGAGCATCGCCATGCTCCTGGCGACACTGGTGACGATCGGTGTCATGCTCGCTCTCGCGACGGTCGTGTTCGTGTCGGGCTGGCGCTGATCGAGCCCGCGGTGGAGCAACCCCGCCGTTCCTGCCCGACCTTTCCTGCCCGACCGTCCGTGACGCCCGACCGGCCATTCGTCGCCGGCCGACCTGTCGGCCCGGCTCGGCTTGCCCCGTGGCCGCTGCCACGCGCCCTCTCGTCTTTGATGCCGGGGCCCCCGGATGGCCTGAAAACCCCTCATGAGGTTGACCCGTCCGGGGGTGGGTGGGTACCTTTTCCACAGATTTGGGAGAGTCTATTCGGGGCGGGGGCATAGCCCGTCGGGGACCGTGTTCCATGGCGCTAACCACCGCAGCGACGCGTGTCCTCCCGGCGGGCATGGCTGTGCTTCCCGACGATCCCGACGCCGTCGCGATCGCCGCCCCTGCCAAGCTCAATCTCTCCCTAGCGATCCTCGCCCGTCGATCCGACGGCTTTCACGAGATCGAATCGCTGATGGTGCCGGTGTCGCTCGCCGACCGGCTCGTCGTCCGGGCTGTCGACACCCCCGGGGTGCGCTTGCGCGTCCGCTTCGGTGGCCGGCTCGCCCAGCCTGCCGGTGCGGTGCTCTGCCGCGATGTGCCGGCGGATGATTCGAATCTCGTCGTCCGCGCGGCGCGGCGCCTCGCCGAGGCGGCGGGGATCGAGCGCGGCCTCGACGTCGAACTGACCAAGGAAATCCCCTCAGGCGCCGGCCTCGGTGGCGGCTCGAGTGATGCCGCCGCGATGCTCCGCGCGGCGGCGGTCGTCTGGGGGCTCGACTGGCCGACGGCCCGACTCGCGGAGATCGGTGCCGGTATCGGCAGCGATGTCCCCTGGTTCTTCGCCGGCAGCCCGGCGATTGCAGCCGGCCGCGGTGAACGGATCGAGCCGGTGGCCGGCCTGCCTCCGCTTCATGCCGTCATCGCTTGCCCCGCGGCCGGGCTCTCGACCCCTGCCGTCTACGGTCGCTGCGTGCCCGATCAAACCAGAGCCGGCGAGGCCGCCAGGCTCGTCACGGTGCTGGCCCGGGGGGATCTCCGCGCCGCCGGCGAATTGATGCACAACGGCCTCGAGGCTGCGGCCCGATCGCTTTCGGCCGACATCGACCGCCTCCTCGCTGCCTTGGGTGCGGCCGGGGCCGTGCGACCGATGCTCACCGGCAGCGGCAGCGCCTGCTTCGCGATCACTCGCACCGACCAAGAATCCCGGGCGATCGCCGCCCGGCTCGATGCGGCCGGATGGCCCGGGGTGTTTCCGGTGCGGGTCGGTGGATCGCCCGTGGCCTGACGGCGCGGGGCGGTGTGACGGCGGGGATTGGTGTGTTTGAGGGGATCGGTGGGAGGCTGTCCGGGGGGACGGCGGCAAGGGGGAGGGTCTATGGACATCAGCGAGGTGCGGATCAAGATCATCGACGATCCGTCCGAGCGGCTGCTCGCATTCTGCTCGATCACGCTCGCCGGGGCCTTCGTCGTCCGCGATCTGAAGATCATCGTCGGCCCATCGGGACCGTTCGTGGCGATGCCCAGTCGCAAGCTCTCCAGCCATTGTCCGGGGTGCGGATTCAAGAACGCGCTGCGGGCCCTGTATTGCAACCAGTGTGGGCGGAAGCAGCCGGAGACGGCGGTTCCCCGCGACGGCGACGGGCGGCCGCGTCTTTACGCCGACATTGCCCACCCGATCAACGCCGGGTCCCGGGAGCTGATCCAGAAGCGGGTGGTGAGCGAATACGAAGCGGAGATCGTCCGGGCCAAGCAGCCCGGCTACGTCTCGCGGTACGACGAGATCGGAGACGAGGACCACCGCCCGCCGCGAGCCTGACCGCCGCGAGCCTGACCGCCGGCTCCGGGGCGCGGGGCCGGCCCGATTTGCTCGCCTCGGTGGCACCTCCAAACCGGGATCGACCGGGATTGAAAGGGAGGGCCCCCGTGCGACAATTCCTCCGTCGTTCCCCCCGCACGGAGCCTCCCATGCCGCGCCTTTCGTCGCTCCCCCTGATCCTGATCGCTGTGACAGTCGCCGTGACGATCGATCGATCGGTCGCCGTCGCCCAGCCGGCCAGCCCACCGGCCGCACCGGCCACGATCCGCCCTACCGACAACCTCGTCGTCGAGGGGATCCCGGAGATCCCGGCAGCCCTGGCCGACGAGGTGCGCCGCTATACCGAGGCGCGGAGTGCAGCCTTCGTCGGCTGGCATCCAACACGCGTGGAGATGCTCATCGGCACCCGCTTCGGGAATACGGCGCAGATCCACGAGGTGCGGATGCCGGAGGGCGCCCGCCGCCAGCTCACCTTCTTCGCCGAGCCCATCGGGGCCGCCGACTGGGATCCGAAGGAGGGGAAGTTCTTCCTCTTCACGCGCGACACCGGGGGGAATGAGTTCGGCCAGATGTACCGGCTCGACATCGCCACCGGCGATGTCACGCGTCTCTCCGACGGGGGCCGCTCGCAAAACGGCGGCTGGGTGTGGGACCGGGCCGGCGACCGGATCGCCTACACCTCGACGCGCCGCAACGGTGCCGACCGCGATATCTGGGTGGTCGATCCCCGCGATCCCGCCACCGACCGGCTCGTCGTCGAGAATGCCGGCGGCGGATGGAGTGTCCTCGACTGGTCGCCCGACGGCACGCAGCTCTTGGTCGGCGAATCGCTCTCCGTCAACAAGAGCCGACGCTGGCTCGTCGATGTCGCCAGCGGGGAGAAGGTGAGGCTCGACGAAGACGGCCCCGAGGACATTGCCTGGGGAGGTGGCACGTTCACGCCGGATGGCAAGGCGATCTGGACGATGACCGACAAAGATGCGGAGATCGCCCGGCTCGCGAGATGGACCCCGGCGACCGGCGCGATTGAGGTCGTCGCCGCCGATATCCCCTGGGAGGTCGAGGGTTTTAATCTCTCGGAGGATGGCACGAGACTCTCCTTCATCACCAACGAAGCCGGAGTGTCGCGGGCGCGGGTCCTCGACACCACGACCGGGAAACACCGCCCGGTCACCGGCTTGCCGGAGGGAGTGATCAACGGCGGAACGTGGCATGCCGACGGTCGCCATCTGGCGTTCTCGGTCGGGTCGGCCCGCTCCACCTCCGATGTCTACGTGTGGGATGCGGCCGAGGGGGGGCCGGCCGTCCGCTGGACGGAGAGCGAGCTCGGCGGGCTCGTGGCCGACACGCTTGTCGAGCCACGGGCGATCGACTGGCAGAGCTTCGACGGCCTGAAGATCCGCGGCTTCCTCTACCCCGCCGCCACCAGGTTCACCGGGCGTCGGCCGGTGATCATCAACATCCACGGAGGTCCCGAGGGGCAGTCGCGGCCGATCTTCCAGGGGCGCAACAATTTCTTCATGAGTGAGCTCGGCGTGGCTCTCATTTTTCCGAATGTCCGCGGCTCAACCGGCTACGGCAAGACGTTCGTGAAGCTCGACAACGGTCTGAAGCGAGAGGATTCCGTCCGCGACATCGGGGCCCTCCTCGAGTGGATCGCCGGCCGGCCCGATCTCGACCCAGACCGCGTCATGATCACCGGCGGAAGCTATGGCGGCTTCATGACGCTCGCCTGTGCCACGACCTACGACGAGCGGATCCGCTGCGCTCTCGATGTCGTCGGGATTTCACACTTCACGACGTTCCTGAAGAACACCGAGAGCTACCGGCGCGACCTGCGCCGCGTGGAATATGGCGACGAACGCGTGCCGGAGGTGGCCGAGTTCTTCGAGCGGATCGCCCCGCTCAACAACGCCGGGCGGATCACGAAGCCGCTGTTCATCGTCCAGGGGGCCAACGACCCGCGCGTCCCTGCCAGCGAGGCCGAGCAGATGGTGGCGAAGGTCCGCGGGAACGGCGGCCCGGTCTGGTTTCTCAACGCCAAGGACGAAGGCCACGGCTTCCGCAAGAAGCCGAACATGGACTACCAATTCTATGCCACCGTGATGTTCGTCCGGCAGCATCTCCTCGGCGCGGGATCCGCCGCCGACGCGGGACGCTGATCTGGCGCTGCGGCGGTGGCGGGCGATCAGCCGCCGCGGACATGCTTGTGGAAATCGGCGGCCAGACGCGTTGTGACCGGGCCGGGGACGCCGGCACCGATCTTCCGGCCGTCGATCTCCACCACCGGCACCACCTCGGCGGCCGTGCCGGTGATGAACACCTCCTCAGCGGTGTAGAGATCGTGGCGGGTGAGCGTCGCCTCGCGGCAGGGGATGGAGGCGCTGTGGGCCAGATCCATGACGGCGCAGCGCGTGATCCCCTCGAGGATCCCGGCATCGGGAGGAGGCGTGAGGACGACCCCTTTCCGCACGGCGAAGACGTTGTCGGCCGTGCACTCGGCGACCTCGCCCTTGTGGTTGAGCATCAAGGCCTCGACACACCCGGCCTGGAGCCCCTCGAGCTTGGCCATGATGTTGTTGAGGTAATTGAGTGACTTGATCCGCGGCGAGAGCGCGGCCGGATGGGAGCGCTGCGTGGCCGCGGTCACGATCCTCAAGCCGCGCTCGTAGAGCTCGCGCGGGTAGAGGCTGATCGTGTCGGCGATGACGATCACCTGGGGATGGGAGGTGCGGTTGGGGTCGAGTCCGAGCGTCCCCGCCCCGCGCGTGACGACGAGCCGGACGTAGCCATCGGGGAGTTTGTTGGCGGCGAGGGTGTCGTTGACCGCCTTGGCCACCGCTTCTTTCGTCATGGGGATCTCCAGCGCGATCGACCGGGCGCTGTCCCAGAGGCGGTCGAGGTGGGCCTCCATGCGAAAGACGCGCCCAGCGTAGCTCCGCATCCCCTCGAAGACGCCGTCCCCGTAGAGGAGACCGTGGTCGAAGACGCTGACGCGGGCCTCATCCTCGGGAACGAGACGGTCGTTCATGAACACGATGCGAGGCATGGGCTGTCTCCTTCGGGATGGACGCCGACGCGACGGTGGGCGTCCGCGGGATTTCGGTGGGGCCGGGGGCGGTGGTCCGCCGGTCAGACGGTGGGCCGGTCAGGCTTGCTCCACCCGTCCGGCGACCAGTCGCACGATCCGGTCGGCCCGCCTCGCGATCGACGGGTCATGGGTGACGAGCACTATAGAAAGCCCGTCGGTGTGGTTCAACTCGCAGAGCGTGTCGAGGATTCCACCCCCGGTCTCCTCGTCGAGATTGCCGGTCGGCTCGTCGGCGAGGAGCAGACGCGGCTGGCCGACGAGCGCCCGGGCGATCGCCACCCGCTGCATCTCCCCCCCCGA
>CAMBFA010000217.1 GCA_945865325.1 Candidatus Kuenenia stuttgartensis
CCCCTCGCTGCAAAGCCTCATAGTGGGCGCCTCTTTCCACCACTCAGGCGAGGCGGGGATCGGCGAACGCTCGAGGAGTGACGAGGTCCTCCGAGAAACGACGAGACTTTTGCCGGCCCCGCCGACGTACCATCCACAGGCCGGCCACCTCGAAAGCCATCCCTGGCACGCCGTCCAGAGAAAGCCCTCGCTGTCAGCGCCTCACGCCGCCGCGAGGGCCCGCTTCGCGGGGCGCTTCGTCACCTTGCCGTGCTCCACCTGAAGGATCGAATCGGCCAGCTCCAGCGTGCTTGCCCGGTGCGTGATCATGATCACTGTCCGGTTCTCGACGTAGCGGGCGAGGGCCTCGTGGATGAGCCGTTCGCTCTCGACATCGATCTGGCTGGTGGCTTCGTCGAGGACGAGAATCTCGGCGTTGCGCAGGAAGGCCCGCGCTAGGGCGATGCGCTGCCGCTGGCCACCGGAGAGGCGGAAGCCGTTGGGGCCCACCATCGTGCCGTAGCCATTGGGGAAGTCGCTGATGAACTCATGGGCGTGCGCCTTCTTCGCCGCCTCGAAGATCTCCTCTTCGCTGGCGTCCCAACGGCCGTAGCGGATGTTGTAGAGGATCGACTCGTTGAACAGCTCTGTCTGCTGCGTCACCAGGGCAATCCGGCTGCGGAGGTCCTTGAGCGACACCTCCGTGAGCGGCACGCCATCGATGAGGACTTGCCCCTTCGACGGGTCGTAGAACCGGCAGATGAGGTTGACCATCGTGCTCTTGCCGCCGCCGTTGGGACCGACAATCGCCACCCGCTCGCCGAAGTTGATCGAGACACTGACGTCGTCGAGGACGGTGTCGATGCCGTCGTAGCTGAAGGAGACGTGTTCGAGGCGGATCTCCCGGTGCGGACGGGGGAGCGAGCGCGGGGTGGAGGATTCGTGGAGCGTCGAGGGGGTGTCGAGGAGCGGGTAGAGGGCCTGGGCGCCGACGATGCCGACGTTCACCCCGGTAAACACTCCGGAGAGCTTGCGGACCGGGTCGCTGGCGCCGATGAGCATCCCGAAAAACACCATGATGCCCGGCACCGTCATCGGCCGCTCGCACATCGTGATCCCGAAGATCTCCGTCTGCTGGTTGATGACGAGCCAGGCCCCGACGGCGATCGACGTCGCCACCATGCCGATGCCGAGAACCTCGGTGATCGGATTGGCCAGCGCGTAGTAGAAGGTGTGCTTCATGCCCGTGTTGAGCATGTCCTTCGTGCAGGTGCGGAAGCGCTGCCGCTCGAATTCCTCCATGGTATAGGCCTGGACGGTGAGGACGTTATTGAACGCCTCGAGGAGAACATGGTGGAAGCCGAGCGACTTCGTGAGGATGTTCCTCGAAATCGCCCGGATCCGGCGGTTGAGCCACACCATCATGAAGCCGACGGCCGGGGCGAGCGTGAGACAGGCGAGCGTCAGTTGCCAGGAAATACAGAATGCCCCCGCCAAACAGGCGAAGATCTTGAGCGGCTCGGTGACCGCGCCGCCGAAGACGCACGTGATCCCGCTGGCGAGCATCTCGGAGGTGCCGGTGACCTGGGCCATGAAGCCGGCCGACCCATGCCGCATGAACTGGGCCCGGTCGACGGCGAGTGCCTTGTCGAACACTTTCAGGCGGATGTCACGGGTGATGTTCGTCGCCACCCACGCCACGAGGAGCGTGCTGACGAGCAGAAAGGCATGCTTGAGAAACGTGCTGACAACGACGAATGCCACCACCCACAGCACCGTCGTGAACGGGTCGGCGGGGAGGAAGCGGTGGAGCCAGGGGTCGAGCTTTTCGGAGGAATAGAGGAGGGCCTCATCGGCCCTCTTGCTCATGAGCACGGTGTCGAGGGTTGACCGCGCCTTCGCGGCCTCCTCCGGGGAGAGCATATTGGCGGCGAGTTGCTCGCCGATCACCTTCTCCTGGGTCTTGTTGATCTCGATCCGCTTCCGGGCATCTTCGATCCGCCGCCCGTTCCACGATTGCAGGGAGTCGCCGTTGAGCGTGACTTCGATGATCGGGAAGAGGGCGGCGATGTTCGCGCCCCACAGGCTGGCGACGCCGGCCGAGCAGAGGAACGACGCCAGCAGGAGCGGCCAACTCTTGGCGGCGTCCCGAAGAGCACGGAGGAAATAGTCCATGGACGGTTTGTTTCCTGATCCCCGCGACGATGGCCCTGGGGGCGCCGGGAGTTGGCCCGGCGCTGCCACTGAATCACCGTCATGCCGTCGCCCCCCGGGGGAAACGGTTTCATAGCCTGGTTCGGACACGACGTCCTCCAGCAGCCTCTTGTGGATCGGAAGAAACGAGGTGGAGGGGTTACCGCGATTCGGCGGGATCCTCCGGGGCAGGCGGCGGAAAATCGGTAAGCCAGGCAAGCCGGCGAATCGAGCGACGCTCTACGGGGCGGGAAGGTAGTGCCCGCCGCCCGTCGGTTCAAGGGAGGTTGACCGGGGGATTTTTACCGCGGCCCCTGCCCCATCCGCAGTTCGGCCGCCAACAGTGTGTTGGCCAGGAGCATCGCCACCGTCAGCGGCCCGACGCCGCCAGGAACGGGCGAGACGGCGCCTGCCACCTCAGCCACCGGGGCGAAATCAACATCCCCAACCAGCCTGCTCCCCCCCTTCGCCGCAGGATCGGCGATCCGGTTGATCCCCACATCGATGACCGCGGCCCCCGGCTTCACCATCTCGGCCGTGACGAGCCCCGGCTTCCCGACGGCCGCGACGAGGATGTCGGCCTGCCGGCAGATCGCGGCGAGGTTCTCCGAGCGGCTGTGACAGATCGTCACGGTGGCATCGCCGCCGCTGCCTCGCGAGGCGAGGAGCAGCGCCAGCGGCTTACCGACGATGTCGCTGCGGCCGATGATGACAGCATGCTTTCCCGCTGTCTCGATCCCGGCGTCGACGAGCATCCGCTGCACACCCGCCGCCGTACAGGGGACGAATCTGGGGCGCCCCTGCGAGAGGAGCCCGGCATTTTCCGGATGGAAGCCGTCGACATCCCGGTCGGCAGGCACCGCATCGAGGACCCGCTGCGTGTCGACATGCCCGGGCAGCGGCAATTGGACGAGGATCCCGTCGGCCGGCCCCTGTTCGTCGCGGGCGAGGGCCCCGACGAGGTCCACCAGCGCCTCGGTGTCGGCCGTCGCCGGCACACGCACCACCTCGGCATCGATCCCCACGCGGGCCGCAGCGCTCGCCTTGCTCTTCACGTAGGAAGCGCTCGCCGCCATCTCCCCCACGAGCACCACCACCAGCCGCGGTGCGCGCCCCTCCAGCCGTGAGAACGTCTCCACCTCGGCGCGGAGCGAGTCCTCGATCTGCCCGGCGAGGGCCTTGCCGTCGAGCGTCCTGGCTGTCATCGGCTCGTCTCCTCCGTCCATCGCTTCCAGCGGCGGTCGATCCCCGCTGTCCCGGCATCCCCTTCGTGGAAGACGACAAGGTAGCGCAGAACGAGCGTCTCCCCTTGGGGAATCGTGTAGTTGCCGGCTCCCTCTGGCTCGCCGGCGAAGTCGTGGATCCCGAAGGGATTGGCCCCCGAGAGGCCGTATTCACGGGCATGCCACCAGGTCGGATGGCGGAGGTTGGCGGGATGGTCGAGCATCGCGATGCCATAGGCTTTGCCGTCGATGGTGCCGGAGTAGTCGACCCACCGGGCCCGCTTTCCCCACGCCGCGCCGTCGACGAGCCCCTCGGAATTGACGAGCCTGCCGCCGGCCCCCTGCGAGCCGTTGGAATCCTTCGGCTGGAGTTGTGGGCGGACACGGAGCGCGAAGCTCCCCTCCTTCGTGTCGCCGAAGGTCACTGGCCCAGAGTCGGCGACGAGTGCGAGCGTGACGTCGATCGACCGCGCGGTCTCATTGGCGGAGAAGACCATCGTCCGATGCTCGGTGAGCACCGGCTGCCTGTCGGGATCGACCCACCGGCTCGTCGTCTCGAGGATCGCCGTCTCGCCGCTCTCGCAGCGGTCGATCGAGACATGCTCGACGTGCGGAATCGGCCCGTCGGGGCCGGCGCCATGGGCCCGCGGCGCCCAGAAGTCGTGGCCGTTGACGCTGCCGTGCGTGAACCAGAGCGATTCGTGGTGGGGATGATCCTCTGGCTCCCCCGCCACCCCCTTCTCGATCGGCCACGATCGCGTCAGGGGAACGCCCCCCGGGGCGCAAAGCGGATAGAGGATCGGCTTGTCGTGCCCGGTGAAGCGGTAGGTCGTGAACTCCTCCCCCTCGACCGTCACCGCCACCCGGTCGTTGTGCCGGCCAAGCACCACCTTGGCCGCGGCCACGGGCTCGGCCGGAGCCAGCCGCGCCGTCAGCAGCATCGCCGCGGCGAAAACCACAGTGCGAAGGTTCATCCCCGCCCCGCCTTGCCCGGATCGGAGCCGGTCGCCTGGAGGACGAGGACGCGGAGCTGATGCTGGGCCTCGTCGAGGAGACGTCGGTCGTCCCGGTCGAGGTTTCCTTTTGTCTTCTCCTCGAGCATCGAGAGCATGCCGACGAAATGCCTGGCCGTGGCGAGATTCGTCACCGCCTGCTTCGTGATCGGATTTGGGATCCGCCCCAGGGCCATCAGCGCCTGGGTGAAGAGGGTGTGGACGAGGAATTCAAACGTCGCCGGCGGCGCTCCCCCCGGCCCCTCGGTCATCTCCTCGTCGTCCCCGGGGGACGACAGCGTTTCGTCTGACATCAAAACCTCCTCTCGGAAGGAACGGAAAAGCGATGGAGAACGATCAGGTATGGCCGGTCGCCCAGGCACTGCCGGCATGCCGCTCCACCGCGGCGGCGATCAGCCCGGAGAAGAGCGGGTGGGCGCTGGTCGGCTTGCTCTTGAACTCGGGGTGGAACTGCACCGCCACGAACCAGGGATGATCGACCAACTCGACGATCTCCACCAGCGCCCCGTCGGGGCTCGTTGCGGCGATCAGCATCCCGGCCTCCTCGAGCCGGCGCCGGTAGCGCTCGTTGAACTCATAGCGGTGGCGATGCCGCTCGCTGATCCGGGTCACCCCGTATGCCGCCGCCGCCTTGGAGCCCTCGGCCAGAATGGCCGCCTGGGCGCCGAGCCGCATCGTGCCTCCCTTCGCCTCGACCCCCTCCTGCTCCTCCATCAGGCAGATGACCGGATGGGGGGTGTTGCGGGCGAACTCGGTGGAATGGGCATCGGCGAGCCCAGCGAGATTCCGCGCCGCGTCGATGACGGCGCACTGCATCCCCAGGCAGATTCCCAGGAAGGGGAGCTTCCGGGCGCGGGCGAAGCCGATCGCCTCCACCTTCCCCTCGATGCCCCGCTCACCGAAGCCACCGGGGACGACGAGCCCATCGAACCCGGCCAGGAGCCGCTCGGCCCCCTCCCGCTCGATGTCCTCGCTGTTGATCGCCTGGACGCGGACCTGCGTGTGGCGGGCGATGCCGCCATGATCGAGGGCCTCGTAGATGCTCTTGTAGGCGTCGCGGTGCTCGGCATACTTCCCCACCAGCGCGATCGACACCTCGTGCTCCGGGTTGCGGAGCCGGTGGAGGATGTCGTGCCAGGCATCGAGATCGGCTGGCGGGGCTTGGATCCCGAAGCGCCGCAGGACGATGTCGTCGATGCGGTTGGATTGGAGCGACAGCGGCACCTCGTAGATCGAGAAATCCTTGTCGCGCTCCTCGATCACCGCCTCGAGCGGGACATTGCAAAACAGCGCGATCTTCTCCCGGTCGGAGACGTCGAGGGACCGCTCGGTGCGGCAGACGAGGACGTCGGGCTGGATGCCGATCTGCCGGAGGATGCCGACGGAGTGCTGCGTCGGCTTCGTCTTCAGCTCACCAGCCGCCTTCAGATAGGGGACGAGCGTGAGGTGGATGAAGATGCAGTTCTCCCGCCCGGCCGCCAGCGGGATCTGCCGGATCGCCTCGAGGAACGGGAGGCTCTCGATGTCGCCCACCGTGCCGCCGATCTCGGTGATCACGATGTCGGTGCCAGGGGAGGCCAGATCGAGCACCTTCTGCTTGATCTCGTTGGTGATATGAGGGATCACCTGGACGGTCTTGCCGAGGAACTCCCCGCGCCGTTCCTTGTTGATCACCGAGAGATAGATCTGCCCGGTGGTGTAGTTGCACTCGCGCGTCAGCGGCGTGGAGGTGAAGCGCTCGTAGTGCCCGAGATCGAGATCGGTCTCGCTCCCGTCGTCGAGGACGTATACCTCGCCGTGCTGGTAGGGGCTCATCGTCCCGGGATCGACGTTGATGTAGGGATCGAGTTTCTGCATCCTCACCTTGAGGCCGCGGGCCTCGAGGAGCATGCCGATCGACGCGCTCGTCAGCCCCTTGCCGAGCGAACTGACGACCCCGCCGGTCACGAAGATGTGCCTAGTCACGCCTGCGAGCTCCTTCCCTTCCGCCCGGAATGTCGACTGTCGGCACGGCGGTCCTCCGCCCGTTGCCAAAGGGATTGAACCAGCGGGGGGCGGCGCGGTCAATCGACCGCCCTGCACGGCGCCAATCCCGGCCCGCCGTGCCCGTGAAGGGCCTCCGACCGGCTGCCGTCGGCCGGCAGTCGACGCTGGCCTCGATCCGTATCCGTCAGTCGGGG
>CAMBFA010000218.1 GCA_945865325.1 Candidatus Kuenenia stuttgartensis
CCTCGCCGGGGGTGGGGGCAACGGCCTGCCCCCTCCAGCCGCTGAGCCCGGTGTGATAGATTCCCACCGTTGTCCGTGCCAGGGGGTCCTGGTGCGGGGGGCGATGGGACGAGGGGGGCCGATACTCCCCTCCCGGAAACTGACGCGACGCGAAGGGGAGAGCAGGGCATGGCCACGAACGGGATTCTGGGTCGGAAGCTGCGGATGGCGATCGTCGGGGGGGGGCAAGGATCGTTCATTGGGCGGGTGCATGTCACTGCCGCCGTCCTCGACAACCGTGCCGCCCTCGTCGCCGGGGCGCTGTCGAGCGATCCGGCCCGGGCCAAGGCGAGCGCTGCCGACTACGACATCGCTCCGTCGCGGGCCTACGGCTCCTACGCCGAGATGTTCGCCGCCGAGCGGAAGCTCCCCGCCGACGAGCGGATCGACTTCGTTTCCATCGCCACCCCCAATCACATGCACTTTCCCGTCGCCCGGGCGGCGATCGAAGCGGGCTTCCATTGTATTTGTGACAAGCCGATGACCCTCAACGTGCCTGAGGCGGAGGAGCTTGCAGCGCTCGTCAAGGGATCGAACGTCGTCTTCGCCGTGACGCACAACTACACCGGCTATCCGCTCGTCCGTCAGGCCCGGCAGATGATCCTCTCCGGTGAGCTCGGCGACATCCAGGCGATCCGCGCCACCTATATCCAGGGCTGGCTGCGGAGCCGGCTCGAGAGCGAGGGGCAGAAGCAGGCCGCCTGGCGGACCGATCCGACCAAGAGCGGCGCCGCCGGCTGCTTCGGCGACATCGGCACCCACGCCTACAACCTCGGCCGCTACATGACGGGCCTCCTCCCCGACTCGATCAGCTGCAACCTCAAAGTCTTCGAGCCGCCGCGGCCGCTCGACGACTATGGCCATGCCGTGATCCGCTACGGCAACGGCGCCCTCGGCACCGTCACCGCCTCGCAGATCAGCCACGGCCGGGAGAACGACGTCCGGATCGAGATCGACGGCACGCTGGCCAGCCTCGAGTGGCACCAGGAAAACCCCAACCAGCTCTTCATCCGCAAGAACGGCCATCCCCACCAGATCTACACCCGCGACCCCAACGCTCCCTACACGAGCGACCCGGCGAAGGCCGCCTGCCGACTCCCGTCGGGGCATCCGGAGGGCTTCTTCGAGGCCTTCGCCAACGTCTACCGCGCCACCTACGACGCGATGGAGCTGGCGATCGCCGGCAAGCCGTTCGAGCGCACCGACACGATCTATCCCAACATCCACGACGGCGTGGAGGGGATGTATTTCATCCAGCAGTCGGTCGCTTCGAGCAAGGCCGGCGGCGCCTGGCTGCCGCTCAAGCACCCGCTCGCCCGGCAGTAGTACCGGCACGAGGTGCCAGCACGCGAAAGGAATCGACACTTGCCTCCGGCCCCCCCAGTGAAGCGCGACACCGCCTACTTTGTCTTTGACATCGAGAGCGTCTCCGACGGTGCCCTCGTATCGAGGCTGCGGTATCCCGAGGAAAAACTCTCGCCAGCGGCGGCGATTGCCCGGTGGCGCGCGGAGCTGATGGCGGAGCAGGGGAAAGACTTCATTCCCTACACCTTCCAGCTCCCGGTGTCGCTGGTCATCGCGCGGGTAGCGGCCGATTACCGACTCATCGATCTCGTCGCCCTCGACGAGGAGAAGTCGCGGCCGCCCGAGATCGCGCGACTCTTCTGGGAGGGCTGGCGGAAGTATGGAAGGCCGTGTCTGGTGACGTTCAACGGCCGCGGCTTCGACGTCCCGCTGCTCGAGCTCTGTGCCTTCCGCTACGGGCTCCCGATCCCCGACTGGTATGCCGAAGACAAGCGCAACTACGACCAGCCGCGCTACCGCTACAACATGGCGGGGCACTTCGATCTCCACGAATGGCTCACCAACAGCGGCGCGAGTCGGTTCCAGGGGGGGCTGTCGCTGGCGGCGAATCTGATCGGCAAGCCGGGGAAGCAGGACGTCGCCGGATACATGGTGCAGGATCTGTGGGACGCCGGCCGGGCTGCCGACATCCACGACTACTGCCGCGGCGACGTTCTCGACACTTATTTCATCTTCCTCCGGTCGCGCGTTCTGGCCGGCGAGCTTTCCCTCGACGAGGAGCATGTCCTCATCGAGGAGACGCGGACGTGGATCGAGGAGAAGTCGGCCTCGTCGCCGGGCCTGGCCCGCTACCTGAAGGCCTGGGGCGACTGGAAGAGCCCGTACGCGTGATGGGGGGCGACTCTCACTCCGCTGCCGCCGCCGGCTCGCGGCCCGGGGCGGGATCGGTCGCCGCAGCCGCCCCTTCCGGTTGTCCGGCCGGAGCCCCTTCGGGCCGGAAGAGCGTGGCGGCGACGGCCTTGGCTGCCGCCTTGGCGTCGTCGTCGACCTTCCCCTTCGGGGCCCGGGCTTCGACCGTGTAGAGCCGCCCGCCGAGGACGACGGCGTAGGCAAACCGATCGACCGGCTCGGAGAGGCCCCCCACCTTCGCCGTTCCGGGCAACGCCCAGGCGACGCCGGTGTGGCTCCCAAACGTTGTCGCGGCCGGTTTCTTGATCAGCTTCAACGGTCCAGCGGCCGGGAACGTTTCGGCGAGCTTCGTGCCGATCGCCACGACGAGATCGGGCTGGTTGGCGGCCGTGATTTCCCCGAGCCCTGCAGGCGCCGGCTCGGCCGTGACGACGATCGAGGGATACGACTTCTTCGGGCCAGGCTGGTAGCGGACGAGATAGTTCTGCGAGCGCGGCGAACGGGTCCACCCGAGAGGGGAACAGACCTCGACGCGCCCGCCGTCGAGGCGCAGCGCCGTGTCGGCGTCGACGAGTTTTGAGGTTGGCCGATTCGCGCTGTCGGCTCCCGCCGCCGACAGGTCGCCGAGCGATGGTGCCGGTGAGGCTGGATCGACTGGCGCCGGCTCGGAAGCCTCGGGGGGCATCGGCTCCGCGGAAGCAGCAGGCTCAAGTGGGGCACCCGCCGGCGCTGGATCTGCAGCGACGTCGGCCGCGTCAGCGCCTGGTATGGTAGGGGGGGCGTCAGCTGCCGCAGGCTTCGCGGTGCTCTCGGCAGCGGGAGCGACTTCCGCAGCCTCGGTGCCGGCAGCGGGGGGCGCTTGGGAGCCTTCTTGGGAGCCTTCTTGGGAGCCTTCTTGGGAGCCTTCCGTGCCGGCAAGCTCGGCCAGCCCAGTCTCGGGGCGTTTGGCGGCCGTTGCCCCCTTCCCCCGCTTCCTCGCGGCGGGCTTCGACGAGCAGCCGGTGGCGGTGACACCGAGCGGCACGAGCATCGCCGCCACGACCGCTACGACGAGCAGGGGCCGCCAGGGGCGGGAGCCGGCCGCCGGCGCCCGCCGCTGGCCGGGGCAGGGGCCCCCGGCAGCGCGGATCGTCGTCGATTCCTTTCCGGAGCCACTCATGCAGGATGCCCTCGGAAGGAGGCTTGGGAGCGATCGGATCTCTCCGGCAGGGATCACTCGGTGATCGCTTCCTTCACCAGCTGGATGAAGTGCGTCGCCCGGGAGGAGGCGGACAGTTCGGCCGCCTTCTTCTCGGCCGACTTTTTGTCGGCGTATTCAAACAGCACCAGCCGCTTCATCGCCTGGTTGAAGACGCCCCAGTAAGCCTTGAGGCGGGTTTCCTTGGCGACCTTCTTGCGGACGGTCTTCTTGGCGGCAACCTTCGGCTCTTTGGCCACCTTCTCCTTCTTCGCCTTCGGCTCCTTGGCGACCTTCTCCTTCTTCTCCGTAGTTTCCTTGCCGCGGGCCTCCGCGGCGTCGTTCTGCGCCCGGAGCTCCTTGCGATTCACCACTTTCCGCGCCATCGATCGAGCCATCCTTCCCGTTTGGTTCCTGACGGTCCGCGGGGGGCCCCTGGGGGGCCGCAGGCCACAGCGACCGTCGAAGGGAAAGTATAGCGATGGCGGCAGTCTCCGCACGCCGGGCGTATACTTGACTCCATGAGCAGCCCCGCCGCCGCCCCGCCCCTCCCGGGCCCATTCACCGACTACCGCCCCCTCTCCGACGCCGAGCTCGCGGCACGGATCGAGGGGGTGCGGCAGCGGATGGGCCGCCGGCTTGTGATCCTCGGCCACCACTACCAACAGGACGGCGTCATCGCCCACGCCGACTTCCAGGGGGACAGCTACCAGCTCTCCCGCTCGGCTGCCGATCGGGACGAATGCGAGGCGATTGCCTTCTGCGGCGTCCACTTCATGGCCGAGACGGCCGACATCCTCGCCAACCGCCCCGACAAGGTCGCCGCCCGCGGCGGCCGGCGCGTGGCGGTCGTCCTCCCCGATCTCGCCGCCGGCTGCTCGATGGCCGACATGGCCGCGATCCATCAGGTGGAGGATGCCTGGGCCGATCTCGGCACCGTCATCGACACCGCCGAGTTGACCCCCGTCACCTACATCAATTCGGCGGCGAGCCTCAAGGCCTTCTGTGGCCGCCATGGCGGGATCGTCTGCACCTCGAGCAACGCCCGCGCCGTCCTCGAATGGGCCTTCGCCCGCGGCCGTCGTGTCCTCTTCTTCCCCGACCAGCACCTCGGCCGCAACACGGCGCGCACGATGGGGATCGGCCTCGATCAGATGTGCGTCTGGAATCCGCACGAGCCGGAGCTCGGCGGCAACAGCACCGCGGCGCTCGAGGCATCCCGCGTCATCCTCTGGCAGGGGCACTGCAGCGTCCATGCGATGTTCCGCCCCGAGCATGTCGATGGCCTGCGGAAAAACATCCCCGGTGTGAAGATCCTCGTCCACCCGGAGTGCTCGATGGAGGTCGTCGACAAGGCCGACCTCGTCGGCTCGACAAGCTACATTCTCCGCCAAGTCGAGCAGGCCGCGCCGGGCACGAAGTGGGCGATCGGCACCGAGCTCCATCTCGTCAAGCGACTGGAGGCTGCTCACCCCGAGCAGGAGATTCACTTCCTTTCGCCGGTGGTCTGCATGTGCGCCACGATGTACCGCATCGATCTGGCCCACCTCTGCTGGAGCCTGGAGCACCTCGAGGCGGGGGATGCGGTGAACGTGATCCGGGTTGAAGACGAGACGGCGAAGTGGGCCGTGGTGGCGCTGGAGCGGATGCTCGCCGTCGCCTGAGCGGGGCCTGTCGCGGCGGGCGGATTCGGTCTCCGGCAGACCGCGTGGGGAGACGGGGGATAATCCTTTTCTGGGGAGCCTTTTGGATGGCACGATTCACTGGCCGCGGCTGGGCCTGGGCGTTTCTTGTTGCGGCGACGCTCGGCTCGGCCCCTGCGGCACTCCACGCCGCGGCCCCGGTGCCGGTGATCTTCGACACCGACATCTGCGGCGACTGCGACGACGTCGCGGCCCTTGCCATGCTCCATGCGCTCGAGTCGCGAGAGCAGTGCCGGCTGCTCGCGGTGACGGTGACGGCCAACCACGCGCTCGCTGCCCCGTTTGTCGACTGCATCAACCGCTTCTACGGCCGCACGGAGATCCCTGTCGGCGTCGTCCGCCCCGGTGGCGTCGAGGAGCAGAGCGTCTATCTCAAGCTCGCTGAGGCGACCCAAGACGACCCCGCCTTCGCCGGCAAGGAACGCTATCCCCACGCGCTTCGCCATGCGAAGGATGCCCCCGATGCGGTCACGGTTTTGCGGCAGACGCTGGCGGCCGCGGAGGATGGCTCGGTCGTCGTCGTCCAGGTCGGCTTCTCCACCAATCTCGCCCGCCTTCTCGACAGCCCGGCCGATGCGACAAGCCCGCTCGACGGCAAGGCGCTCGTCGCCAAGAAGGTGAAAGTCCTCGAGCTCATGGCCGGGGCCTTCCAGCCGATCGACGGCAACGCCGCCTACGAGGAATACAACGTCGTCAAGGATCGGGCTGCCGCAGCGAAGCTCGCCGAGGCGTGGCCGACGGAGATGATCTGGAGCGGCTTCGAGATTGGGATCGCGCTGCCCTATCCCAGCCAGAGCATCCTCGAGGATTTTCGGGATGTCCCCCATCATCCGGTGGCGGAGTCCTACAAAATCCTCTCGCCGCCGCCGCAAGACCGGCCGAGCTGGGATCTGACGAGTGTCCTCGATGGGGTTCTCGGGAGCCGGGGCTACTTCGACCGCTCGCCGCCGGGGAAGGTGACGGTGACGGAGAAGGGGGCGACAACGTTCACCACGGATCCCAACGGGAAGCACCGCTATCTTGTCCTCAAGGACGCCGCGGCCCGGACTCGCGTCATCGAGGCGCTGGTGCAACTGTCGAGCCAGCCGCGATAGCCGGTCAGGGCTACTGGGCGGTGCCGTAGTGATCGGCGAGGTATTTGATGATCGCCTCGGGCCCGGAGACGAACGCTCGGCCATGGGCCACCGGCACACCGGCCGGCGTCTCACCGGCAGGGAGAACGAGCACCGGGCACGACTGGTTTTCCTCGCCGACCATCGCGATGACCTCCGGCCGCGGGCGCGGGACGTCGACTTGGCGGATGTCCAACTTCGCCGCCACCTCGGGGTAATACCAGAGGATCCCCGTCACGGCGGTGCACTCGGGGCAGTAGGAGCCGCCGGGGCCATGCTTGGGGTCGGGGAAACCGGCGCGGAGGAGGAAGAGGATCGGCTTGTCGGCCATGGG
>CAMBFA010000219.1 GCA_945865325.1 Candidatus Kuenenia stuttgartensis
CAGATGGTCAACTCGCTCAAGGCCCCGTCGCAGATCACCTACACCGCCCCGGCAACGATCAACCTCGCCTCGCCGCTCCCGACGGTGACCGTGCCGCTGGCGGTGATCGGCAAGAGTCAGCTGACCCTCGACGGCAGTGCCGCCGGGGCTGGCGTCAACGGCCTGTGGTTCAGCAACACGGCCAAGGGGAGTGCGGTGAACGGCGTGACGTTCCAGAACTTCGGCGGGGCCGGCGTGAACATCGTCGGCGCGGCCGGGACGACGGTGACGGCGATCACCGTCACCAACAGCGCGATCGGCCTGCGGGCCAGCGGGGTACTCGCCTCCGCCGGTGTCAACTCGCTCGTCACAAGCTCGACGTTCATCGGGAACGTCCAGGGGGCCTACCTCAACGCCACCGGCCTGAGCTTCGGCCTCACCGGCCAGGGGAACACCCTCACCGGTAACGCCTCGACGACCGCCGGCATCTACATGACCGGTGCCGCGGCCGGGACGCTCGTCCAGGGGAACACCATCAGCCAGGCGACCACCGGCATCTCGATCAACTCCGTCACCGGGGCGTTGATCGGCGGCACGGCGGCCGGCCAGTTCAACACGGTGGCCTTTGCCACGACCGGTGTCTTCGGCACCGGCACCTGCACGGGATCGTCGGTGGTCAAGACGGCCTTCGGCAGTGCCGTGACGCTGAAGTACAACACGGCCGGTGCCCGTGGGCTGTCTGTGATTCAGTGATCGGCCACGGCCAAAAACGTGCGGCCTGAAGCGCTCGGGGGGATGGTGGCCACCATCCCCCCGCTGTTTTGGTCGCCGACCGTGCCGGCAGCGGTGCTGCTAGCGGGGCACGAATCGACGCCTCATTCCGCCGGAATGTCGGTCAGACCGCCCGATCGATGACGTCGTGGCCGCCGTCCTTTGTGCGCCGAATGAAGAGGATGTTGAGCGTCCGCAGAAAGGTGTGGAGGCCGGCATCCTGGATCGGGAGGATGTGGGCCGGCTGGCCCGACTCGTTGTGGTGGGAGTGCCACAGCCCCGGCGGCGTCACGAACGCCGAGTGGGGCTTCCAGTCGACCCTGATCCCGTCCTTGATGCTGCCGTCGCGGTCGAGGGTCTGCCCGACCATCGTGTAGCAGCCCGGGCGGGCGTCGACGACGAGGTCGAGGGCCACCGACTGGTGCCGGTGCGGGGCCTGGAGAGCACCCACTGGCAGGAGCCCGAACATCGCCCAGATGACATGGGTGACCGTCATCGTGTGGGGAAAGAGCCGGTTGCCGAGAAGGACGCTCAATCGGTTGGCCGTGGCACTCGAGGGATCGCGGAGCACCCCGTCGAGGGCCTCGAGGATCGCCTCCCTGGTGTAGAGCGTCGGCGTGAACTGCCGCTGCGTTGCCTCGGCCCCCAGATAGCGGAGGAGCGGCTCGTCGTTGACCCAATAGAGGGCCGCGTCCTCGCTCGCCGCGTGGAGCATGCGACTGCGGGCCGGCAGGGTAAACAGATCCCCGGCCTTCCAGGGAATCGGGGCCGGATCCGCCCCTTCGGCAGGGCTGCTCGTGCCGCTGCCGCGCATCACGAAGAACAGGTGGCTCGTGGCGTTGGCATCGGTGAGCACCGCCTCGCCGGCCCGGACACGGACAAAGCTCGCACACAGGCCCGGACTCGTGGCCGGCCCGGCGCACCCCAGGACGGCCGAATTGTCGAGCGGCAGGACGCGCGAGCCGCCCCGCTGGTGGAGCTCGGCATCGAACCGGGTCAGCGGCACCTCGCCGGCCGAGCCCTCGGCGAGGGGATTGGAGGCGTAGCGGTAGTCGTGGTAGCGGGCCGATGCGGTCAGGTGCGAGAGCCCATGCGGATCGGGCGTGTGATTGGCCATGGAAATTTCCTAGCGGTAGTCGGCGGGGGAGAGCCCCTTCTTCGCACCGTTGAATCCGAACGGCGTCGGCTCGAAGGTGCCGACGATGTCGACCTTCGACTTCTCCGGGATCTTCGCCTCGAGGCCCGCCGCCCAGTAGCAGGCGTTGACGAGCATCCGCCTCGTCCCTTCGGCCGTCATGTCGGTGGCGGCTCCCATCGTCGTCGTGAAGGATCGCCCCTTGGGGCCCCCCTCGACGGAATAACTCTTCGTCCAGGCCACCGGCATCATCGGCTCGTTTTTCTCCCCCGCGACCGGCGGCGAGTCGGGCTTCATGCCCGCCAGCACCGCCCCGAGGACGAGCGGCTTGGAATCACCAGGGAGCGGGAGACGGACGCCGTAGACGTCGGTCGGCCCCCAGATCTCGCCATCCTTGATCCCCTTGAGGATCGGGTGGCCCTTGGCGTCGGCGGCCAAAAGCCCGCGCGTGCTCTCGCTACCGTGGCCGCCGTGATGGCTGATCCAGGTCTCGCCGAGCACCTGCCGGCCGAAGCCCTGCGCGAAGCCCTCGCCGGGGAAGTCCCAGCTATAGCGGCGGTAGGTGCGCCCCTCGGGGATGTTGAAGGCGTGGGTCGCCGTGCGCATCGCCACCACCGGCTTGCCCGCCTTCAGAAAGGCGTCGACGTGCTTCATCTGCTCGTCGGGGAGGTTGCGAAACCGGGTGGCGATCACCATCAGATCGGCAGATTCGAGCTTCTCGAGGCCGGGGATGTTGTCGTTGGTGTTGGGATTGATCAGGCCGTTGGCAGGATCGATCGCAAACACCACGGTGCAGTCGAAGCCGTGGTGGCGGGCGAGGATCTTCGCCAGCTGCGGGAGGGCCTCCTCACTGCGGTACTCCTCGTCGCCACTGACAAGGACGACCTTCTTCCCCTTCCCGGGCCCATCGCCACCGGCGACCTCGAGCCACGGATCGGCGGCCCTGACCGGACACGCGAAGAAGATCAGAACACAGCAAGCCGACAGCAACCGTCGCATGGAGAGCCCCCCTGTTCGAGACACCGCGGCGCCAAAACGGGCCAGCGGCAAGTCACGACAGGATAGCGTTCACGACACGTCCGTGCACATCGGTGAGGCGGAAGTCGCGCCCGGCGTGCCGGAACGTCAGCCGTTCGTGGTCGAGCCCGAGGGAGTGGAGGATCGTCGCCTGGAGGTCGTGGACGTGGACCTCGTCGGCAGCGACGTGGAAGCCGAGCTCGTCGGTCGACCCGTGCGTGATGCCGGGGCGGATCCCGCCGCCGGCGAGCCACATCGTGAAGGCAGTGGGATGGTGGTCGCGCCCCTTCGAGCGGCCGAGGACGGCACTCGCCTCGACCATCGGCGTCCGGCCGAACTCCCCCCCCCAGACAACGAGCGTCGAGTCGAGCAGGCCGCGGCGCTGCAAATCGGTGACGAGCGCCGCCGAGGCCCGGTCGGTCTTCTCGCAGTTGCCCCGGACATTGCCGGCGACGTCGGAATGGCCGTCCCAGCCCTCGTGGTAAATCGTCACAAACCGCACACCGCGCTCGACGAGCCGGCGGGCGAGGAGACAGGCCCGGGCGAAGCTCGCCTCGGCCGGCGTGCAGCCGTAGAGAGCGAGCGTCTCCGCCGTCTCCTGGGAGAGATCCATCAGCTCCGGCGCCGAAGTCTGGAGGCGGTGGGCCATTTCGTAGCTGGCAATCCGGGTGGCGATCTCGGGATCGCCGTCGGCAGCCAGCCGCGCACGATTGAGATCCGCGACGAGGCCGAGGGTGTCGGCGGCGAGGCGACTGTCGGCACCGGCTGGCTGGCCGACATTCAGAATCGGATCGCCGGCATTGCGGAACCGCGTACCGGTATGCATCGACGGTAGAAAACCGCTCGACCAGTTAGCGCTGCCGCCGCTGATCCCGCCGCCGGTGCTCATGACGACGAAGGCCGGCAGCTCGTCGCACTCGCTCCCCAGGCCGTAGGTGACCCACGATCCCATGCTCGGCCGCCCCGGCTGCCCGAAGCCGCAGTTCATGAAGATCTGCGCGGGGGCATGGTTGAATTGGTCGGTGCGACAGCTGCGAACGATGGCGATCTCGTCGACGACGCCGGCAAGCCAGGGGAGCATCTCGGAGAGCTCCGCGCCACTGTCGCCGTGGCGGGCAAACTTGAACTGCGGCCCGAGAACCGCCGCGTCGGGGCGGATGAAGGCGTAGCGCTGGCCGCCGATGATCTCCGGCGGGATCGGCTTTCCCTCGATCTCGGCGAGCTTCGGCTTATGGTCGAAAAGTTCGAGCTGGCTCGGCGCCCCGGCCATGAACAGCTGGATCACCGCCTTGGCCTTCCCCGGGAAGTGCGGCGGCTTGGGGGCGAGGGGCCCGGTGGCAGCCCGCGCCCCTTCGGCAAAACACTCCCGGGCGAGCAATCCGGCCAGCGCCATCTTGCCGACCCCGAGGCCGCAATCGGAGAAGAAATGACGCCGCGTGGCATGGAGGAGGCCATTCATCGCTTCACCACCGTTTCATCGAGGTTCATCACAGCTCTCGCCACAAGCATCCAGGCGGCCCGATCGACCGGGTCACCGCCTCCCTCGCCGCCGAGCTTCGTCGCATCGAGCTCCCCGGCGGCGAGCCGTTCCCGCTGAACGCGGAGGAATCCCAGCAGCGCCTCCCGTTCACCGGCCGCGAAGGGACGCGAGAGGACGCGGCGGCCGAGGTCGTCGAGCCGGGCCGCGTCGTCCCCGGGGCCGGAGAGCGCCGCGGCCCCGAGGGCCCGGGCGACCTCGACGAACATCGGGTCGTTCATGAGCGTCAGCGCCTGGAGCGCGGAATTGGAGACGTCGCGGCGCGCGAGGCAGCTGTCGCCGGAGGGGCCGTCGAAGGTGGTCACAAACGCGAACGGCGCCGTCCGCTTTTGAAACGTGTAGAGGCTGCGGCGGTGGCGATCCTCCCCCGGGCTCGGCTCCCAGGCGCCGCCCCCATAGGCCGTCTCGGTCACGCCGGCCGGCTGCGGCGGCCGTACCCCCGGGCCGTACATCTTCTCCGAGAGGAGCCCCGCCGCCCGGAGCAGGCCGTCGCGGATCTGCTCCGCCTCGAGCCGCACGCGCGGGCCGCGGGCGAGGAGGATGTTGGCCGGATCGGCCGCGAGGTGAGCGGGACCGGCCGCCGAGTCCTGTCGGTAGGTGGCGCTGGTGACAATCAGCCGGTGGAGTTTTTTCAGCGACCAATTCAAATCATCGACGAACGTGGTCGCGAGCCAATCGAGCAGCTGCGGATGGGAGGGGGGCGTCCCTTGAAAGCCGAAATCTTCGAGCGTCGGCACGATCCCGCGGCCAAAGAAAGCCTGCCACTGCCGGTTGACCGTGACGCGGGCGGTGAGCGGGTGGTCGCTCGACACGAGCCACTCGGCCAGCGCCAGCCGGTTCGCGGACGCACCCGGCGGCAGCCCCGGAAGAAAC
This sequence comes from Candidatus Kuenenia stuttgartensis, assembly GCA_945865325.1. GTDB lineage: Bacteria > Planctomycetota > Planctomycetia > Pirellulales > UBA1268 > QWOP01. Next base: position 5,313 of record CAMBFA010000219.1, read on the forward strand.
GCGGGTACGGCCGGAGCGATCTCCTGACGGGCCTGCGTGTATTCGCCACGGTGGCGGAGGAAGGTCTTCCGAGGGTTGTCGGCCGGGCGCTCGCGGAGGACGAGCGTGGTCGGCCCGCCGCGGAGCTGCGCCTCGAGCCCGCGGATCTCCTTCATCGGCTCGACAAGCTCGGGCGCCGAGGCGAGAAATCGGCGCCGCACGGCCATGCTTTCGTGGTCGGTCCGCTCCGCGGCCGGCTTTCGCAGCGTCGCCTCTTCAGGCGCCGTGAGCCCGCGGGCCTCGGCACTCTTTGCCCCGGTGACGGAGAGCCGGAAACAGCCCAGCGGGCAGGCGTAGTGCCGCTCGAACTTCATCACAACCCTGATCGGTGCCCCGGGGGGCACCGGTTCCGCGAGCGCAAACACTGCCGCATGGGGCCGCCCCTGATCGCCATTGGTGCTCCAGCCGCTCGACATCTCGCCGTCGAGGGCCAGCGCCGCGGTGCTCTTGCCCCCGGAGAAGGCCGCGGTGCCATTGAAGGAATCGCTCGCCACGGCGACCGGCACCCGCGCTCCCCCCGCCGTGATCTCGAGCTCCGACAAGAAAAAGTCCCCCTTCGGTCCCTCATACCAGGCCAGGCCCGGCCCGTATGCCGGCAGGCTCGGGTCGGGGAGGACTTCGAGGCGGATCGCCTCGATGGGAATGTCGGCGGCGGGGAGAACGATCTCGTAACGGTCGCTCTTGGTGACGTCGCCGCTGGCGAGGATCGAGCCGTCGTCACGGACGATCAGGTGCGGCATTGAGGTCTGCCACGACTGCGGCTTGACGACGTGCCAGTCGATAGCCTTGGCCGTTTCGTCACGCTCCCAGCCGGCGTAGCGTTCTTCGAGCGGCCCAGGTGCCGGCTGCCCTTCGGCTGCGGGGACAAGAGGCCACTTTCCCGGCAGCTCGCTCCACGCCGTCTCCAGTCGGGTGTTCGCGTCGGCCACGGCCTTCGTCTGCTCGGCGTCGGGGATCACCCATTCCGGTTCGTCGGCGTTGTCGAGGCAGGCAAAGAGGCCGTAATAGTCGGCCTGGGTGAGGGGATCGTATTTATGGTTGTGGCACTGCGCGCAGCCGGTCGTCAGCCCGAGCCAGGTGACGCCGGTGGTGCTCACCCGGTCGACCATCGCCAGGTAGCGAAACTCGAGCGGATCGATTCCCCCCTCCTCATTGATCATCGTGTTGCGGTGGAAGCCGGTGGCGATGATGTCGTCGGCCG
>CAMBFA010000220.1 GCA_945865325.1 Candidatus Kuenenia stuttgartensis
TCCACCGAACAAAGCAACTCGCCCCTTAGACACCGCGTCGCCACGACTCGCGCTGCATCGAGTATTTTGGCCGTCGACGGGGCGTCTTCCTCTTCCAACATTGGAACACTCAACAACTGCATCCACTTACACCCCTCGAGGCGATGTACTGCTTCGAGGTCGTCAGTGAGAGAACTAATTAAATGATCCATGAACCCCCAGAAAATCCAATTGGCGGAGGACCACTCACAGCCCTCTCTCCGCACAACAAAGCCAGCCATATTATATTCCTATTAAAATTAGCTTCTTTAGTTGATCAGGTGAGAGGCCAGACAGATACTTCTGAACGGCTGTGATCTGATCCTGGGAGAACCCCGTTAGGTCTATCACCGTGAAGTCATTTGACTTGCGGAGATGATGCTCAAGAGAAGCAAAAAACGCTTTCGGATTCCAGAATCGAGAGGCGTTTGGATGCCCGAAAGCATCGTAGGTCTTCCCGAGATCGTCGATGTACTCGGCGCCTTCATGGGGCGATTCGCGAAGAACTCTTCCCAGTACCGCCTCAAGTCGCTTGCCCGTTTCCAATTCATTAGCACTCAAGCGAGTAACGTTTGCGAGTCCGCTGGATGTGGGAGCACCAACAACCGCTCTGCTCCCTGCGACTCCCACCCCGTCATCGGCAACCGTCCCGACCACCGCCGCGATTTCATCGGCACTTCCGGCGACCGGCCCGGCTCCGGCGGCGGCGCCGGCTGTCTTAGGAGGGGCGGAGCGGGCTAGCTTGGCAAGGGCGCCTTCGGCCGCCGATACTGCCGGTTTCGCGAATGGCAACGCCGTGCAGACGAGGCCTATCGCACCGAACACCCCGTCACTCGTCCTTTCGGATCCGCTTTGTTCGTGCGCGTCAGCGGCATCGTGGGTGGAGAAAGCATCCGATACGCCCCGGACACCAACCAGATTGCCGATGAAAAATCCAAGAACCGTGTAGGTCCGTTCGCCGGGCTCCATAGAGGACGTGTTGCCGTACACAGTCACCGTGTCGGCGACAAAGGCGTCGTAGAGAAACTCGCCCAACGTGCGTGGCCGTGCTACCGACTGGATTCCAGGTCCAGTGTAGGGTGGCAGATCGCTTCCATCGAAAACGACCTGACTGTTTGGGCCTGCTCCGCTCACGATAAGCACGGGCTGGCCAGGCTTTCCGATCGAAAGCGGCTGGCCCGCCAGATCGGCGTCCTGGTCTGCCGCTAAGACGAACTGAACCTCCCCTACGCCGCCCGTCCATACACCCGTGACGACCCCCGGCCCGTCGTCGCTGCCGGACTGGTAGACGAGCGGTGTGGTCATCACGGGCGATTGGCCATCCGCAAGCGTGAGCGTGGTTGATCCGGTCGATCCCTGTTGGCTCCCCGAGCTTGCCGCATCCGCCCCGGTTGCTCCTGTGACAAAAAATGCCATTCCGCCGCCCGAGCCGCCGGTGTACTTGGCCGCAATGGTCGGATCGTTCGCGAGAGAGCCGTTGGCAGGGCCCGACGAGGAACCGGCCCCAGCACCTGACCAATGCAAACGCCAGAGATCCGCGTTCGACAGGGTGCCGCCAGTGCCATTGCCCTGACCGCCATCACTTAAGCCTTCTGTGTACTGCGTCAAGAGTGTCAAAAGGTTCGACGAAGAACCACCACTGGTCCCAGAAGAAGAGGAAGAAGCCGCTAATCCGGCACCGTACAAGAGCCAAAGATCGCTTCCGCTGAGTGTGCCGCTGTTACTCGTGCCCGTACCCTGCCCGCCAGTGTTTGAGCCACTGGTGTACTGCGACGAAAGCACTGGCCCGTTTGGTGCGGAACTACTGCTCCCGCTGCTGGATGACCCTGTCCCCGATCCCGAGCCGCCCAGGAGCACCGGGCCATTCGGTGCGGAACTACTGCTCCCGCTGCTGGATGAACCGGTTCCCGATCCCGAGCCGCAAAAGAGCACAGGGCCGGTTGATTGGGAACCACCGGCGCCTGCTGTCGAGCCGAGCGTAGGGCTGCCACCGGTGAGAACGATTCCAGGGGGTGAGGAGACTCCAGGCAGTAAGACAGCCGTGATCGATCCCAAGCCACTCAGGGAATCCTGCCCTAATCCAGCGAGCATCGCCCGGTTTTCGAGGGGCTCAATCACCGTGCACAGCGGAGAGGTGCGGGGAGGGCGTTTTGTGGCCTTGCGCCGATTCACCGGACTTCTCCTTGGAAGACCTCTCATGAAGAGGGGACATCGCCGTTCTTACCCTTCACCGTAGGAAAGGCTTTTATTTCCGTCAAGGAATCGGTTCGAGGTGGATTCAATTGGGCGACGGAGGGGAATCCAATCCGCGCGGCAGCCACAGGAAAGGCCTCTTCCCGGGGGATGAGGGCCCGGCGACGAGGTCTAAGTCGGAAGACTGCCGGTCAATCCTTGGGGCAGTTCTCGATCGCTCGTCGCTCAACCCGGCGTTACCCTCCCGAGGCCCGCTGGCCGTCAGCGATGGCCCGGATACGGCGTCGGTCGTCGGCGGTGCGTCCGCCCCAGGCCTTGATCACGTGCTTGAGATCGGCCGGAAGTGCGCCGGAATATGCGCCGCCCGGATCTGGGATCGTTGTATTTCCCGGCAATCTCCGTGCGGGTTCGATTCCCGCCTCGGCCACTCTCTCCCCGCTCCCCCGAGCAGGGTTCGAATCTCCCTTGCCCCGGCAGGCCCGGGGGAGGTATGAGCCAAGCTTGGCTGGGCGGTGTCGTGCCGGGACCGTCAGCTGCGACCGCCGGATGGCGACTACCGACCTTCGAGAGTTACGATCGTGCCGACGCCATCCCCCCAGCGAAGACTTCCGGCCGGTGCCGTTGTGCCAGGGGGCGCTAGCGTAGGTGGGGGGCTGATCTGGGTGCCGTGGCTGTTGTCCCCGCTGTTTGCACTGGCGCCGATTGCGGGATGTGCCCTGGCGGGCAAGGTGCGGCAATCGGCGCTGACCTTCCCGGCCGGTCAGACCGCCGCGCCGACGGTGACGTTCGCCGCGCCCCAGCCCCCGGCCTCACCGGGGGGAGCTGGAACGGTGGCGCCGATCGTGCCGGCCGGGGGCTGAAGGCACCGCCGTCATGGCCCCTGCGAAACGGCCCGACGGCCCCGATCCCGGTCCTTTCCTTCCTGCCGGTGGCATCGGCCACGAAAGCGGACTAGCTTTCAGCGGGGCTCTCCCTCCACCGTGGCCCCGGTGGGACAGCCTCCGGGAGAATCCGTGCATGCCGCTCTGGTCCAGAATCGCGATTTCGTCCTTCCTGCTCGTGGTGGCCGCCGTCGGGCTGACGTCGACACTCCAGGCCATCGCCGCCCGGCGGGCGATCCTCGAGCAAGCCCGTGCCGGCGCCCACGGCGTGGCGGAGGTGCTCGCCAGGGCCACGACGTTTGCCGAGGAGGGGCCGCTGCCGGTCGAGGCCGAGGCTGGCGCGCAGGGCAGACGCGACTCCACCCCCGGCCTTCGCCGCTTCGTCAGCGAGGTGACCGTAGGGGATATCCGCGAGGTGCGGATCCTCGATGCTTACTCCAGTCCCCTCGTGGCCCGGGTCATTGATGACAATGGCAATCCGACCGATTCCGCCCTCCCCCTCGACCAAGCTGACGCGGAGCTGGTGAAGGAATCGATCGCCACCGGTCGCTCGGCGGGACGCGTGGAGGGGGCGATGGTCCGCGTTGCCGCGCCAGTGCTCCGCGCCGACGGCGGCCGAGGGGGGGCGGTGCTCGTCGCCGTGGCCACCCGTGCCGGCCGGGATCTGTGGAGTTGGGAGCTCCTCGCGGGGGCGTTGGCGTCTCTTCTCGTCGGCCTGCCGGCGATCCTCCTGGCCCGCTGGCTGGCCAGATCGACGACCGAGTCGGTGCGCGTGTCGACCGCGATCGCCGAATCGATCGCCGCGGGTGACATCAGCGGGATGGTGCCAGCTGGCGGGAACGACGAGGCCGGGCAGCTCCTCGCCGGCGTCGGGCGGATGTCGGCCGCGCTCCGCGAGACGATCGGCCGGCTCCAGTCGGCTGGAGCCCGCGTCACGGAGGTCGAGTCTGACGTGTCGGTGGCGCTGGCGCGGCAGGAGCGGATCGTCCGCGGCTTCAGTGGTTCGGTGTCGGACGTTTCCGGGGCCGCGTCGCAGATTTCCTCGAACGCCGAGCAGCTCCTCGGCGCCACGGGGGCGGTGACCCTCGCGGCCCGTGAGGCGGCCCGCGTTGCCGACGACGGGAGGCACGGTCTGGAGCGGATGTCGGAGTCGATGCGTCAGCTCGACGAGGTGATGACCGCCTTCACGAGGAAGCTGGCGACGATCCGCCAGCGGGCCGGGGGGATCAACGCCGTGGTGACGACGATCGCCAAGGTGGCCGACCAGACGAATCTCCTCTCCGTCAATGCCACCATCGAGGCGGAAAAGGCGGGAGAGGCCGGTCGTGGCTTCCGGATCGTGGCCCAGGAGATCCGCCGCCTGGCCGATCAGACCGCCCTGGCCACGAAAGACATCGAGCGGATGGTGCGCGACATGCAATCGGCGGTCTCCAGCGGCACGATGGAGATGGACCGCTTCCGCAACGAGGTCAGCACCCGGATCCAGCAGGTCACCGATGTCAGTCGGCAGTTGGCGGGGGTCGTGGCGCCGGTGCAATCGGTGACGCAGGCGCTCGATCAAGTCCACAACGGCATGGAAAACCAAAATGCCGGAGCGCGCCAGGTCCGCGATTCGCTCGAACGGCTCCGCGTCAGTGCGGGCCAATCGGCGTCCGCCGTCGAGGCATTTGTGACCGCCATGAATCAGCTCCGCGCCTCGGTCGCCGAGATCAACGACGAACTGGTTCGGTTGCGCGTCGATCCGACCGGCGTGCTGGAGTGATGGCACGGGGCCGGGGACGAAACCGGAATCAGCGCCGCGGCGCCGTCTCGCCGAACCGCGACGCTTGGCGGGCGGCGAGGAAGCGCCGCAGGCCATGGACGATCCGTGCCGGCGGTTGGGCCCCCGATTGGCTGAACAGCGGCGTCTGACCGTCGTCGGTCACGATCAGCTCGACCGCGTCCGGGGCGAGCTCGACGCCGCCGAGAAGATTTTCCATCGATTCGGCCTCCTGCGTGCCGCTGGAGGCTGTCGGCGGAACGTGGGCGACGATGAAGTTGTCCCGGACGAAGGGGGCGAACTCCGGGTCAGAGATGAGCGAGTCGGAGTGGCTCCGGGCGGCCTTGTCGCCGGGGCGGGCAACAACGAGGAGGATCGGACGCTTCGCCCCCCGCGCCGTTTCGATCGCCTTGTCGAGCGAATCGAGGACCCCGGGGGGGGCGGCGGCCGGAGCCGTGGAGACGACCGCGGTCTTGGCGGGCTGATCCGGGAGCGACTTGGCCATGTCGGCGATCCAGGAAGCCGGCGACTGCCCCTGGTAACCCCGTTTCTCGGCGAGCTTCGTGCCGTCAGGGCCGATAAGAAGAACCGCCGGGAAGTTTCGCACGCCGTATTTGATGCAGACTTTCGAGCGTTCCACCCGGACGGCTTCCGTGATCCCGTGCTCGGGGAGGTCGATCATCAGGAGGACGACGTTCTGCGGGGCCCATTCCTGGAAAGCGATCGAATCGAGGACGTTTTTCTCAAGTGTTTTGCAGTGCGGGCACCAGTCGCTGCCGGTGAACACAGTCAGAATCGGCCGGCCGGTTCGCTCGGCCTGGGCGATCGCGCTGGCGTAGCTGGTATGCCAAGCCTGGTGGGCCACCTCGGCGGCGGCCGCCGGGGCCAGATGTCCGGGAAGGGTTCCCAGAGGGGAGAGAGTCGCCAGGGCGATGCCGGCGATGGCGCTGCGAAAGGCCGACTCGAAGTCGGGCCGCTGTCCTCGCTGCCCGGAAGGGGAAATCTGCTGCCAGGGGCGTCCTGCCCATGGCTGAAAGGTCGCTGCTCGCCTCATGCGCATCGTGGCACTCCTCCTTGAAACCGCTTCCCCAATGTCCATCGGGTGAAGGCGGCTTGCTCCGAGAGTTTCAGGCTCCAAAACCAACGCATCAGGCTAGCAGTGGAGGAATGGCATGTAAATCACTCAACTTGACGTAGATTGCCTAGATTGCCTGCATTGCCTGTATTTGTGTCGATATAGGGACTTACGGCGCGTCGGCAGACTGCGAGCTGGAGGGAGAAACGGCTCGGAGACGGATAGAATCCCCTTTGAAATCCCTCGGGGGAGAGGTGGATGACCGGGATGTGAGGGGAAACCGACCGATGATGACCGCCCGTCCATGCCGCTTGAGCCGCCGGCTGCCGATCCCCGCCGCCATCGTTTGGCTGGGGGTCTTCATCGTGGCGGGGTGGGTGTGGGCTGACGACGTCGACCTCGGGGCCGACAAGCCGGTGACGGTGCCGGAGGTGTTCCGGCAACCGGAACGGGGCCTGGATGGAGTCGGGTGGTATCGCTGTAGCGTGGTCGTGCCGGCGACGTGGGAAGGACGGTCGCTGGAACTGTTCGTCGAGCCGTTCGATGCGGCGGTCGAAGTGATTGCCAACGGCCAGTCCGTCGGGGG
>CAMBFA010000221.1 GCA_945865325.1 Candidatus Kuenenia stuttgartensis
AGTCGGGATTGATCTCCTCCGGCGGCGGCGTGAACGGGCCCGGGGTGTGGCCCGTCGCGAAGAACCGGCTCGCCCGCCGGCTCTCGCTCTCCAGGGCATTCACCGGACGGGTCTCGTACGACCGGCCGCCAGGATGGGCCACGTGCCAGGTGCAGCCCCCCAGACTGCGGCCACTCCAGGTATCGACGATGTCAAACACCAGCGGCACATGGACGCGGATCGTCGGATGGAGACACTGCGGCGGCTGCCACGCCCGAAACCGCACCCCCGCCACCGCCTCCCCCGCGCGACCGGTCGGCTCCAGCGGCACCCGCCGGCCATTGCAGGCGATCACGTGCCGCCCCGCGACGATCCCGCTCACCGCCACCTGGACGCGCTCCAGCGAGCTGTCGACGAGCCTGGAGGTCGCCCCGCCAATCGGCTGCTCGCCGAGGACATGCCACGGCTCGAGGGCCCCGCGCAGCTCCAGCCGCACTCCGTCGTGGATCACCTCGCCGATTCTCGGAAATCGGAACTCCCGCCAGCAGTCAAACCAGGACGACTCAAAATCGAAGCCGCTCCGCCGCAAGTCGGCGCGGACATCGCGGAAGTCGGCAAGGAGAAAGTGGGGCAGGAGAAAGCGGTCGTGGAGCGCCGTCCCCCAGCGGACGAGCTCCCCGTCCCAGGGCTTTTGCCAGAAACGGGCCACCAGGGCGCGGACGACCAACTGCGCAAGCAAGCCCATCCGGACGTGCGGCGCCATCTCGAAGGCCCGCATCTCCACCAGCCCCCGCCTTCCGGAGGCGCTGTCAGGGGAGAAGAGCTTGTCGATGCAAAACTCGGCCCGGTGAGTATTCCCGGTGAGATCGACAAGGAGATTGCGGAACAGCCGGTCGACGAGCCACGGGCTCGGCTGCTGGCCGCAGCGACGCAATTCCTGGAAGGCGATCTCGAGCTCGTGGAGGCTCTCGTGACGGGCCTCGTCGACCCGCGGCGCCTGGCTCGTCGGGCCGATGAAGCCACCGGCGAAGAGATAGGAGAGGGAGGGATGGTTGTTCCAGTAGGCGACGAGACTGGCAAGGAGATCAGGGCGCCGCAGAAATGGGCTGTCGGCCACCGTTCGCCCGCCGAGGACGAGATGATCGCCGCCGCCGGTGCCGGTGTGCCGGCCGTCGAGCTCGAACTTCTCCGCCCCCAGCCGGCTGACGCGCGCGGCCCGGTCGACCGCCTCCCGGATCCTCACGAGCTCCTCCCAGCTCCGTGCCGGCGGCACGTTGACCTCAATCACCCCCGGATCGGGCGTCACCTGAAGCCGCGAAAGACGATCATCCCACGGCGGAGCATAGCCCTCGAGCACCACCGCACGGCGGTGCGTTGCGGCGACTCCCTCGATGCCGGCCAGGAGCTCGAGCCAGTCGTCGACCGCTTCACCTAAAGTCGACAGCCCCGTGTCCTCCAGCGGCGGCAGGAAGAGATGGAGCCTGCCGGAACGGACCTCGGCGACGAGCGCCGTTCGCACGATCGACGTCCCCGCTCGGATCCCCGCCTCGTCGGCCCAGGGCAGGAGCCCCATCGGGAGCCGCAGCCCCGCCGGTGAATCGCCGCTGATGAGAAACACCTTTCCCAGTGGCACCGGCCACGCACTCGACCGCCAGGCTGCCGGCCCGCGCCCCCGCTGCCGCAGCAGCGGCAGCACCCACGCCACCGCCGGCCCGACCACCGGGGCCGCGTCGGGGGCGGCCGGATCGATGAGCGGCTGCTCGTGGGCCGGAAGAACCAAGCCCGGATCGACGCCCAGCCGCGCGGCAAGATCGGCGAGCATCGTCCCCGGGTCGGCTGCGGCGGGAGCCGCCGTGTCAGCGGCCGCCGTGTCGTCGGCGAGGAGCTCGCCGTGCTGCCAGAGAGGCACACCATCGGCGCGCCAGATGAGCTCGAGGGCCCAGCGCGGGAGCGGCTCGCCGGGATACCACTTCCCCTGCGATTCCAGGAGCACGCCCCCCGGGGCGAGATCGGCGAGCAAGCGGCGGGCCAGGCTCCCGGCCCGGCGGCGCTTGTCGTCCCCGAGCGCCGCCATGTTCCATTCCGCGCCGTCGTAATCGTCGATCGAGACGTACGTCGGCTCGCCGCCACTGGTCAGCCGCACGTCTCCGGCAGTGAGGACGCCGTCGACAGTGCGACCGAGCCGGTCGATCCGCTCCCAGGTTTCCGCGGGGAACGGGAGCGTTGTCCGCGGCCCCTCCGCCACCCGATCGACGCGCATCGTCACGTTCATCGTGCTCACGCACGGCTCGGTCAGCCCTGCCACCGGCGCCGCACTGGCCGGATCGGGCGTGGCCGCGAGGGGAAGATGCCCCTCCGCGGCGAGCAGGCCGCTGGTCGGATCGAGCCCGATCCAGCCGGCGCCGGGGAGATAGGCCTCGGCCCAGGCGTGGAGATCGGTGAAGTCGCTCGTCGGCCCCGGCGGACCGTCGAGCGGTGGCTGATCGGGGGCGAGCTGCACCAGATAGCCCGAGCAGAATCGGGCCGCGATTCCCATCGCCCGCAGCAGTGCCACAAGCAGCCAGGCCGAATCGCGGCAGCTACCGGTGCCGCTGGCGAGCGTCTCCTCAGGGGTTTGCACCCCCGCTTCCATCCGGATTCGGTAGCCGATCCGTTCGAACACCAGCCGATTGAGGGCCACGAGGACATCGATCGTCCGCCGCGGCGGGGCGACGAGATTCGCCCCCCGTGCCGCGTCGACCAGTCCGGCGAACAGGTCACCGCCGATCGTCGGCGCGAGGTACGGCGCGAGCTCCGCCGTCAGCACCGGATCGTAGGGGAAGGGGAACGTCTCCGCCTCGGCATCGAGGAAGAAATCGAAGGCGTTGACCGCCACGAGATCGGCGACGAGATCGACCGTCAGGGAGAACTCGCGCGTCGGCTTCGGAAACACGATCCGCGCCAGGTGGTTGCCCTGCGGATCCTGCTGCCAGTTGAGGAAGTGGTCGCGCGGCTCGACGACGAGCGCGTAGCTCAAGATCCGGGTGCGGCAATGGGGCGCCGGACGGAGCCTGACGACATGCGGCGAAAGCCGCACGGGCCGGTCGAAGGCATAGTCCGTGCGATGATGGAGGGTGATGCGGATCGACAAGGGCTATGACTCCCGGGACCGGACTATGAGCCCGCTTCCGCGACGGTCCCCACCGGCCGGAGGGCGAAGAAGGTCGTGTGAATCGCGTCGTTGGCGGCGTTGAGGCGCGCTTGGAAGGCATCGATCCAGCCGTGGAGGCCGCGCGGGGCGCCGGCCTGCGAGTCGCCGAGGATCTCGTCGATGTCGGTATAGTCGAGCGTGGCCCGGAGCCGGCCGAGTTGCCGTTCGGCCGGGGTCGAGTGGGTCCCCTTCGTGCCGCCGGTGATCGCCAGGAGCGATTCCTCCGCCTTCACCAGGCAGAAGTGCATCGCCCGCGGGAAGGCCCGGTCGAGGACGAGGAAGCGGACGGTGTCCTTGCGCGACACCGCCCCGTACTGCTTCCGGTACATCTCCAGGGCACTGGCACTCTCGAGCACCGATGACCAGCGCACCGGATCACGCCCCGCCCCCTCACCGCCGCCGAAGAAGTGCTCGACGTCGAGAAACCGGCTCGTCTTGTCGGCCCGTTCGAGGAGCCGGCCCATGCGGGCGAAATGCCAGGCTTCGCCATGCGACATCGTGCCGTCGGTGGCGCCGGTGATGAGCTGGCTGGCCCGCTGGATCTCGTCGATGAACTCGCGCGGGTCGGCGAAATCGGCCCGGGCCGCCGAGGCGCCGCGGACAGCGAGATAGCACTTGTTGATCTCCTCCCACATCGGGGAGCTGATCATGTCGCGCACCGTGCGGGCATTCTCCCGGGCAGCCTGGAGGCAGCAGTAGATGGAATTGGGATTGGCGGGATCGAAGGCGAGGAAGTCGAAGACGCGGGCCTGATCGGCCAGGCCGTGGCGGTCCCAGAAGTCGGATTGATCGCCGAAGGCACACACCAGGGCATTCCACAGCCGCCCCGGCTCGATCGTCCCTTCGAGCGCCAGGCCGAGCGTCGTCTCGATCGCCCGAGCGACGTTCTCGGCCCGCTCGATCTGGCGGTTCATCCAGAAGACGCTGTCGGCGACGCGGGAGAGCATGCGACATTCCCGGGGGGGGTTGGCGGGGGGCGGGGCGGGGATGAGCGGGCAGGGAGGGGATGGCCGGGAGAGGGCGCGGAGGATCAGTTCGACGGGGCCGGGGGGGCCGGGCTGTCAACGTCGGGGCGGTGAACCACCCAGGTATCTTTGCTGCCGCCCCCCTGCGACGAATTGACGACGAGCGATCCCTTCACGAGTGCGACACGGGTCAGCCCGCCGGGGAGGACGAAGATCTCCTCGCCGTAGAGGATGAAGGGCCGGAGGTCGACATGCCGCCCTTCGAGCGAATCGCCGATGACCGTCGGCACGCGCGAGAGGGCGAGCATCGGCTGGGCGACGAAGTTGCGGGGGTTGGCCTTGATGCGATCGCGGCAGTCGTCGAGTTGCTGCCGCGTGGCCCGCGGCCCGAGGACGATCCCGTAGCCCCCCGATTCATTGGCCGGCTTCACGACCAGTTTGTCGATGTTGGTGAGAACATGCTGGCACTGGTCGGGCTCACCGCAGACGAACGTCGGCACGTTGGGGAGGATCGCGTCCTCGCCGAGGTAGTAGCGGATGATCTGGGGGACGTAGGCGTAGACCGCCTTGTCGTCGGCGATCCCTGTTCCCGGCGCGTTGACCAGCGCCACGTTGCCGGCCCGATAGGCATCCATGAGGCCTGGCACCCCGACAACCGAGTCAGCGCGGAACACCTGCGGATCGAGGAAGTCGTCGTCGATCCGCCGGTAGATGACGTCGACCCGCTCCAGTCCCCGCGTCGTCCGCATGAAGACCTTCCGGTCGACGACAACCAGATCGGAGCCCTGCACGAGCTCCACCCCCATCTGCCGGGCGAGGAAGCTGTGCTCGAAGTAGGCCGAGTTGTAAATCCCTGGCGTGAGGACGACGACGGTCGGATCGCGCGACTGCGGCGGCGCCACGTACTCGAGCATCGCCAGGAGCTTCTCGGGGTAGTTCTCCACCGGGCTGACGCGCAGGCCCTCGAAGAGCTGCGGGAAGGTGCGCTTCATCACCTCCCGGTTCTCGAGGACGTACGACACCCCCGAAGGCGTGCGGAGGTTGTCCTCGAGGACATACATGCAGCCGTCGCCACCACGGACGAGGTCGGTGCCGGTGATGTGGCACCACACGCCCCGCGGCGGCGTCAGCCCGGCACACGGCCCGCGAAAGCACTTCCCCGAGTCGACGAGCCAGTCGGGTACGACGCCATCCTTGACGATCCGGCGCTGGTTGTAGACATCGTCGATGAACAGGTTGAGGGCGTGGATCCGCTGCTTCAAGCCGCGCTCGATCGTCGTCCACTCGGCGGCGTCGATGACCCGCGGCACGATGTCGAACGGCCAGATCTTCTCCGTCCCCGCCTCGTGGCCGTAGACGTTGAACGTGATCCCCATCGTGAGGAGCGACTTGTCGGCAGCCCGCTGCCGGGCGGCAAGCTCGCCGTGCGAGAAGGCGGCGAGACGACGGACGAGCTGCTCGGCGCCCGGTCGGGGCTGGAGCGATTCGTCGAAAAGCTCGTCCCAGAATCCGTCGGTGGCGTACGACCGAAGGTCCATGGCGGAGGGGGGTGTCGGGAAGACACCGAGACCGCACCGGACAGCCCGTGAAAGGCTGCGGGGCGGCAGGGAGGGGAGCGTCGGGAGGGAGTAAGAGGCGGGGATTCTGGTGCGAGCCGCCTGCACCACACCAGAACTCTTTTACTCTACCCCAGCGGGCTCCGCGAAGGAACCCTGCCGCGGCAGCGGTTTTCTCGACAGGCCCGCCTTGGCCCACAGCCCGCTACGCCCCGTCGTTGATGATCGCTTCCAGGAGCGACGTCAGGTCGCGGGTGTGGAACGGGGTGACGAGGACGCGGCGGAGCTCATCGACCACCGCCTGCGCGGCGAGTTCCCGCTGCTTCGCCCCGACGAGGAGAATCGCCGGCACCTGCGAGAAGAACGGATCGGTGGTCAGTTTGTTGAAGGCGGTGATCGCCTCCTCTCCCAACGACTGCGCGCTGATCACGAGGCAGTCGGCCGGCAGTGGTGTTGTCGAGAATCGGGCCAGGGCCCGCAGTGGGTTTTCGGTGAGAAGCACCCGGAATCCGAGCTTCCCAAAGAAGTCCTTCAGTTGCTGCTGGGCCCGGCCGGAGGTCTCGACGAGCATGATCGCTCGCGCCTTCTTCGGCGGGGATTCGACCACCGGCAGCCCGTCGGCCGCCACGGCCCCCTGCTCCCCCGCCGCTGCCGTCGGAAGGCTCCGGTCGGAGGTGGTGATGCCGCTGCCGATCGGGTATTTCTCGAGGAGCGACTCGAGGGCGCGGCGCGCATCGGAGACCGTCTGATACC
>CAMBFA010000222.1 GCA_945865325.1 Candidatus Kuenenia stuttgartensis
CATGGGGTGACGGCCAGAAGGCAGAGGATCGTCACCAGGCTCACCGGGAAGAGCCGGGAGGGCCACCGGCTGCGTGACGGCGGCAGGTCCCGATCGGTCATGGCCTTGGCGTAGGGGCGTTAGAAAGCGACGAAGAAGCTTTGAATGAATCCTGAATATAGCCTGCCGACAGCCCCGGTTCAGCCGCTCACCGGGGCTGCCGGGATGCCCCCGGCCTTGCTGTTGGGCCGCGGGGGCGTAGATTCGCGGGACCGGTGGGCGGTGTCCGCCCCCGGGCCGAACACCCCTGTCACCACGAGGATCGCCCCCATGCCGAAGAAGACCGTCGCCGACATCGACCCCCGGGGCAAGACGCTCCTGGTGCGCGTCGATTTCAACGTCCCGCAGGACGATGCCGGCACGATCACCGACGACCGCAGGATCCGGATGGCCCTGCCAACGATTCGCTCGATCCTCGATCGCGGCGGGCGGGCGGTGCTCATGTCGCACCTCGGTCGCCCCGCCGGCAAGGGGACGGAGCCAGCCTTCTCGCTGGCCCCCGTCGCCAAGCGACTCGGCGAGCTCCTCGGGCACCCGGTCGCTCTGGCGGCCGACACCGGCGGGCCGGACAGCCACGCCAAGCTCGCCGCCCTCCCCGCCGGCGGCGTCCTCGTGCTCGAGAACGTCCGCTTCAACAAGGGAGAGAAGAAAGGCGACGACGCCGCCTACGTTGCCGGGCTCTCGGCACTGGCCGACGGCTATGTCAACGACGCCTTCGGCACCTGCCATCGCACCGAGGCGAGCATGCACGCGGTGCCGGTGGCGATGAAGCAGGCGGGCAAGCCGGCCGTCGTCGGGTTCCTCGTCGAGAAAGAGATTCAGTATCTCTCCGACGCGATCGGCAACCCGAAGCGTCCGTTTGTGGCGATCATCGGCGGCAAGAAGGTGTCGGACAAGATCGAGGTCATCAAGAACCTCCTGGCGATCTGTGATCATGTCCTCATCGGCGGCGCGATGGCCTACACCTTCTCGCTGGCCCAGGGAGGGAAGACCGGCAAGTCGCTCGTCGAGCCCGACAAGGTCGAGCTCGCCAAGCAGCTCCTCGCCAGCGGCGGCGCGAAGCTCGTGCTACCGCTCGATACGCACTGCGCCGACGACTTCTCCGCTTCCGCCAACAAGAAGGTGGTGAAGGCGGGGGAGATCCCCGATGGCTTCGAGGGGCTCGACATCGGTCCGGCGACGGCGGCCGCTTATGCACGCATCATCCGCACCGCCGGCACGGTGGTCTGGAACGGTCCGATGGGGGTTTTTGAAATGCCCCCGTTCGACGCCGGCACCAAGGCGGTCGCCGATGCCGTGGCCGATGCCACGACGGCCGGCGGTGTGACGATCATCGGTGGCGGTGATTCGGCCGCGGCCGTCGAGCAGATGGGCTATGCCGACCGAGTCAGCCACGTGTCGACCGGTGGCGGTGCTTCGCTGGAGATGCTCGAAGGGAAGGCCTTCGAGACCGTGGCCATCCTCGACGAGAAGTGAGCCTGCCGGCAGCCGCAAAACGACCGACCGTGCCCCCGGAGTCGGGGGCACGGTCGGCGTGCTGCTTCAGGTCATGCTCCCCGCCGCGAGGGCAGGGGATTGGGATCAGAGGCCTGCTGTTTCACCCGCCCGTGCCGCGGAACGGCCCAGGGCCAGCGCGACGCCGGCGACATGGCCCCGATCGGCACGGGAGAGGCGTGACATCGGTACCGTCGTGTGCCGACCGCTCGCTTTCAGAATCCGTACCCGGTCGGCATGGACCTCGACGAGGCGCCCAACGGTGCCGTGGTGGCCGCTGTCGTCGCGCCACGCCCGTGAGGGCTGGCCGGGGGTGTGAAGGACATTGGAATCGAACGGATCGGGTTCACCCGGAGCCTCTTCCTCAAGCGGCTCCCCTTCGAGTCCCGGCTCCCCTTCGAGTCCCGGCTCCCCTTCCTCCATCGGCTCCCCTTCGACTTCCGGCTCGTCGGCGCGGGCGTCGTCCATCGGTGCCTCGGTGGCCGGTTCGAAGCCGGCGTCGTCCGTGGCCGGCTCGCCGCCGTCGGCATCGAAGTCGTCAGCCGGCATGTCGCCGCCGTCGTCCGTCGGCTGTGGCTCTGGGGTCCCGAAGTCGTCATCGCTTCCGGGCGCCTTGAAGGCATCGCCGGGGAGGTCATCGTCAGAGGACCGGGGGCTCTCGAACGCCTCCGGTGAGTCAGACGGGGCGTCGTCAAACAAGTTGCGACGCTTCGGCTGGGAAGGCGCCTCGTCAGCCTCGTCTTCTGGCGATTCTTCCTCCATCGCCTCGTCTGCCATCACCTCGTCTTCCATCACCTCGTCGGCCGGCGTTCCGGGTCGCTCGAAGGCTTCGGCCTCCTCCATCGTCTCGGCCACGGGTTCGTCGGTCGCCGTTTCGGCGGTGGCGTCCCCCTGCACGGTCTTCGGTTCCCATGGTTCGAGGACCGACGCGGCCGGCGCCTCGGCCGGTGCCGGCTGGGTGGCGGCGGCGGGGTCGCTGGAGGTGGTGGCCGCCGCGGTGCCCGGGAGTTCGAGGAGCGTCTGGCTTTCCGGCTCCAGCCCCTGCTCGTCGGGCGTGATCGGCACGGGGGCTTCGACGGGCTGTTGCGTTGTGACGATCCTGGCGTCGCCGCCGTGGCCCTCCACGACCGGCGTCGGCATGCCGATCACTCCGTCGAGCACGCTGGGTGTGTCGGTCTCGATCACGGTCCCGTCGGAGACCGTGCCGCTGTCAGCGATCGTGGCGCCCTGGCAGGGATCACACAGGCAATCCCCTCCGACGAACGAGCCATCTGCGATCAGCATCCCCTCGTTGAGAATGATCCCCTCGTCGACGATACACCCTTCGACCGGGCCGGTCGTGATCCATCCGTCGAGGACCACTTCGGCAGGAGGCGCGGTGACGACGGCAAACGGCGCAGGCGCGCCGAGCGGACGGTCGTCGATGACGATGGCACCGGCCCAGCCGGGGAACGGCACCCCGGCGCCGCACGGCGGCGCGAAAGCCGGGCCCCAGGCCAAGGGGCTCGCATGACGGTGGTGCCACCAGCCCGCCACGGCGGAGTCGATCGGGATCCAGAGCGTGAGCACGCCCACGAGCAGGCCATGGAGGAATCGTCGCAAGGAACACCTCGTTCGTGCGGGGGAGGAAACAGGAGGTCCGGGGCAGAGACCGTGGCCCCTCGGCCCGGAGTGCCACGGCCTTGTGCGGCGCGGCTGTGGGGCAGGGTAGACCGACGGTCCCGAAAGCGTTCGCCGGCTCCCCTCCCTGGTCGACCGACGCGGCGCGTATGCTACCGGCGGGATCGGGGCGGTCGCAAACCCTCGGCGCTCCCCCCTGACAACCCGCTCCGGGAGGCTTGAAAAACGAGGAAGGCCGTGGTGGCTTTCGCCACCACGGCCCTCGTGGATCGAACAGGTCGCCGCCTGCGAGCGGGGTAGATCGCTGCGAGAATGATGCGGATTGGGTCTGGGGCGAACCCCGGACTTTTCTGGGAATCCGGATCAACGCTTTGGGTTTGGCACCTCCGACGGAACGCGGCGACCGAGTGTTCGAAGTTCGGTGTCACCGGGGTGGCCTTGGGCGGTCCCCCCGGTGGCGGCCGCCGGACTGATCCGGCGGCAAGAATGTTTTCGTCAGACCACCGGGGGGGATTTGAGTCGATTTCCCCGCCGCCCCACTTTCCGGCACGTTCGTTTCACTCCGCACCGGACGTTCCCCCCTGCTCCACCGATGAACCAACGCCAGATCACCACCGCCCCCCACGGCCATCTCCTCACCAACGCCGGGGTCTGGACCCCCGACGGGGCATGGATCTGCTACGACATTCGCTCGGATCCCGCCGGGGCGACGTTCGACGGCACGAGGATCGAGCGGGTCGAGGTGGCGACCGGTCGGGTCGAGGTGCTCTATGAGTCGGTTGAGGGTGCCTGCTGCGGGGTTGTCACGGTGAGCCCCGTCGACGACCGGGTGGTGTTCATCCTCGGCCCCGACCATCCCACCGCGGACTGGCGCTACGGCCCTGCCCGCCGCCGCGGCGTGATCGTCCGCTCGGGCGCTCCCGGAGTCATCGAGCCCCTCGACGCCCGCGATCTCGTCCCCCTGTTCACCCCCGGCGCGCTGCGGGGGGGCACCCATGTCCATCAGTTCTCCCCCGATGGCCGGCTAGTGAGCTTCACCTATGAAGACGCGCTCCTCGACATGGCGGCCGGAGCCGATGGGCACCAGCGCAATCTCCGCGCGGTGGGGGTGAGCGTCTGTGGTCGGCCGGTGATCGTGCCGCGCTCCCATCCCCGGAACCACAACGGCGGCGCCTGGAGTGTCCTCGTCACCGATCTCGACGACGAGCCTCCCTGCGGCAGCGACGCGATCAGCCGCGCCTGCGAGGAGGCCTGGATCGGCACCGCCGGATACCGCCGCCCCGACGGCAGCCGACAGCAGCGGGCGCTCGCCTTCCAGGGAACGGTCGTCACGCCGGCCGGTGAAGCGATCAGCGAGGTATTCGTCGTCGACCTCCCCGACGCCGACGCGCCGGCCGGAGACCTCGACATCCCCGCCAACGGACCGTTGGTGGGAACACCGACGACGCGGCCGCATCCTCCGGCGGGAGTCATCCAGCGCCGGCTCACGTTCACGGCCGGCGCCGTCCATCCCGGGATCCAGGGCCCGCGCCACTGGCTGCGGTCGAGCCCCGACGGGGATCGGATCGCGTTTCTCGCCCGCGACGACGTCGGCGTCGTGCAGCTGTTGACCGTCAGCCCGCGCGGCGGTGAGCCGCGGCAGGTCACCCACGAGCGATCGAGCCTTGAAAGCGCCTTCACGTGGAGCCCTTCAGGCGACCGGTTGGCGTGCGTCATCGACGGCAGTGTGTGCCTCGTCGATGCGCGGGACGGAGAGGTCTCGAGGCTCACGGCCCACACCGGAGAGCCAGCGCCGCGCTCGGAGGCGTGCGTCTTCTCCCCCGATGGCCGCCGGGTGGCCTATGTGCGGCGGGTCGGCAGCCCTGCAGGAGAGTTCAATCAGCTGTTCACGGTTGACGTGCCGGACTGACAAGCGTGCGGAGGAGTTTTGCATGGTGCGACGGGAAAAGGGGGCTGGGATGAGGGCCTTGGGGACGCTGGGAGCCGTGGCGGCGATGCTGGCGGTGGCGACGTGGGGAAAGACGGCCGGTGCTGCTCCCCCCGGCGTCGTCATCGATCATCTGCCGGCGGAGGGGAGGCAGTATGTCGGGTCGCCGTCGATCGCCGAACTCCCCGACGGCACGCTCGTCGCGTCGCACGATCACTTCGGGCCGGGCAGTTCGGAATGGACCAGCGCCGTCACGACAGTGTTCTCGAGTGGCGACGGCGGCCTGACCTGGGAGCGGATCGCGACCATCGACGGCGCGTTCTGGTCGAGCCTCTTCGTTCACGCCCGCGCCCTGTGGCTGATGGGGCCGACCCACCACCACGGGCCGCTCGTCATCCGCCGTAGCGATGATGGTGGCCGGACGTGGACCATGCCGGAGGACGCGCAGACGGGCCTGCTTGCCGAGGGGGAATGGCACACCGCGCCGATGCCGGTGCTCGAGCACGAAGGGAGACTTTGGCGCGCCGTCGAGGATGCCTCCGGCGGGACGGAATGGGGGAAGCGTTACCGCCCGGTGATGCTCTCGGCGCCGGCGGGAAGCGATCTCCTCGAGCGGGCGAATTGGCGCTTCACGAAGCCAGTGCCCCGCGAGCCGGCTTGGCTCGACGGCCGCTTCGTCGGCTGGCTCGAGGGGAACGCTGTGGCCGATGCTGCCGGGAACATCCTCGACATCCTCCGCGTCGAGGCCGGTCCGCTCGCCCCCGGCGAAACCGAGCAGGCGGCGATCGTGACGGTGAGCGCCGACGGCGCCACGGCTCAGTTCGATCCGGCCACGGGGTTCATCCCATTTCCCGGTGGCGCGAAGAAGTTTGCCATCCGCCGCGATCCCGAGTCGCTCGCCGCGGGGAAGGCGCCGGTGTGGTGGTCGCTTGCCAGCGCCTCTCCGCCGATCCTCACCGGGAAGGGGAAGCCCGCCTCGGTGCGCACCACGCTTGTGCTGCTCCGCTCGACGAACCTGCGCGACTGGGAACAGCGGAGCATTCTTCTCCATCATCCCGACGTCAGCCGGCACGCCTTCCAGTATGTCGACGGGATCTTCGCAGGCGACGATCTCCTTGCTGTCAGCCGGACGGCGCACGACGACGGCGGGAGCGGGGCCCACAACGCCCACGATGCCAACTTCCTCACCTTCCACCGGTTCGACGGTTTCC
>CAMBFA010000223.1 GCA_945865325.1 Candidatus Kuenenia stuttgartensis
AAGGGGGGCGCGGTCGGCAAGTCGGCGGCGATCGTCGACTGCCTCCAGCCCTACTACTTCCACACGCATCTGGTGGGGAGTGAGGGGAGCCTCCTCGACAACCGCTTCCATTCGCAGAAGCTCCACACCGACCGGCATGCCTGGAGCACGCTGGCGATGAAGCTCCTCGATTCCGGCGACGTCAGCGATCATCCTTACCAGGCGCAGTTCCAGGCCTTCTTCGACGCCCTCGACGCCGGGGTCGAGATGCCGCTGACGAGTTTCCCCGAGGCCGCGAAGACCTTCGACGTGATCTTCGCCGCCGACCAGAGCGCCTCCGAGGGGGGCCGCCCCGTCCGGCTCGCCTGACGATTTTTCCGCCCCCTCCACGACACCACCTCCCGACCCGATCGAGCCCCGCAGAGGATTCAGCCCATGAATTGCCCCGCGATTTCCCCCCTCCTTCGCCGCGTCTTCGCGGCGGTGCTTGTGCTCCCGCTGGCCGCGAGCGGTCCACTGACGGCCCAGCTATCGGCCCAGGAACCGGTCCCGGCCTCTGCCGCCGCCGATCGGGAAGGGGCTCTGGAGGCCGCCGCTGACGCCCGCGTTGCGGCGCTTGTGGCGGGGGATGTCGCCGCCCTCGGGGCAATCCTCTCCGACGACCTCCACTACATCCATTCCAGCGGCGTGGCCGACACGAAGGAGGCGTTCCTCGCCAACCTCGTGTCCGGCAAGACGAAGTATGTCGAGTACGTCCCCGGGGAGCGGTCGTGGCGGTTCCCGGCGCCGGGGATAGCGATCGAGTCAGGGAAGGCGCGGGTCAAGGTGGTCAACGACACTGGCCCGATGACGGTTCATCTCTCGTATCTCGCTACCTGGCGCGAGGAGAACGGCCAGTGGCGGTTTCTCGCCTGGCAGTCGGCGCGGCTTCCGCAGCCGACGACGCCGGCCGGCTTCACGGCGCTGTTCAACGGGAGCGACCTCTCCGGCTGGCGCGGGCGGCCCCACTTTGATCCGGCCGCCGAGGCGGCGCTGGCTTCCGAGGAGCGGGCTGCGAAGCAGGCGGAGTGGGATGCCGATATGCGTCAGCACTGGACGGTGGAGGGGGGAGAGATCGTCAGCGACGGTCACGGCGTGTTCCTCACGACCGATCGTGACTACGGCGACTTCGAGTTGCACCTCGAGTGGATGCTTCCCGAATCGTGTGCCGACAGCGGCATCTATCTCCGCGGCAATCCCCAGGTGCAGATCTGGGATCCGGACTGCGAGCGTGACTTCCAGCATGGCAATCAGAAGGGCTCCGGGGGCTTGTGGAACAACCCCGCCGACAGCCCCGGCAAGTGGCCGCTGGAGCGTGCTGATAGCCCGACGGGAGCATGGAACACGACGAGAGTCCGGATGCAGGGGGAACATGTCACCGTGATTCTCAACGACCGCATCGTCGTCGACGACGCCCGACTGGCAAACTTCTTCGCCGCCGGCACGCCGCTGCCGGAGAGGGGGCCGATCCAGATCCAGACGCACGGCGCGCCGATGCGCGTCCGCAATGTCGCCGTCCGGGAGCTCTCCACGCTCGAGGGGACCGGCCCGGGGTGGCGCGATCTGACGGGCGCGGAGTTTGAGAACGTCAATGGCGAGCCCGACACCTGGACCTGGAAGGATGGCGGCGTCCACTGCACCGGTCGGCCGGTTGGCGTGATCAAGACGAAGCAGCCGGTGAAGAATCTCGAGATGTCGCTCGAGTGGCGGCACCTCACGAAGGGGGGCAACTCGGGGGTCTTCCTCTGGGCCCCTGCCTCCGTCCTCGAAAATCTCAAGCCGGGGGCCCTCCCGCCGGGCGGGATCGAGGTCCAGGTGCTCGACCATGGCTATGCCGAGGAATACCAGCGGTCGACAGGGAAGAAGTCGGATTGGTTCACGACCGACGGCGACGTCTTCCCGGTCGGGAGCTCCGACATGACGCCCTTCCCCCCTGCGGCTCCTGGCGGCAAGCGGAGCTTTCCCACCGCCAGTCACTCCCGGGGATCCCCCGAATGGAATCATTACTACATCCGCGCCATCGACGGCGAAGTGCGGCTGTGGGTCAATGGCCACGAAGTGTCAGGTGGCACCGATTGCAAGCCTGCGGAGGGCTTTTTGTGCCTGGAATCGGAAGGGGCCCCGGTCGAGTTCCGCCGGCTGCGGATCCGCCACCTGCCGTAGGCAAACCTCGGCTGGCACCGATCGGGATTGCGACGATAATTCGAGGCTCGTCAACCTCGAGGAGTCATTGCCGTGCCGGTTCGTTGCCCCCTCATCACTCTCCCCGTCCTCCTCGCCCTCCTGGCCGGAGCCAAGGCGCTGGCCGTCCCTGGTGGGCACCCGATCCCGGCGCCGAAGAAGCCGACCGTCGCCGAAAAGTCGGACGAGCCGGTGACGGCGGCGGCCGCGTTCGGGATGCGGGAGGGTTTTGAGGCCCGGCTGTTTGCCGCCGAGCCCGATGTTGCCAATCCGGTCGCCTTCTCGGTCGACGAAAAGGGGCGCGTGTTCGTCTGCGAGACGTTCCGGCAGGGGCGCGCGGTGAACGACAACCGCGGCCACGATGACGCCTGGGTCAATGCCGATCTCGCCGCGCAGTCCATTGAAGATCGCGATGATTTCTACCGCCGCCTCCTCGACGCAGCAACGGTGGCCCAGTGGGAGCTCGATGACGACCGGGTGCGGAGGCTCGTCGACACCGACGGCGACGGCGTCGCTGACGAAGCGAGTGTCTATGCCGATGGCTTCAACGGCCTGATGGCAGGGACGGCCGCCGGGATCCTCGCCCGGCGCGGCGAGGTGTGGCTGGCCTGCATCCCGTCGTTGTACCGGCTCCGCGATCTCGACGGCGATGGCCGGATCGACGGGACTCTCGGGGAGAGGCAGGAGCTCTCCACCGGCTATGGAGTCCGCGTCGCGCTGCGGGGCCACGATCTCCATGGCCTCGTGCTGGGGCCCGACGGACGAATCTACTTCTCGATCGGCGACCGGGGCTACAAGGTCTCCCTCGACGGCCAGACGTACCACGATCCCGGCAGCGGTGCCGTCTTCCGCTGCCATCCCGACGGCAGCGATTTCGAGATCGTCGCCACGGGCCTACGCAATCCGCAGGAGCTCGCCTTCGACGATCTCGGCAATCTGTTCACCGTCGACAACAACTCCGACGGGGGCGACCAGGCCAGGCTCGTCCATGTCCTCCCAGGGAGCGACTCGGGCTGGAACATGTCGTTTCAATACATGGAGGATCGCGGCCCTTGGCACCGCGAAAAGCTCTGGCACACCGCCCACGATGGCCAGCCCGCCTGGATCATCCCGCCGCTGGCCCATATCGGCTCCGGGCCATCAGGGCTGTCGTTCTATCCCGGCACCGGGCTGGGGAGCCATTTCGACCAGCGCTTCCTGCTCTGCGATTTCCGCGGCGGGGCGGCCAACAGCTCAATCCGCTCCTTCCGGATTGCTCCCCAGGGCGCGAGCTTTGTGCCGGTCGACGAAGAGGAGACCTTTCGCAATGTTCTCGCCACCGATGCCGAGGTGGGGCCGGACGGCGCGCTTTGGGTGAGCGACTGGGTGCATGGCTGGGAAGGGGAGGGAAAGGGGCGGATCTGGCGCTTCGTGCCGAAGAATCGATCAGCGCTGGAGCAGGGGCTGGTCGACGAGGTTCAAGAGCTCCTTGGGGGAGAGTGGGAGAGCCTGACGGCTCGCCGGTTGGCGGAGCTGCTCGGCCATGTCGATCGCCGCGTGCGACTCGAGGCGCAGTGGGAGCTTGTCAGGCGCGGCGCCGCGCCGACGCTCGAGGGGGTGGCAGCCGACCCGGAGGCGAAGCTCCTGGCCCGTGTCCATGCCATCCAAGGGCTCGCCCAGATGGCACGAGGTTCCTTGCTCCCGACTTTTGTGGTCCTTCCCTTTGCCCCGCTACTTGGCGATCCGGCGTGGGAGATCCGCATGGTGGCCGCGCGGGAGCTTGGCGATTGCGGTGCCGCAGTCGATGAGGCCGACCGGGGGAAGCTGATCGGCTTGCTCCACGATCATGACCTCCAGGTCCGTTCGGCTGCGGCCATTGCCCTCGGCCGAATCGGCCGAAAAAGCGGCCCCGATCCGGTCGCCGCGCGGGGCTTGGCTGCCGCAGCCGACGGCGCGGCGGCGGCCGATCCCCACTACCGCCATGCGATCGTGATGGGGCTTGCCGGCATGAGCGACGCGGTGGGCCTCGCGGCTCTCTCCCTCGATCCGTCGCCGCGGGTCCGTCTGGCGGCGGTGGTCGCGCTGCGGCGCCGTGGCAGCGACGTCGTGGCTCGATTCCTCGACGATGCCGACGCGCGCGTGGCGACCGAAGCTGCCCGGGCGATCCACGATCTCCCGCTGGCCGGGGCCTGGAGCGAGCTCGCGGCGCGTGTTGCCACCGGACCGCTCGACGAGGCATTTCTCCGCCGGGCGGTGGCTGCGGCCGAGGCATCGGGGGCGAAGGCCGATGCCGAGCGCCTCGTGGCGCTTGCCGCCCGCTCCGATGCGCCTGCGGCGATCCGGGCCCTGGCCCTCGATGTCCTCCGCACCTGGAGCCAGCCGCCGCTGCGCAGTCGCGTCAACGGATCGTGGCAGCCGATCGACCCGCGCGATGCCGGCCCCGCCCGGGAAGCTCTCGAGGCCGCGCTCCCCGCGCTCCTCGCCTCGAATCTCGACGACACGCTCCGCGCCGGCCTTCTCAAGGGGGCTGCCGAGCTGGGGATCGGTTCGGTCGGGCCGCTGCTGGCCGAGTGGGCCGGCGACAAGGCGCGGGGTCCGGTGTCGCGTGCCGAGGCGCTCGCCACGCTCGATGCTGCCGGCGACGCCGCGGCGATTGATCTCTCCACGCCGCTCCTTCGCGACGCGGCTCCCGCGGTGCGGTCGGCGGCGCGAAGCGTCCGTGCCCGGCGGCTTCCGCCAGCCGAGACGGTGCCAGAACTGGCCCAGGCCGCGGCGGCGGCCGATGTTGGCGAACGCCAGACGGCGATCGATCTCCTGGGGCGCATCGATGACCCGGCCGCGACAAGCGCCGTCGCGGCGCTCGTCGCGGGGCTGCGGTCGAAGCGCGACGCGGCCACGGAGCTCGAGATCAACGAAGCTGCCGCCCGGCGCATCGGGCAGGAGGAGGCCGATCGGCTCGCGGCCGAACGGGTCGCCACGGCCCTCCAAGGGGACTCGACCGCCGCCTGGCGCGATTGCCTCGACGGCGGGGATGTGGCCAAGGGACGGGCCTTGTTCTTTGGGAAGGTGGCCGTGTCGTGTGTCCGCTGCCACCGCGCCGAGGGGATCGGCGGCGACGTCGGGCCGAAGCTCGACGGGATCGCGAAGGAGAAGGAGCGGCAGTATCTTCTCGAGGCGATTGTCGCCCCCGATGCGAAGGTGGCCGATGCCTACCGGACGACGGTCGTGGTCACCGACGACGGGCGGACGATCGCTGGGATCGTCAGCGTCGAGAAAGAAGGGGTGCTGACCCTGAAAACGGCCGACGGCGGTTTGGTGGAGGTGCCGCTGGATTCGATCGAGGACCGGGCGAGCGGGCCGAGCTCGATGCCCGCCGATCTGGCCGGGAAACTCTCCCGCCGCGAGCTCCGCGATCTGGTCGCGTGGCTGTCGTCATTGCGATAGGCTGGTGGGCTGGGGACTGGACCATCTTTTTCTTTCAGACCATCTTTTTCTCTTTTTTCGCTCTGGAGAGACTTTTCATGCGGATGCTCGCGAACTCCTGGATGACCCTGCTTGGCCGCGGTGCCTTGGCTACGGCGATCGTCGTAGCGATCGGCACCGGCCTGCGGGCCGAGGATCCCGGCTTCAAGGCGCTCTTTGACGGCAAATCGACGGAGGGCTGGCAGGGGGATGTCGGTGGCTACGAGGTGAAGGATGGCGAGCTTCACTGCCGCAAGGGGGCCGGCGGCAAGCTCCTGACGAAGGAGGAGTTCGCCAACTTCGATCTCAAGTTCGACTTCCGGCTGACCCCCGGGGCCAACAACGGCCTCGGGATCCGCGCGCCGCTCGATGGTGACGCCGCCTTCGCCGGGATGGAGCTGCAGATCCTCGACGATGGCCACGAGAAGTATGCCGGGATCGCCCCCTATCAGTCGCACGGGTCGGTCTATGGGGTCCTCCCAGCCAAGCGCGGGGCCCTGAAAGCCACGGGGGAGTGGAACAG
>CAMBFA010000224.1 GCA_945865325.1 Candidatus Kuenenia stuttgartensis
CCAGCAGAGCCAGACCGAATGCGTGTTTCATATGGATGGTCCCCACGGGGCGGCGGGTGCGGGTTCGCGGCAACGCGCCACGGGCCCACCTGCTCCACCGCTGTCCACGGGAGGTATCGGATGTGCCGGCGGTGGCAATTGAGAAAACCCTGCCGGTGGGAGGGGTGGCAGCGGGGGCAAGCTGCGGGGACTTCAGCCGCCGGGGGCTTCCGCTGACGTTCCGTCGAGTGCCACGCAGAGGAGATTGCGCGGCCCGCGGACGTAGATCGCGGTGTCGGCCACGGCCGGGTGGGCGGAGAGGGAGACGTCGCGTTCAAACAGCCGCTGCCGGGCGAGCGGCTCGAAGCGGTCGGCGTGGGCATCGAGGAGGATCAGCTCACCGGCGGCCGTCAGGGCGAGGACGCGGTCGGCCGAGGCGACCAGCGACACATGCCCCTTGAGAGCGCGGTCAGCATGGGTCCAGACAAGGGCGAGGTCGGCTGCATCGAGGCAGTAGGCCTTCCCCCGATTGACGGCAAACAATCTGCCCGCCGTCACCACCGGCGTGTGCATGTCGGGGACGAGTTGCGGGTAGGTCGCCACGACGCCCGGCAGCCCGGCCGGATCGAAGCCGATCAGTCGCGCGCCGTTGTTCTCACTCACCACCGCCACGCGATCGCCGAGGAGGATCGGCGTGGGGACATTGAAATCCCCCGCCACGCGCGGCACGAGCCGCCACAGCCGCTCTCCCGTCGCCGGATCCCAGCCGCCGCACGACTCCTTGTCGAAGCCCACCAGCTGCCGCCGCCCCGCCACCTCGCCGACGACCAACGACGCAAACGCCGGCGGGGCGCCAGCCGATCGCCACAACTCCTGGCCGGTGGCGGGATCGAGGGCCACCAGCGACGCCTCGCGCGCCCCGGGATTCACAATCAGCCGGCCGTCGACGATCAACGGCGACGAGCAGGCCCCCCACACGAGCTCCGCATCGGCCTGAAAATCGTGGCGGAGGTGGCGCTGCCATTCGATCCGCCCATCGGAGAGGCGGACACAATGGAGATGGCCGAAGGCGCCGAGAAGGTAAGCGCGGCCGTCGTGGAGCAGCGGCGTGGCCCGGGGAGAGTTGCCGTAGTCGAGCTTGCCTGCCGCCGGATAGCGCACCGTCCACATGCGCTCGCCGCTGGCCCGATCGAGGCCATGGAAAACATCCTCCTGATCGGTCGAGTCGCGGTCGCCCACCACCACCCGATCCCCCGCCACGGCGACGCCGCCGAGCCCCTCGTTGAAGAGAACCTGCTTCCAGCGGACGATTTTTTTGGTGGGAAGCGTCGCCGGAAGCCAGGGGACGCTTCCCGCGCGCCCAGCCCCACGCCACTCGGCCCAGTCGGGATTGCCAGGCTGGGCCGCCGCGATGCTGCCGGTAGCCACGGGGGCTGCGATCGCTGCGCCATCGCCTTCGGCCGGCGCCGCCGCCTGGGCATCGACAACCACGAAGCCCCGCTTTGTCTCGATGGCCAGCCGGAGGACGGGATCGTGGCGGACCGCGAGGAGGGCCTCGATGATCGCGGCGCGGATTTTCTCGTCGAGCGTGCCGTCAACGAAGGCAGTGATGAAGGGGACTTCGGCCGTCTCCCCCACCACCTTGAGATCCCCCTTCTTGATCGTGCCGCAGCCTTCGAGGAGCGGCTGGGCGTAGCTCGAGATCACGGTGGCCACGGCCTCCCCGGCCTTGCCAGCGGCGATCACCTCCTCGGCGCCGTCGCTGCAGGCCTCGGCCACCGCGGCGCCATCGGGAACGACGATCCCCACCGTTCCCAAGAGCGTCTTCGCGGCGGCATGCTTCTCGTCGCACGCCGCGGTCCCGAGGATCACGCGATGGTTGGCGAGATCGGCGATCGACTCGGCCGGATCGTAGCCGTGCACGACGACAAGCCCGTGCTGCGTCGTCGAGCCTTTGAGATCAGTCAGATCGGCCACCGGGAGGAGCGTCCGCTTCGTCTTCTTCCCTTCGAC
Organism: Candidatus Kuenenia stuttgartensis; assembly: GCA_945865325.1. Taxonomy (GTDB): domain Bacteria; phylum Planctomycetota; class Planctomycetia; order Pirellulales; family UBA1268; genus QWOP01. Next base: position 1,993 of record CAMBFA010000224.1, read on the forward strand.
GGCGACCACCGACCGCTTCCCGATGACGATGTCGGCCCGGGCACTCTTCCCCTCGCCGATCGTTCCCACCACCTTGGCAAGCGACTCGCCGAAGACCACGGCCACCGGCCGCCCGAGGGCTTTTTCCAAGTGCGCGCCGAGCTTCGTGTAATCGCGCTGTGCATAGCCCTTCACGCACGGGCAGGAGAGGGGCGCCGCGAGCGGATCCATGACGACGAGCGTCAGGGTGGGCTCGGCCGCCGCAAGGATCCCCGACCAGGCGGCGATCCCCGACCAAGCCACGATCGCCACGGCGGAAAGCAGCAGGCCCCGACGCGAACACTCGATGACGCGCATGGCGATCCCCCTGGGATACTGGAATGCTGGAAATGCTTGAATGACTCGATGCCTTCGAAGCCCCCCATCGCAGGATCGATCGTCGCCGCTCAGCCCGCCTTCTCGAGGACGACGACCGTCCCCTTCTGAACGTCGAGGTAGTAGAGGTGGCCGCCGTCGGCCGACATCCCGATCGAGGAGTTCTTGCAGCCGGCCTGGACATCGGCCACGCCGACCACCTCCTTGAACTCCCCGTCGAGCGAATACCGCTTCACGAGGCCGTTGCTCTCCGAGGTGAGCAGGCAGCCGTCGCCGTCGAGGCAGGTGTTCATCGGGTTGCAGCAGCCGCCAAAGCCCTTCGTGATGTCGGCCATGCTCGTCTCGCCGAACGTGCGGATCTCCTCGCCGTCGAAGTCGACCAGCCGCACGTGATGGCGGGAGTTTTCGGCGATTGCCAGGCCCCCTTCCACTGCCTGGACGTCCATCTGGCCGCAGCAGCCGGCGAGCCCCTCGACGATCCGCACCGGTTCGGCGAGATCGCTGGTGCAGCGCCAGATTGCGAAGCCGTGGCCGACCTCCTGATTGGTGACGAGGAACACATGCTCGGCCGTCACGGCGACCCGATGGATCTGCCGCACCCGCTCGATCGCCTCGTCGACGACCTGCTCGTCGGTCATGGTCTGCCGCGACTCGACATGCGACTTCATGCTCTCGCACGACTGCTTGTAGAGCTTGACCATCTCCTCAGGCTGGAAGCCGGGATCCCCCTCCTTCTTCCCCTCGAGCTCCGTGACCATCTCTTCCTGCATCTTCATGCTCTGCTGGTAGCTCTCGATCTCGGCAGCGTGGCGCGTCTTGACCTCTTCGACAAACTCTTCGCGCCCTTCCGGCGAAAGCGTGAAGTGAGGGGCATCGGCGGCGGCGAGCTTTTCGCCGTCGGCGGAGAAGTGGGCGACGTTCGAGCCCCCCACCACCCACAGCGAGCCATCGGGGCCAGGGTTCACGCCGCGCGGCGAGAAGTCGAGCGGCACCGAGCGTTCCTCGCGGCCGTCGGCCGAGAGCCACACGAGCCGGTTGCCGACGGTGGCAGGATCGTGGGTGTCGACGACGGCGCCGTAGGCATCGGCCTGGCCGGTGACGGCGGCCAGCCGCCCTTCCCCGAGCGAGCAGAAGCCGAGGATTTTTCCATAAGCGGGATCGATCTCGATCGACCGGGCCTCACGGTAGGGGGCGGTGGTGCGGAACTCATCGAGCGACTCCCGCTCCTTCTTCTGCTGCTCGGCGAACTGCTGCTGGGCGGCGTCGTTGGATTCACCATTGGCTTCGATCACCGCCACACGCACCGGCGGGGTGAGGGCGGGCTTCCGGGCGGCGAAGCCGAACCAGGCCAGGATTACTGCCACTACAAAGGCAATCGTCGAAGAGCCGCTGTTCATGGGTCTGATTCCTTACGCTGCCGATTGAACCCGCGCCACTGCCTAGCAGTCTACAGCCCCCCCTCCGGCCGGGGAATCGGTTCTCTGCCGGGGATTCCCGGGGCGACTGCGCCCGTCACCCGATCTCGCGCTCTTCGAGCCGCCAGAGGACGCCGATCCGTATTCCGACCCCGGCGGCGAGGACGGCGCCGGCGACCAATAACGCCGTGAGGAGATCGGCAGGCGTTGCAAGGACGTGCCCCACGGCGACCGCGGCGCCGATCCCTGCCGCCACGAGGAGGACGACCATGAGCGTGCCCACGACGAGCGGCCAGCGTGTGATGGCCAGGAGGAGGGTCAGGGCGGGCGTCATGGCGCAGATGCCGACAAACAGCATCCCCGCCACGACCCAAGCCCACCCGCCGACCTTCTCTGTCATACCGAGGGCCAGCCCGAAGCAGACCGCACCGAGCACTGCAGGAAGAATGAGATCGCGGGCGATCGCCTGCTGCAGACCCCGCCAGTAGCCGGCGCGCGACACCGGCCGGAGGAAATCGATGACAAGGCTGCCGCGGCGCTGGCTCCATATCGCGGCCGTCTGGGCGATCGCCATGACACACGCCTGCCAGGCGAACGCGGCAATCACCCCCGGCAGGAATCGGGAGAGCGGCGGCGGCGGCTGTCCGGTGCCCCGAGCGATGACGATGGGGATGACCCACATCACGCCGACCTGCACAACCAACATGATCGCCATCATCAACAACATCTGGATCCGCGGCTGCGAGCGCCTGAGCATCTCGGCATAGGTGGTGGGGACTGGCCGGCTGATCTGCCGATCGACGCCCCGTTCGGCCAATTTCAGCTGCCAGTTGGCAAAGCTCCCGGCTGGCTGCTGCGACAGCGTGCCTTGGGTGACATCGAGCACGAGCCCGGGGGGACTTGCGAGCCCGAGGCTCGCGAGGATCCGGGGCTGGCGTGCCTGCCGGGCGAGCTTCCAGACCACCGTGAGGATGACCGCCGCCAGCATGATCGCAGGGAGCCAGGGCGTCGCCTCCGAAAGCCAACGATCGACGATCCAGGGAGCGAGCAGGGCCGTCGCCGCGGCTGCCAGACCCACGATCAGTTCGCCACGCGGGACCATCGACGAGATCCTCCCAGCGATCCCTTCGACGTCACCGACCGTGCCCCCTGTCACGAGCATCGTTGTAAACAGGGCGAGTGTGAGCGCCGGCATCCAGGCGACCCCGGCCGATGCGAGAACGGCCACCATGATGCCACCGCAGGCCGCAGCCACCGCCATCGCCCAGAAGAGGTGGGGCGCGAGCCTGCGGGGGAGCATCCAGGCAAGCGAGGTCGAAAGGAGGAGCGACGACTGGAACCAAAATGCAAACGGAAGATACGCACCGAGGATCGTCGCCCAGAGGGCCATCCAGACTCGCGACGAGCGGTACGTGCCCGGATGAACCCTCACGCCCGGCAGCGCGCGGCGAAGTTCGTTGACCTGCCGCGTCATCGCCGGCTCGTCTTCGGCCTGATACGCACCGGCGACATACAACGCCCGGAGGTTCGGCATCCGCCGCAAGCTCTCGATCATCCCCGGAGTGAAGCCGATGTCGAACCAGGTCTGGATGGCGAGGACGCGGAGCCGGGGCGAGCCGTCGGCAAGCGTCCGCAGGTTTTCTTCGAGCCGCCCCCAGCCGATGGCGAGGACCTCGATGTTTGGTAGGGGGGGAAGAAGAAGCTCGAACGACCCGCCGGTGCCACGGAGATCGAGCTGTCGAAGTCGTGGCAGCCGCTCGAGCGCCGCGCCGGCGACCGCCGGGAATCCCTCGAGCGTCACGGAGTTGGTGCTCGAGACGTTGGGGAGCGAAAGCACTTCGAGCGCCGTGTGCTCGCCAATCCGTTTCCATCCCTCTTCCGAGAGCATGTCGGGGGGGCTCATCCAGAGGCGCTCGAGTGACGGAAAGCTATCGAGCAGGGGCCAGGCGCCGGGGCCTTCGTCGGCCGTTCTGGAGAGTTGGAGGCCGGATCGGCCTCGGCCGTTCGGCGTCACCCCCCCCCACTCCTCCTGCCTCCCCACCGCTTGGGTATCGAGATCGGTGACGGTGTCGCGCCTCCCTTCGCGGGCCATTTTCTCGAGCTCGGCAACACCGAAACCGCCCAAGACTGATGGCGTCTCGACCACCGGCACCGCCGTCATCACGCCATCCGGAACGGCGCGGCCGACGATCCACGCCCCCAGAAACGGCCCCACATAAAGGAGCCCCATCCCCAGCATGAGGAGCATCCAGGGCCTGGACACGATCACCCAGAGCACCATCGCGTATTGGCGAAGGATCGCGATCATGGCTCACCTCCCGGAGGCTGCGGCGGCAGCTTCGCCGTCGTGGAGCTCGAGGAAGATCTCCTCGAGGTTGAGATTGTCGACGACGACCTCCGC
>CAMBFA010000225.1 GCA_945865325.1 Candidatus Kuenenia stuttgartensis
GGGAGTGAACAGCGACTTGAACGCCACGCCGAAAGCGCCAGGCTCCGTGAGCGGCAGGACATGGCTCGGGCAGATGTAGCCGCAGTTGCCACCGGAGCAGGCGGCGCCGATCGTCCCCTGATCGATCACCGTTACCCGCAGTCCCGCTGCGGAGAGATAATGGGCGCAGGCTACGCCGATCACGCCAGCGCCGACAATGATGACGTCGGGGCGGCGGGAATCCTCTGGGGCGTTCTTGGGGGCGGCGTCGCGCGTCATGGCATCGTCCCGAGGACGATCCCGGTGGCGAACGGGTCGCCCGGCTGGCGGATGAGTGTGGCCTCACCGCAAACATAGGCGCGCCCGCGGATCGTGGGGATGACCGCCCCACCGTCGCCGCGGCGGTAGTTCGCCGTGAAGCGGCTGCCGATGATGCTCTCCTGCACCCAGGTCTCCCCCGGCGCGAGCTTTCCATCGGCCGCCAAGCAGGCGATTTTGGCACTCGTGCCGGTGCCGCAGGGGGAGCGGTCAAACGCCCCCCCGGGGCAAAGAACGAAGTTGCGGCTGTCGGCATCGGCCGCCTGAGGCGGCGCGAAGAACTCGATGTGGTCGATCTCCGCGCCGTCGGCGCCGGTGATTCGATTGCGGACAAGCTCGCGGCGGACTGCCTCGGCCGCGGCGGTGAGCCGGGCGATGTTGCCGGCAATGAGCTCGCAGGGGGCGGTCTTGGCGAGAAAGAACCAGTTTCCCCCCCAGGCGACGTCGCCGACGATGCTCCCGAGCCCCTCGACGTCGAGGCTCACCCCTGCCCGGTGGCGCCAGGAGGGGACATTGTCGATCGCCACCTCGTGGGCGTCGAGGAGCTCGATCCCGACGGTGCCGACGGGAGTTTCGAGGCGGTGGCGGCCAGGGCCGATCCGCCCCAGATGCGCGAGCGTCACCGCCACGCCGATCGTCCCGTGGCCACACATGCCAAGGAAGCCCGCGTTGTTGAAGAAGATCACGCCGGCGGCGCAGGTGCGGTCGAAAGGTTGCACGAGGAGCGCCCCGACGAGCGCGTCGGAGCCGCGCGGCTCGAGGATCACACTGCGGCGGAAGTCGTCGTGCGCCGCGCGGAAGCGCTCGAGCCTGTCGGCGGGGGAGCCCGGGCCGAGATCGGGGCCGCCGTCGATGACGACGCGAGTCGGTTCCCCCTCGGTGTGTGAATCGACGACGCGGATCGCGCTGGGGTAAGCGTTCATCCCTGCGCTCCCGGCCAGGCCTTCCACCACTCCCGAAACAATCTCCACTGCGCGTGCGTGTGGGCCCGCTGAGTCGGGGAGAGGGTGTCGCTGGGGTTGATGTGATGCTCGTAGGCGGCGTGCCCCTCGAGCACCATCAGCGCCTTGTAGTGGAGGACGAGATCGGGTCCCTCGTCGAAGGTGGAGAGGACGCGGAGGGCCTCGTCGAGCTCGAGGGCGAGGCGGCGGGCCTCGACGTCGCCGCCGGCGGCGCGCTGGCACAGCGCCACCAGCCGCAGCACCGGCCCCGGCAGCGCGTTGCCGAGCCCGGTGCTCGCGCCGACAGCGCCGCAGCGGACAACGCCGTGGAACACCTGCGTGTCGACGCCGACCATGAGGGCGAGGTCGGGATCACCCGAGGTGATGAAGCCGGCGGCGTAGCTCAATGATTCGGCGCCACCAAACTCCTTGAAGCCGACGAGGTTCTTATGGTTCCTTCGCAGGTCGGAGAAGAGCTCGGCGCGGGTCTGGAAGCCGTAGTAGGGGCTGTTGTAGATCACGGCGGGGAGATCGCCGCCGGCCGTGAGCACCTCCGCGAAGTGGGCTTTCTGCGCCGCAGGCGCGCTGCCGCGCGAGAGGAGGCGCGGGATCACCATCAAGCCCACGGCCCCGACCTTACGGGCGTGGGCCGCATGGGCAGCAGCGGCCCGCGGGCTCTGGGCGCCGGTGCCGACGACGACCGGTACCCCCGCCTCGACGAGGAGCCGGACGCCGGTCTGCCGCTCCTCGTCGGTGAGCAGCGGCCAGTCCCCCATCGAGCCGCAGTAGACGACCGCACTCATCCCCGCGGCGACGAGCCTCTGCGCGGTGCGCACGAGCTCCTCGTGGTCGAGCGAGCGATCGGCCCGGCAGGGGGTCATGAGTGCCGGCATGCAACCGCGGAAGACATCAGAACCTTGAAGCATGTCGATTCACCTCGGAGGTCGAGCTGCCCGCGCCGCGGGGCGTGACGGAAAGCGGGCCATGATAGCGATACTCCGGCGTGACGGGGATCACGCCAAGATGGCGGAGCGTCAGTCGCGGAGCTTCTTCGACAGGCTCTCGCCGAGGCGGCGGACGGTGGTGCTGAAGTCGTCGCGGGCCAGATGAGCCCGGATCACGCTGATTCCAGACTCGTCGGCCATGGCGGCCGTCAGCGCCCGGTCGAAATCCCCCTCCGTGTGGGCCTCGTAACCGATGCCGCCGCCGAGGACCTCGGGGAGCTTCTCGTAGCGCCAGGGATTGATGTCGTTGAAGGGGCCGTCGAGGATCACCCGTTCGGTGCCGTAGCCGCCGTTGTCGAGGATGATGATCGTGGCGGAAAGGCGCCTACCGACGAGCGTGGAGAGCTCCATCCCGGTCATCTGGAAGGCACCGTCGCCGACGAGGGTGACGATCTTCGCTTCCGGGCGGGCGCAGCGGGCACCGAGCGTGGCCGGCACGCCGAAGCCCATCGAGGTGTAGTAGGCGGGGGAGACGTATTCCGTCTGCCCGCGGATCACCAGCTCACTCGAGGCGAAGAGGGAGTCGCCGACGTCGGCGATCACGATCGTGCCGTCTTCGATCCCGCCGTCGAGCCGGTGGATCAGCCGGGAGATCGTCAGCGGCGCGTCGGCGCGGAGCTCGTACGTGCCGGCGACCGTGGCGGGGCCGGGGGGGAGGACGCGGCGGGCGGCTTTGGGTTTTGCCAAAGCCAGCTCGCGGATGAAGTCCTCGAGGAGCACGCCTTGGAAGTGGTGGTGGCTGATCCGCAGGTCTTCGCTCGTGGCATGGATCGTCCGCCGCGGGTCGAGGTTGGCGGTGAAGATGCCGAGATCGATGTCGGTGAGGATCGTGCCGAGGAGGATCCGGCAGTCGCTCGACTCGACGAACTCCGTCACCTCGCGGCGCCCCATCCCCCCTTCATAGAGGCCGATGTAGAGCGGATGGATCTCGCTGACGACACTCTTCCCCAGGAGCGTCGAGGCGACGGCGATTCCCGCCGCCTCGGCCAGCGCGATCGCATCGGCCTGGAGCCCGTAGCGTTGCAGCTCGACGCCGGCGATGATCACCGGCGCTGTAGCCTGCTCGATCCGCTCGACCGCCTCGCGGACCGCCTCGGCCAGCGCCGCTGGATCGCTGACGCGCGGCGGGGCGGCGTAGGGGCGGATCGAATCGGGGACGACGTCGACCATGTCGCGCGGCAGCTCGATGTAGACAGGGCGCTTCTGCCGGAAGCAGACGTCGAGGACCCGGTCGATCTCGCGGAAGGCGGTGTCGGGATCGGTGATTTCGGCGCACGCCGCCGTCACCTTCTCGAAGACCTCGAACTGCGTCGACCACTCACGGACGCAGTGATGGAGAAGTGGCCGTTCGCTCCGTTCGTTCAAGCCCGGAGCCCCGGAGATCACCACCACCGGGCTCTTCTCCGCCCAGGCCCCGGCGGTCGAGTTGACGACCGAGAGCCCCCCCACGCCGTAGGTGACGCACAGCGCGCCGATGCCGTTGATCCGGGCGTAGGCGTCGGCGGCGTAGCCGGCGCAGTCCTCGCGCGTACAGTTGACCAGCTCAAGCGGGCTCTGCTGGAGCATCGAGTAGAACCCGAGCACATAGTCGCCCGGCACGCCGAAGACATGGCGGAGAGCATAGTCACCGAGGCGGCGGATCAGGTATTCCCCGATCGAGAGTTGCGTGACGCTGCGGGAACGGTCGGCGTGGTGCTGCGGACGCTTGGTCATGATTCTCCCCTTCACGTGCAGCTGCGGGGAATCCCGTCAGCACGACAGACTAGGCCGGCCGAGCCGACCGCTCACCACACCGTCTTGCCGCCGTTGACGGCGATCGTTTGACCGGTCACGAAGGCCGCCTCGTTGCTGGCCAGATACGCCGCCGCCCAGCCGACATCCTCAGGAATCCCCCAGCGGGCCGCGGGCACCGTCGCCAGGTAGGCGTCCTTGTCGGCCTGCGGATCGTTCTCGTGGCGCTCCACGGGGATCCAGCCCGGCGCGATCATGTTGACGGTGATGCCATGCGGGGCGAGCTCGCGCGCCATGCTCCGCGACCAGCCGGTCTGGCCCCCCTTGGCGGCGACGTAGGCCGAGAAGGGGGAGACGCCGAGGAGGAAGACTTCGCTCGTGATATTGATGAGTCGACCGGTGCCGCGCTCCTTCATCGAGGGGAGGGCGCGGCGCGCCAGGAGATAGGGGCTCTTCACGAAGAAGTCGAGCATTTCCTGGTAAAAGGCCCAGTCATACTCCTCGATCGGCTTTTGCGGTTGGGCCGGCGTGGCGTTCATGACGATGATGTCGACGGCCCCGAGCATCCGTTCGATCCCCATGAACATCCCGTCGATCTCCGCGGCATCGGTGACGTCGCCCCGGTAGAGATCGGCCGTCACCCCAGCATCGCGCACCTCGTGGAGCGCCTTCTCGGCGCGGGCCTGGTTGTTGGCGTAGTTCATCGCCACCTTGGCGCCGGCGAGTCCCAGGCACTTGGCCGTGGCGAGGCCGAGGCCGGTCGACGAGCCGGTCACGAGGGCCACCTTGCCGGCGAGGGAGAACGGGCGGGCAGGGGGAGGGGAGACGGTCATGGTGGAGCTGATGGGTTCGGAGGAAGGGAATCGGCGAACGGGAGGCGCCATCATAACGGGGGAGGCTTACGGCGCCGCAGGGACACTCCCCCCCGGGAAAACCGGTCGCGCCTAGGCCACCGATGGAGGGTAGAATGTCGACTCCCAGATTGGCAGGAGGTGCCGTGACGATTCACCCGGTTCGACATCCGTGGGCCTTGGCGCTGGTCGCTCTGGCTTCGATCCTGATGGCGACGTCGGCCGGCCAGTCGGCCGCCGCTGACCCCGTCGATTTTTCCCGCGACGTCCAGCCGCTCCTCGCCCGCCGCTGCCTCTCCTGCCACGGCCCCGACACGCAGGAAGGGGGCTTGCGCCTCGACTCCGCCGACGGGGCCACCAGCGAACTTCCCTCCGGGGGCCGAGCGATCGTGCCGGGAAGTGCCGACACGAGCCTGATCCTCGAGCGGATCACCTCCACCGACCCCGACCTGCAGATGCCCCCCGAAGGCGCGCGGCTCACCCCGGCCCAGGTGGCGTCGCTGCGGGATTGGATCGGTGAGGGGGCCGAGTGGAAGGAACACTGGGCGTTTCGCGCGCCGAGCCGGCCGCCGCTGCCGGCGATCGATTCCGCTGCCGTCCCGAAAGACGGCGTCGCGCCGACCGCCATCGACGCCTTCGTGCTCGACAGGCTCGCCAAGAAGGGGCTCTCTGCTCCCGCGCTTGCCGACAAGCAGACGCTCCTGCGGCGCGCCACCTACGATCTGACCGGCCTTCCCCCCACGCAAGCCGACGTGGAGGCCTTCCTCGCCGACGAGGCGCCGGGGGCGTGGGAGCGCGTCGTCGACCGGCTCCTCGCCTCGCCCCATTACGGCGAGAAGTGGGGGCGGCACTGGCTCGATCTGGTGCGCTATGCCGAGACCAACTCCTTCGAGCGCGACGGCGACAAGCCCCATGCTTGGCGCTACCGCGACTATGTCATCCGGGCCTTCAACGCCGACACGCCGTTTGATCGGTTCACGCTTCAGCAACTTGCCGGCGATGAGATCCCCAATCCCGCCCCCGACGATCTCATCGCCACCGGCTACCACCGCCTCGGTCTCTGGGACGACGAGCCGGCCGACCGGCTTCAGGGGCGCTATGACTGGCTCGACGATCTCGTTGCCACCACCGGTCAGACGTTCCTCGGGCTCACCGTGAAGTGCGCCCGCTGCCACTATCACAAGATCGACCCGATCCCGCAGAGGGACTATTACAGCCTCCTGTCGTTCTTCATGAATGTGACGCCGATGGGCAACGGCGGCGATGCCGTCGAACGGCCGCTCTTTGCCGATGCCGCGGCCAAGGCCGCCTATGACTCGGCCGTG
>CAMBFA010000226.1 GCA_945865325.1 Candidatus Kuenenia stuttgartensis
CGGCATACCGCTCGGTATTGAGAAGATGGAGGGCGTGAAAATAGAACGACTCCTCCGTTCCCGGCACGAGCCGGGCGAGGATCGCCTCACGATCCTCCGCCAGCGCAAACTCCTCCACGAAGCCGATCTCGCCGGCCCGGCCGCTGGCACTCCAAAAAGCCACGCTCATCCCCATGACCACCAAGCCTCCGACAAGCCTCCGACCGACGCGAGTTTCGGGCGCCGCGCTGGGAAAAAGCGACTGCTGGTGCCGTGACATGAAAATCCCTTCGACATGGACTGGATGCTCCGCGGCCTGCGAGCGCGCAGAAGCTCGCGCGGAGAACGGACGGCAGGGGGAATCGTTTCAACTCCTCCGCCGCTGCAATCCCCACCGCTGCAATCCCCGCTGTTTTGAATCATAGTTCAAGGATTGCCGCCCCACCTGTGGGAGGGGCGTCAGGGGGTGGGGACGGGGGCTTTCACCGGCACAAACCGGAGGTAGTCGAGGCCAAACATCCAGGCTTTTGTGGCCGCCGGGTTCTCGCCCACGATCTCGACCGTCAGCGGCAACGGGCCGGGCTCGACGGCGAAAACCCCGAGGGAAACCTCCGGCGTGACGGTGACGGCATCCTTGTCGTAGAGGTCGATCGGGGCGGTCGGCCGCGCGCCGTTCCACGACAGGGTGACCGTCGCGTAGTCGTGGGCCTTCGAGCAGACGGCGACGATTTCATAGCGGCCGCGGACCTCCACCGGCACCTCGAAAACGAGCTTCGCACCGGGGCGGGCGCCGGTCCACCAGATGTGGGAATTGCCACTCCAGCGCGCTGCCTTGAAGCTCGTCATGTCCTGCAGCCGGGCGTCGCCAGCGCTCTTGGCCGCGATCGTCATCGTCTCCCCCTCAACCGCGCCGGGAATCCGGCCCTCGTCGTTGAACGGCGGCGGCCCTTCACCGGGGAGGGGTACCTGCGAAGGATGGCGGAGATAGGCCACGAGGTCGCGGGCCTCCTCGGGCTTGAGCTGGCCGAGTTGGTTTTCTGGCATCAGCGACTGCGGCGAGAGCACGCGCGTCTCGATGTCGTCGAGGGGGACCGTCACCTGCTCGGTCGGGGTCTGGAGGGTGACGCTTGTCGGGCTTTCCTTGACAACGATCCCGGCGATCGATCGGCCATCTTTCGAGAGCAGCGTCGTCATCTGGTAGTCGCGGCCGACGATGGCGCTGGGATCGAGGAGGTTCGCAAGGAGGTACTCGAGATCTGCCCGATTCGATCCGGTGATGTCGGGGCCGATCTTCCCCCCCTGCCCATGGAGGAGATGGCAGGCGCCGCAGGTTTTCACAAACACCTCACGGCCGTGCGACAGGTCGGCCCCCTTCATGGCCGCCGGCTTGAAGGCGCCACGCCACTTGTCAAACTCCCCCTTGCGGTCGTCTGGGGTGGTGCGGATCGTCCCCCACACCTCATTGAGCCTGGCGATGACTTGCGTATCGGCCGACTGCGCGAGTCGGCCGACGGTGAAGGCGGAGAGGTCGCCGCGCGGCAGCTTGCCGGCGTCGATGGCACCAAGCAGCGCGATCGTCCAGGCGGGGCGCGAGACGAGCGTGGCGATGGTCGCCTGCCGGCATTCTTCGCTGAGCCCCTCGTAGGCGTCGAGGAGGACTCCCGGCGTGGCATCGTGGGGCACGGCCGCCAGCGACACGATCGCCCCCTTCTGCATGATTGTGTCATCGATCAGGGCGTGGAGCACCGGCGGCGTTCCTTCGTCGCGGGAGCTGACGAGTGCTTCGAGCGCCTCCTGACGCTCATTTCTCGGGGCGTCGCGGTCGGCGAGCACGCCCCGCAACTGGGGAAGGACGCGCGGATCGCCGAACCGGACGGCCACCACGCCGGCCAGCCGCCGGACCGCTTCGTCGCCGTCGGCCGTGATCGCCTCATAGCCCTGCTCCCAGGCCTTCGGCGCCGTCATCCTTCCGCGGGCGGCCAGTGCCGTGACGATTTCGCCGAGCATCTCCTTCCGCGTGGCGGAGTCGGCGGCGGCGAGGCGTTCGACGAGCGCCTCATAGCAGCCCTCCTCGGAGGCGGCGCGACGGACGATGAACCGCGACACCGTCGGGATCTTCGCTGCTGCCGCCAGCGCCATCGCGCGGCGGGGATCGAGCGTCACCAGTGGCTCGATGGCGTACCAGTTCATGAGGGGGAGATTGTGGTCATCGGCATCCTCGGCATGCCCCACGAGCCGCTCACAGACGTCCCAGCGGACCTCGAGCGGCATCCGCTGCAGCGCCGAGCAGAGGGCGAGGCGGACCACCGGCGAGGGATCGTCGGCGGCGAGTTGCCGGTAGCGGCCGATGCGGGTCTCGAGAGGGATGCTGCCGGTCTCGTTGGCGAGTTGGATCGCCCAGGCGCGAACGGCCGGATCGGGATCGTCGAGGAGTGTCTCGGTTCGGACGGCATCGAGCTTCCCCGTCACGTGCATCGCCCAGATCACGCGCAGCCGCTTGGCCGCCGTCGGGGCGGCGGCGAGCTTGGCGTCGAGCAGCCCGCCGATGTCGTCGGCCAGCCGGCCGGCAATAGCGCGCTCGTGCAGAAGCCGACGGGCATGGCGGACGAACCATTCGTTGTCATGGGAGAGGAGATCAACGAGATCGGCGTCGCTCTGCGCCGCGAGGTCGACCTTCACCGCGGCCGTGTCGCCGCGGTCGTACATCACCTTGAAGATCCGTCCGTTGCCACGATCGTGCTTCTCGTCTTCGCCGTGGTGGCACTGATTGCGGTCGTACCAGTCGATGAGCACCATCTGCCCGTCGGGCCCTGTCTGGAGCGAGATGAACTGCGACCAGGAGTCGTTGGCAAAAAGGAAGTCGGGCTCGCCGTCGCCGACGTAGCCCGAGCCGACCGGCGTCAGCCGGTCCTCGTTGAGCCGGGCGCCGTGGATGTTGTTCATAAAGAGCTTGTTGCGGTAGCGGTCGGGCCAGGAGCCGCCGAGGTAGATGCAGGCCCCGCTGTGGGCGTGGCCGCCGCCGGTGGCGTCTGATTTCTCCCGATCGGCGTTGTTCCACTGCCCCCCCGTCCAGTGGCGGTGGCGGGCGATCGTCTTGATGTCGTCGAACGTCCAGGGGTTGAAGTGCTGGCCGGCCTGCCGTTCGTAGCGTGCCCCCTGGATCACGTGGTAGAGGTGGGGGATCACGCAGGCGGTCTGGAAGGCATGCCCAAGATCGTTGAAATCGACCCCCCAGGGATTGCTCGTCCCCTCTGAAAAAACTTCGAATTCATGACGCACCGGATGGTAGCGCCAGATGCCGGCATTGAGCTTCGTGCGCTCGTCGGCCGGGGTGCCCGGCTTGCCGACGCTCGAGTGGGTGAAGACGCCGTGACAGCCGTAGAGCCAGCCATCGGGGCCCCAGATGAAGGCATTGAGCGTTTCGTGGGTGTCCTGCCAGCCCCAGCCGTCGAGGAGGACCTGCGGCTCGCCGTCGGGGATGTCGTCGCCGTTGGCGTCGGGAATGAAAAGAAAGTCGGGGGCCGCACCGACCCACACGCCGCCGAAACCGACCGCCAGGCCACTAACGAGGTTCAAGCCCTCCTTGAACACCTTGCGGGAATCGAGCCGATGGTCGCCGTCGGTGTCCTCGAAGATCAGGATCCGGTCGCGGGCCTCCTCCGGCGCAACGCGCTTCGGGTAGGCATAGGCCTCGGCGACCCACAGCCGCCCGCGGTCGTCGAAGCACATCGCGATCGGCTGTTGCACATCGGGCTCGGAGGCGAGGAGCTTCACCGAGAAACCGGGGGGCGCCGACATCGCCCTGGCCGCGTCCTCGGGCTCGAGGCCATCGGCCATCGGGCGGCGCTTCCGCGGCTGGGCCTCCTCGTGGCGGGCGAGCGGGACCTGCTCACGCGACTGCGTGTGGACGAAGATCCCCTGCTTGTTGGCGACGACGATGTCGGGGAGGCCGTCCCCTGTCGCATCGGCCACGGTCACCTGAACGCCAACACCGGAGTTGTCGTCGACGAGCTGCGGGACGAACTCCGCCTCGCCGGGGGCTGGACGGGTGCCGCGGAACCAATACACGACTGCCGGGGCCGCCGGCTCCGGATCACCGTCGGGACCGTGGGCCCAGAAGCGCTTGCCGGTGACGATGTCGTCGAGGCCGTCGCCGTCGATGTCGGCGACGTCGATGGCGTGGATCTGGGAGAAGACGGTGCGGTAGGGGCTGTCGGAGGCTTGCTCACCGGTGATCGGCCGGTAGTCGAACGACCGGCCGCCGTCGGGGCCCTTCCCCTGCTTCCACCACCCCAGGCCGTAGCCATGGGCGGCGAGGCTCGTGATCACGTCATTGAGCCCGTCGCCATCGACGTCGCGAACGTGCATCTGGGCGCCCCCGGGGCCGGCGAAGGGAACAGGGTGGAAGGCCCACAGCGGGTCGCCGGCAAGCGACGCTGGTTGCTGCCACCAGCCGTTCTTCTCGAGGATGTCAGCCTTGCCGTCACCGTCGACGTCCCCCACCCCCATGCCGTGCGTGAACCGGCCGCCGGCCACTTCCCGCGAGATCCGGTGGAAGACCCAAGGCTTCGTCGGATCGTTCTTGCCGATCGGTGCATAACCGAAGAACCCACCGACCGAGCAGACGATCTCGGGCGTGAGGTCGCCATCGAGGTCGGCGAACGTCGGCGACTCGTTGTCGACTTGCGCGAGGACGCGGTGACGGGGCCAAGGCCCCTCGCGCCCCTGGGGGTTTTGAAACCACGACGCATCCTGTCCGGGAAAGCCGTAGACGAGGACGTCGTCCCAGCCGTCGGCGTTGAAGTCGTGGCCCCAGCAGAAGAAGTTGTCGGAGTACCCACGCGGGTCGAACGGCTTCGGCGCAGAGATCTCGTGACGCTCGGCGAAGGAGGGCCCGGCAAACCACCACGGCCCGGCGACGATGTCGGGGATGCCGTCCTTGTTGAAGTCGCCCACCCCGGCCCCCTCGGCGACGAACCGGCCGTCGAGTTGTTGCCGGGAGAACGTCACCAGCGGCAGGGTCGCCTCGTCGGCAGTCCCCGGGGCGGGCATCGACGTCGCCGTCAGGAGGGCGACGAAGAACGACGCCCGGAGGCGGATGGTGGTGCGGTGCATGACGGTGAATCCCCCTGGAAGAGGCAACGGAGACGCGGATCGTCTGGGGCTCCCCCCGACCATTCCCCACGTTTCTTTCCGGGAGCGTATCCCGTGCCGGGGGGTGCGGGCAACGGAACCCTTGCCCCGGGCGTCACCACAGCCCCATCAGCCTTGTCGCGGCGATGGCCGTGAAGGCGAGGATGAGGGTGTCGAAGAGCCGCTGCGGGATCCGTTTCACGACCTGCTTCCCGGCGAGTATCCCGACGAGGACCATCGGCGCGAGGAGGAGATTGAGGAGGAGCGTTTCCGGGGTGATCAATCCGAGCTGCCAGCTGAACGGGAGCTTGAGGATGTTGAGGACGAGAAACAGCCAGGCCGCCGTGGCGATGAGGATCTCCTTGGGGAGCGCCACCGCGAGCAGATAGAGCGCGATGATCGGCCCCGCCGCGTTGGCCAACATCGTCGTCACGCCGGCACAGCCCCCCGCCAGCCACCCGAACCAGACGGCGTGCGGAAAGTGTCCAAACCAAGCGGGCCGCCACAGTCGCGCCACCTGGAGAAGCGTGAGCCCGAGGATGATCCCCCCCACCACCGGTTTGATCGCCCCCTCGTCGAGCCGGTCGAGGAGGCACCAGCCGACGAGAATCCCTGCCACCGATGGGGGGAGGAGCCTGGCCACCATCGGCCACCGCACGGCCCGGCCGACGAAGAAAACGGCGAGGATGTCCCCCAGTACGAGGAGGGGGAGGAGGACGCCGGTCGAGGCCCGGGCCCCGAACACCGCCGCAAAAATCACGATGTGAACCATCCCCAGGCCGGCCAGGCCGCTCTTCGACATCCCCACGCCGGCGGCCGCGAGGGCCAGCCAGGCGAGCGTGGCCGGGGAAAGCGCAGCGAGGAAGTTGGTGTCGGGCACGGCTGGTGGATGGGGCGGTGGAGGCCGAGGGCCGCGGGGAGACAATACCACGGCCGGCGCGGGTCTTGAGATTGCGCCACGCTCACTCGATTTTGACCCGACGCGAACTATCCTCGAACAATCCTCGT
>CAMBFA010000227.1 GCA_945865325.1 Candidatus Kuenenia stuttgartensis
ACGAGAACGAGCTCGTGGATATCGCAGAGCTTGGCGACCGCGGCGGCGGTGACGCCGGTCAGCCCGCGCCCCAGCCGGAGGGCCTCCTCCCCCGATCCGGCCAAGAGACGGTCCTTCAGCCCCCCGATCGTGAGCCCGGCGATCTCGCCGTAGACATCCGCATCGATGTCGTAGTTGACGCGCATCACGTCGTCGACGCGACCGTCGGCGGCCAGGAGCGGGCGCTGGTGGAGATGGGCGATTGTGAGCCCGGCGAGGATCGAGCGGGCCGCCTCCCGCTCGGTCTCGGTGGCAGCCGCCAGCCCGGCGTGCCGGTCCCCCGCCTTGGGAAAGTCAGCAGCGCCGAGGAGACGTTTGAGCCCGACAAACCGGATCGGCCCCTCGGGGCCGTCGCAGCCATAGGTCTCGTCGGGCCGCACCGGCGGCACGGCGATCGCGGAGAGCGGGTTCAGGTGAGCGGCCATCACCCTACGATACCGTCAGCCCGCGCTGGCGTCTGGGGGGCCACGTCCGCCCGGCCGCGGCAACCATTGCCGGCCGTCATAGAATAGAGCGATTCCACCCCAGGTGCCCACCATGCCCCGCGCTGCCATGCTTGTTTCGCTGGCTCTGATCGGCGTCTCCCTCGCCCTCTCCGCCTGGCTCTACCCAAGTCTCCCTGACGTCATCCCCACCCACTGGAACATCAACGGGGAGGCCGACGGCTTCGGGCCGAAGGGGGTGGCGGCCTGGCTCCTCCCGGTGATCACCCTCGCCCTGCTCGGCTTCATGTGCCTGATCCCCTGGCTCTCGCCGCAGGGATTCCAGGTCGATGTTCATGGGCGCGCCTTCAGCGTGCTTTTGGTAGCGCTGACGTCGCTGATGGTCTTCATCCATCTCCTCTCGCTCGCGGCGGCGCTTCGCCCTGGGCTCGAGGTGGGCCGAGCGATGGTGGCCGGCGTGATGGTTTTCCTCGGGGCTCTCGGGACGACCTTCCGCGGGATCAAACGCAATTTCTTCATCGGCATCCGCGTTCCCTGGACGATCGCTTCGGAGCGGGTGTGGGACGACACCCACGCCCTCGCCGCGCGGATCTGGGTTGTCGGTGGCTTTCTCGGCGCGGTGCTCGCCGCCCTCGGGCAGACGCTGCCGGCGCTGATCCTCGTGGTGCCGATGGCGCTGGTGCCGATTGTCTATTCCTTCGTCCGCTCCAAGCAGCTCGAGCGGCTCGGGCAGCTGTGACACCCGCGCCTGCGGACTTCAGCCCTCGAGGCCGTGGAACGACACCGGCACGACGCCGTCGCGCTCCCTTCCCAGGGAGACCCAGCGGGCAGCGGGGAGATCGAGCTCGTCAACGATCACGAGCTCGACGGCCAATCTTCCCCACCGGGTCGCGCACTGGCCGAGGGCCTGGCCGCAGTTGGTGTCGAGGAGAATCACCAGCGGCCTGTCGGCGGGCCAGGAAAGCGATTCGAGGACAGCGGCGAGCCGCCGGCCGAAGGCACGCACGGCGTCGGCGGTCGGCGCGAGGCCCCTGACGCGCACCCCCGCGCCGACCCCCGAGCGCCGGGCCAGGCCGAGGGCCGCGGCGACGGCGGCGTCGTTGCTGGCCGGCTCGAGCGTGGCGACGATCGGCAAGTCGGTGAGGGGGAGAAGCCGCGGGGCGGGGAGATGGATGCTCGCCCCCGAGATCCGCGTGGCATGGCGGAGCAGACCGGCGACGGTCGCCCGGCCGCCCCCCTCCGGGACCACGTTGTGCCAGTGTCGGCTCCAGGTGGGATGAACGAGGAGCCGGCGGGCGAGATCGACGCCGAGATCGCCGTACGCGGTGGTGCCGGGAAGCTCGTCCCCCCGCGCCGCGGCGTAGACCAGCTCGCCGACGCCGCCGGAGAGCGTCACGATCCGGTCGGGGCCTGTGGCAATCGCCCCCGGCAGAAAGGGTCTTTGGAGATGGCCAAGCGTTGTTGGATCGTCGGCGTCGACCGCCGCGCCGGCGACGGCCCGGTCGAGGAGTGCCAGATACCAATCGAGGACTCGCTCGAGATCGGCGGCCGGCAGATCGTCGCCGGGAGCGGCGCGGATGCCGAGGGCGGCGAACAGGGCGCGGGCCTGGCGGGAGAGGGCCTCGATCCGACGCGATCCCGCCACGAAGCGCACATGCCGCGCGCCGACGAACAGGCAGCCGGTGGCGAGAACGTTGCCATCGATCCCAGCGGCGAGGTTCGTCGTGCCGCCACCGATGTCGAGATGGACGAAGGTCCGTTGCGGATGCCGCCGGGAGAGCGCCGCACAGCTCCCCTGGAAGGCGAGCCACGATTCGAGGCAGGGATCGTCGGCCGTAGCGACCAGCGCCGTCCCCAGCCGGGCGCGGATCGCGGCCACCAGTCCGGCAGCGTTTTCTCTTTCGGCCGTGAGGCCAGTGAGAAGCGCTCCCCCGCCGCCGATGTCGGTGGTCCCCGGGATCACCCCGGCGCGGGTGAGCCAGTCGTCGACGAGCCGGAGCGTGGCGGCGAGATCGAGCACGTCGCCATCCAGCGGCGTGAACACGAGCGGCGAGCGGTAGGTCTCGCGGATCACCGTCAGCTCCATCCGCCCAGTAACAGCGTTGCGACGGACCGTCGCCTCGGCGGCCAGTGCGCTCGATGTCGTCGTTCCGAAGTCGAGGCCGACGAGGGTCGTTGTGGCGGCCATCACGCCCGCGGCCCGGCGAGGGTGTCGAGGTGGGGGGGGCCGGGGAAATGACGCCGTTTGTGGAGGAACCACCAGGCGACAAGGACCAGCGCAAAGCCGGGCACGATCCGAAGCGCTACCCCGTTTGGCGGCTGAACCCCGATGACAAACAGGGCCACGCCGCCGAGGAGGCACAGGCCTGCCAGCGGGCGGTAAGCGGCCCCCAGCGACCATGGCCCCATCCGCGTCCAGGTGCGGCCGTGGGTGAGGAGCCCAGAAAGCGTCGGCATCAGGTAGGAGACATAGAGAAGGATCACGCACACCGCCGTGATCGAAAGGTAGGGGACGAGCACCGTGAACCCCACCGCGAGGACGGCGACGACCCAGATGGCGACGTTCGGCGTGCGATGCACCGGGCTGACGCGTCGCAGCAGCGGCGACCAGGGGAGGCCGCCGTCGCGGGCGAAGGCAAAGAGCATCCGGGAGCCGCTGGTGACGGTCGCCAGCCCGCAGCAGAACTGGGCTGCGGCGATGCCGACGAGGAGGAGGAGCCGCAGCGGCCCGGGGAGGACATGGGCCATCGTCCAGAAGAAGGCGTTGCCCCCTTCGGCGGCAGCGGCGTCGAGATCGGGAATCGCCATCACCAGGGCCGCGAGCATCACCCAGCCGGCCAGCGCCGAGACGATGACAGCGCGGAGGATGGCGCGCGGCACCTCGAGCGCCGCGCCGACGGTCTCCTCGGCGGCATGCGCCGAGGCGTCGAAGCCGGTGATCGTGTAGGCGGGGAGGAGGAGGCCGAGAGCGAACGCCCAGCCCGGGCTGTCCGTCGCTGGCCAGACCGCTGCCCCGGCCGGTACGCCGGTGAAGTTTCTGATCTCGATCAATCGACCGGGATCGAGCGCTGGGGCGAAGGCGAGGAGGGCGACGGTCAGCCCGGCGGCGACGATGAGAATGAGCCAGCCGCTGGCGTCGGTGATCCTCGTCGTCGTGCGGATACCGGTGTGGTTGAGGGCGGCCTGCACGAAGGTGAGGAGAGCCACGGCGATGAACTGGCCAAGGAGAGGGGCGAGGCGGTCTGAGCCGGGCTGGAAAAGTTCGTGGGCCGGCGCTGACTCGACGAGCGCTGAGAGAGTCTTTCCGGCGGCCTCGGGGGACCACCCCAGGAGCGGGGCGAAGGCTCCGAAACAGAACTGGACCGTGGCGACGTTGATGGCGGCAAGGACGGTGATGATCCCGGCGAGGTTGAACCAGGCGGTGGCCCAGCCCCAGCCGCGGCCCCCCAGAATCGCCCCCCAGTGGTAGAGGCCACCAGCGGTGGGAAAGGCGGAGGCGACCTGGGCCATCGTGGCGGCGAAGGCGAGGGCGACGAGGCTCACCAGCGGCCAGCCGAGGCCAATGCTGGCGCCGCCGGCCGCCCCCAGCCCGACCGGGAACGACGTGATCCCGCCGGCGAGGATGCAGATGATCGACAGCGAGATGCAGTAATTGGAGAAGCCCCCCATCCGCCGCTCGAGCTCCTGGGTGTAGCCCATCGCCGCGAGTGTGCGGACGTCGTCGTCGATGTCGGGGGCCGGGGACATGAGGGGGCTGCCGTGGGAAAGAGGCTAGGACGAGGGAACAGGCTCGGAGGGGGAAACAGGCCCGGCGGAGGGAACGAGGGGCGCCCCGTCGGCCTCAGTGAGCAGGATACTCTGACGGGCTGTCGCCGACGGGACGACGAGCTGATAATCGATGACCGCTTGACCCGCTCCCGATCCCGACGCTCATGTCCCTCCGGCCACCCCGGCCCCGACGAGACCCCGGTATGGAATCTCCCTCGGCTCCCTCCTCCCGTTCCACGACGGCCGACGCGAGCTTGGTGGTGATCGCGATCGTCGTCGCCGGCGCGGCGATCACCCATCTCGGCCCGGTGCTCCAGCCGTTCCTCGTGGCGCTGTTCCTCTTCTACGCCACCCGGTTCGGCGTCAAGACGCTCTCCGGGCTGGGGATGCGTCCGCTCACGGCGTATGCGACGCTCGTCGGGCTGATCCTCATCGCTTCGGTTCTCCTCACGCAGTTCGTTTACCGCGAGGCGGTGTCGTTCCGGGGGAGCTGGCCGCGCTACGAAGATCGGATTGGCGACATCATCACAGCTTGGAGCGGCCCGCTCGGCGGCGCGGCGGGCGCGGGGGAGCATGTGCCGTTGGACGAGGGAGCGGTCGAGCCGACCGCCGCGCGGACCTCCCTCTCCGACCTGTTTCGGGTTTCGAGCCGCGATGTGCTGAACTTCGTCTTTGCCAAGGGGATCGACGCGGCGGAGCTGATCGTGCTCGTGTTTTGCTATCTCGTCTTCCTGTTCCTCGGCAGCCGGAAGTTCGAGGCCCGCGTCGGGCGCGCCTTTCCTGGCGAGCGTGGCAAGCGGATCCTCGCTGTCGGGGAGGGGATTTCGGAGTCGATGGAACGCTTCATGATGGTGAAGTCGGTGATCGGCGTCGGCATGGGGCTCTCGGCGGGGGTGATCATGTGGCTCTTCGGCCTCGATCACTGGCCGCTGTGGGCGTTCCTGTTCTTCGCTGCCAACTACATCACGTCGATTGGGAGCTGGGCGGCGTGCGTCGCGCCGATCCTCATCGCCGCGCTCGATCTGGGGGGGGTGCCGGCCACGATCCTCGCCATCCTGATCGTCGTCAACCGGATCTTCTGGATCGACTTCCTCGAGCTCAAGCTCTCCGGCAAGCAGCTCAACCTCGATCCCACGCTCCTCTTCCTCTGGCTCTCCTACTGGGGCTGGGCGTGGGGGATCCTCGGGCTGATCCTTGCCTACCCGATGATGGCCGCGGTGAAGATCTCGCTGCGGCACCTCGGCGATGCCCACGGCTGGGCCGAGATGCTCTCCGACGAGTGAGGCACGCAGCCGCGGCCCCGCCACGTCACTCGAGCGGCAGCCCGGCCGCTTCGGTGAACCGGTCGAAGAGCGACTCCATCGCGACTTCGTGGACGACATGGACGAGCGTCGCCGGCGACGTCACTTCCAGCGCCCTCTCGAAGTCGGTGTCGGTGCAGGCGACGGGGCTCGCGGCGAGGGTGTCGGCGACGACGAGGACCGCGCGCTCGGGCGACGAGAGCCGGGCCTGGTCGCCGGCAAGATCGGCAATCGTAGCCTCGTCGGCGCCGAGATCCCGCAGTCGGTTCTCGGCCAGCCCCAGCGCGTACCAGGCCCGATTGCGCCGGGCGACGGTCCAGCAGATCCGCGCCCGAACGTCTGGGGTGAGGCCGGGCGCCGCCGCCGTGACCTCGAAGGCCTTCACCATCCGCGGGCCGGCGACGGGGAAGTGGGAAAGGAGGCGCATCCACTGCGGGATCGGCCCCGCGGGAGCGAGGTCTCCCAGGACCTCCCGAGCCGTTGCCTCGTCGACCGGCGGCAGCCGAGCGCTGCGCGTGCGGGCAGCGGCGCGGCCGGCGG
>CAMBFA010000228.1 GCA_945865325.1 Candidatus Kuenenia stuttgartensis
TGGTCGTTGACGAGCTGCCCGAGGATCCGCGTCGCGTTGGCGAACTGGCCCGATTCGAAGGCCACCAGGCCCTCGTCGTAGCGCCCGAAGAGCTCGCGGCGGCGCGGGTCGTCGCCTGGATCGAGCTCGTGAAGTTCGACCGGCTTGTCGATGTTGATGACGCGCACCGAACAGAGCCGCCGCGTCAGGAAGCCCTCCTGGAGCTCGTCGCGCGTGTCGCCAGTGATGATCGCGTCGACCTTGAAGAACTTCGTCGTCCCCCGCACCCGGCTGGCGAGGTTGACGACGTTCCCCAGCGGCCCGTATTTGAACTTCATCGTCGAGCCGGTGTTCCCCACCCGGGCGTTGCCGGAGTTGATGCCGATGCTGTAGGTCGTCTTCGTGTGGATCCGCCCGAACCAGCGCTCGTTGATCGTCTCCTGCGCGTCGAGCATCGCCTTCGCCGCCCGACAGGCACGCTCGGCATGGTCTTCCTGGGCCGTCGGGGCGCCCCACATCGCCATCAATTCGTCGCCGACGTAATCGACGAGCACCCCCTCCGTCTCCACGACCTTGCTCGACAGCTCCGTGAGGACGTCGCTGATCCACTCCATCGTCATCGCCGTTCCCACCTTCTCGGCGACACTGCTGAAGCCGACGATGTCGCAGAACAGGACTGAGACGGCCGCGTCGCGCCCCGTGAGGAGATCGGGCTGCGATTCGAGCTGGGCGGCGAGCTTGGGGGTGAAAAACTGGGCGAACTTTACCCGCTCGGCAACCGCCTTCTCCTTCTCCTTGACCCGCGCCAGGCCCGTCGCCAGGCCGCAGGCGAGCGTTTCGACGAGCAGGGCCTCCAGTGGCGAGATGTCTCTCCCCTCCGATCCGCCGAAGCCGCGAGAACGGTGGCCGTAGAGGGCGCCGATGACATTGCCATCGTGGCCGTCGACGATCGGCGAGGCGACATAGGCCTCGAGGCGGACCTGGCTCTTCGACATGTCGTCTTCGGCCTGCGGACGGCTCCGCAGCGTTTGCTTCAGCACGCGGACACTCTCGAGCACCGACTGGCTGTGGGTCGCGGCCCCGGTCTGGGCCCGCTTCGCCACCGAAACCCAGCGGCCGTCGCGATACAGAAACACCTCGCCGACGTCGAGCTGGACGAGGCTGCAGACCGCCTCGGCCGCCTTGTCGAAGAATTGATCGGAGTCGGAGGCGCTCTGGAGGACCGCGATCACGTATTTCCACCACTCGACGAGCTGGTGGACCGACGATTCCTCCATCGAGGCGAGCACGTCGCCGAGCGGTTGCTTCCCCGCGCTGACCGGGGCCGAGTCGACAAACAGCGTCGAGTGCGCGAGGGGAACAAGCGTGTCGTTGATCGACGGCGGGGCGGTGCCGGCGTTGGCATCGGCGAGATTCACCTGGAGCCGGTCGCGGTCGAGGGTGATCTCGAGTTGCACCGGGAGCTTCCGCTCGACGGTTGTCCCCGGGAGGAGCCGGGAACGGTCGTGGCGGAAGTGGACGACGATCTCCTTGCTGGCATTCCCCACTTCGACGCTCCCCGGGCCGAGCGGGCGGATGAGGAGCTGATGGCGGGAGATCGCCGTCTCCCCCGGCTCGGCGATCGGGAACCGGGTCGTGCCGTCGGCCTGGACCAGCGGCGTGCCAAGGATCTCGGGGGGCGTTACCGTCGGGCCGGGGTCGACCCGGCCGATGTCGATCACCCCGGAGGATACCGCGGTGTAAAGCCGGGATTCGGCCCGGAAGACGTCGACGCGGACTTGGGCGGGCATGGTCGGACCCTGAAGGATCGGCCGAAGAGGGGGCGGGAACAGGAGCGAGGGGTCACTTTCGGCCGTTCGGCTTCGACTGTCAAGCAATGGCGTCCCCTTGAAGGAGGGGCTCATCTCTCATTGACGGTTGTCCTCGTCAAATCGCATCATGGGGCTGCCACCAGGGAAGGTGTGCTGCTGCCGTCGGCAGTGTCCCGGCCGACGGAGCCCGAGGCATGGAACGCTTCTGTTCGAACTGGTGCGGAATCGCCGTCGCGGCGCTCCTGGCGTGCCTCGCCGCGGCCGTCGGGTCGACCGTCTTGGCCGATAAGCCGGGGCGGACCAATGCCTTCGCCGACCAGCCGCCGCGCACTGAGGTGACAGCGGCCCCCGGGCCCGACACGCCCGCTGCCGATCCGCCAAGCCCTGCACCGAAGCGGACGCCGCCGGTCGCTGGCGCCGACCCGGCCAATCCCTTCCCCCTTCCCGAGCACCTGCTGGGGATCGATCTGACGAAGCAGACCCGGGTGGAAGCTGATCGGAAGAGCCACGGCTGTGTCGCCTGCCACGCCGGAGTGGGGGACATGCACCGCAGCCCCGACGTGCGGATCGGCTGCACCGACTGCCACGGCGGCAACGCCGATGCGCTCACGAAGCAGCGGGCCCACATCCACCCCTGCGAGGCCGAGTCGTGGCCCGGGTCGGCCAATCCGATCCGCTCCTACACGCTTCTCAACCACGAGACCCCGGAGTTCATCCGCTTCGTCAACCCGGGCGATCTGCGGGTGGCGCACATCAGTTGCGGCGGATGCCACTCCTCGGAGGTGCTCCAGGTGCGCAAGAGCATGATGACGCACGGCTGCATGCTCTGGAGCGCCGCCCTCTACAACAACGGCGCGGTCCCCATGAAGCACGCCGCGTACGGCGAGAGCTATAGCATGGACGGCGTCGGCCAGCGGTTGCAAAACGTGCCGCCGCCGACGCCCGAGCAGCTCGACTTCAAGGGGATGGTCCGCTATCTCGATCCCCTGCCGCGGTTCGAGCGGATGCAGCCGGGGAACGTCCTGCGGATCTTCGAGCGCGGCGGGCGCTTCCGGGCCGACACCGGCAACCCCGAGCGCCTCGAGGAGCCGGGGCGGCCGCGGTCCCGGCTGGGAACGAGGGGCTTGGGAACGGAGAACCGCACCGATCCGGTATTCGTGAGCCTCACGAAGACGCGCCTCCTCGATCCGACGCTCAACTTCCTCGGCACCAACGACCATCCCGGTGACTACCGCTCCAGCGGCTGCACCGGCTGCCATGTGATCTACGCCAACGACCGCTCCCCCGTCCATTCCGGGCCGTACGCGAAGTTCGGCAACCGCGGCGAGAGCTTCTCGGTCGATCCGATGATCCCGCGTGGGGAGAGCGGCCATCCGATCGAGCACCGCTTCGCCCCCGGGAGCGGGATCCCCACCAGCCAGTGCATCGTCTGCCACATCCATCCCGGCACGACGGTGATGAACAGCTACATCGGCTACATGTGGTGGGACGAGGAATCTGACAGCGATCTGATCTACCCGCACGAGCAGCGCTATCCGACCTCGGAAGAGTCGATCAACATCGCCTTCTCCAACCCGAACGAATCGGCGGCGAAGAACCGGCTTTCCGATCCGGAGTTCCTCGCCAATCTCACCGATCTCAACGACCGCACGAAGCACACGCACTTCGCCGATTTTCATGGCCACGGATGGGCCTACCGAGCGGTCTTCAAGCATGACCGCCGGGGGATGATGCTCGATCACCGCGGCGAGCCGGTCGCGGATTCCGGCAATGCGGCGCTGCGGGCGGCGGTGTCGATGCCGGAGCGGATCAAGGAGGTGTACCGCGATGCGGCGGGGAAATCGCGGGAGGACGTTCGGGCTGCAGAGGAGAAGGTCGCCGCCGAGCGCGACGGGCTCCCGGTCCATCTCCTCGACATCCACATGGAGAAGGGGATGCACTGCGTCGACTGCCACTTCGTCCAGGACGCCCACGGCAACACCCGGCTGTACGGCGAGGTGCGCGCGGCGATCGAGATCGGCTGCATCGATTGCCACGGCACCGTCGACCGATTCGCCAGCCTGCGGACGAGCGGGCCGGCCTCCGACACTTCGAGCCCCGAGGGGGGGCGCGATCTCCGCAATCTGCGCACGCCGTCCGGCAAGCGCCGGTTCGTCGTCCAAGGGGACCGGATCTTCCAAAACTCGATGGTCGAGGAGGGGCTGACCTGGGAGATCAAGCAGACGAAGGCGACGGTCGATCCCAAGAGCGATCACTACAACGCCCTCTCCGCCTTCGCCAAGACCGTCCGGATGGCGGAGGACGGGGCGATGGAGTGGGGGGGCACCACCCGCTCCGATCGCTGCGCCCATTCCAACGAAAACATGAGCTGCATCGCCTGCCACAGCGCGTGGAACCCGAGCTGCTTCGGCTGCCACCTGCCGCAGCGGGCCAACAAGAAGGCGCCGGCGCTCCACAACGAGGGGGACGTGTCGCGGAATCTCGTCGCCTACAACTTTCAGACGCTGCGCGACGACGTCTTCATGCTCGCCCGCGACGGCAACGCCACCGGCAATCGCGTCGGCCCGTCGCGCTCCAGCTGCGCGATCCATGTCGGCTCCTCCAACTCGAGCCGGGAGTCGATCTATGTCCAGCAGCAGACGATCTCGGCGGAGGGCTTCAGCGGCATCGCCTTCAGCACGAATGTCCCCCACACCGTCCGCGGCGGGCCCGTCCGCCCCGCCGGCGACCGGCGCGAGTCCCCCGGCGTCAGTGGCACGCACGAAACGAAGATGTGCACCGATTGCCACGTCGCCAAGACCGAGGACAACAACGCCATCATGGCGCAGTTGCTGATGCAGGGGACGAACTACACCAACTTCATCGGCCGCTACACCTGGGTCGGCCTCGCTGAAGGGGGCTTCGCCGGCGTCGTGGTGACCGAGCAGCAGGAGCCGCAGGCCGTTGTGGGGAGCTCTCTCCACCAAATCGCCTTCCCCGACGATTTCGCCAAACACGTCGCTGCCGACGGCGCCCTCGGCGTCGCCCACCGCCACGCCGCCGGCGATATCGGGGAGCGGCTGCTCAACCCCTTCAAGCAGCGCGAGGTGCTCCAGGTGCAGTCCCGCGGCGAGTATCTCTATGCCGCCTGCGGCGCCGACGGTTTGCGCGTCTATGACATCGCCTTCATCGACAACAAGGGCTTCTCCCAGCGGATCACGTCGGCGCCGGTTTCCCCGCTCGGGCAGCAGTTCTACGTGAAGACGACCTACGCCACCGGCGTGGCCGCCCCGACGACGCTCGCCCCCGATCCGACGCGGAAGCACGACCCCGCCAACCACGAGGGGAGCGTTCACGAGATGTACGCCTACCTTTATGTCACCGATCTCGAGGAGGGGCTCGTCCTCGTCGGGGCGGGGACGCTCCTCGACGGCAATCCGCTCAACAACTTCCTCGAGCGCGCCGTGACCTTCAATCCCGGCGGGATTCTCCGGGGCGCCCGAAGCATCACGATTGCCGGGACGCACGCCTGGATCTGCTGCGATGCCGGTGTTGTCGTCGTCTCGCTCGACAAGCCGAAGTGCCCGGAGGTGGTGGCCGTCGTCGCCAGCCCGGATGTCGTTGCGCCGCGCTCGGTGGCGATCCAGTTCCGGCATGCATTCATCTGCGACGCCGAGGGGCTGAAGACGTTCGACATCAGCGACCCCGCGGCGCCCGTCCCCCTGGCGACGGTGCCACTGGAGCAGGCCAATTCGGTCTACGTAGCGCGGACCTACGCCTATGTCGCCGGTGGGCCGCAGGGGCTTGTGATCGTCGACGTCACCCGCCCCGGCGAGCCGTTTGTCGATCAGTGCTTCGATGCCGGGGGGCTGATCAACGATGCCCGCGACGTGAAGCTCGGGATCACGTATGTCAGCGAGTTCGCCTATGTCGCCGACGGGGTCAACGGACTGCGCGTCGTGCAGCTGACCTCCCCTGAAACTCCGGGGAACGTCGGCTTCAGCCCGCGTCCCACGCCGCAGTTGGTCGCCACCTGGCCGATGTCCGGGAAGGGGGTGGCGCTGTCGATCTCCGAGGGGATCGACCGCGATCGGGCCGTCGACGAATCGGGCAACCAGATCTCCGTCTTCGGCCGGATCGGCGCTCGGCCGTTCAACCGTGCCGAGCAGGAGCGGATGTACAAGCGCGACGGGAAGGTGTGGAAGGTGAGCGACGACCCGTTCGACGCCGAGCT
>CAMBFA010000229.1 GCA_945865325.1 Candidatus Kuenenia stuttgartensis
AGGTCTATCGCGCAGCCGCCGATCTCCAGGATCGCTGCCGGGCGAGTGGATGGCGATTCTGCGTGATCGGCGGCCTGGCGCTCCAACGCTGGGGCGAACCCCGCGAAACCATCGATGTCGATGTCACACTCCTGACCGGTTTTGGGAATGAGGCGGCCTTCGCGAGGGACTTGCTTACGTGGTACCAGCCACGCGTGCCCAACGCGTTTGATTTCGCGATCCGTCATCGAGTGGTGCTCGTGCAGGCTGCTTCCGGGGTCGGCCTCGACATCGCCTTTGGCGCGATGCCTTTCGAGGAGGCGGCCGTGGATCGCGCCACCGACTACGAGTTCGCACCCGGTGTCACGATCAGGACTGCCTCCGCGGAGGACCTGATCGTCTTCAAGGCCTTCGCCGCGCGACCGAAGGACTGGATCGACATCGAAGGGATTGTCATCCGTCAAGGTGACCGACTCGACTGGGAGCTCATCCAACGGTACTTGTCGCCGCTGGTCGAGCTCAAGGAGGAACCGGAGATCCTCACGAACTTGGCCGGGATTCGTCTCCGGGCGGGCGAGTCGGACGACGGCGAGTGAGCTGAAACGACGATCCCAATGGCCCAGTGAGCGACGCAACGGCGCTGAGACACGCCATCAATCCATCTGTCAACGGGTCGTTCGGTGTGAAGAACCACCATTCGCGGGGTCCCGGGCGTGGCGACGTTGTCGAAGCGCTCCCTGGGAAATCGCCCCGCTCACGCCAGGATCGGCGTGACGACGTTGCCGTGGACGTCAGTGAGGCGGTAATCACGGCCGGAATGGCGCCAGGTCAGGCGGGTGTGATCGAGACCGAGGAGGTGGAGGATCGTGGCATGGAAGTCGTGGACATGGACGACGTCGCTGGCCACGTCGATCCCGTGCTCGTCGGAGGCCCCGTACGTGATTCCTCCCTTCACGCCACCGCCGGCCAGCCACGAGGAAAACACCCAGTGGTGATGCTCGCGGCCGGCGGCTCCGGCCGCGGCATTGAAAGGGGTGCGGCCAAACTCCGTCGTCCAGACGACGAGTGTGTCGTCGAGCATCCCCCGGCGCTTGAGATCCTGGAGGAGCCCCGCGATCGGCTGGTCGACGTTCTTCGCCAAGGGGAGATGCGTCATCATGTCGCCATGCGCGTCCCAGTTGGCCGATGACCCGACGTCGATCAACTCGATAAACCGCACGCCGCGCTCGGCCAGCCGCCGGGCGACGAGACACTGCCAGGCGAAGCCCTGCGTGCTCCCCGGCTCAAGGCCGTAGAGGGCGTGCGTCTCGGTTGACTCTTGCGCCAGATCAAAGGCCTCCGGCATCTCCGACTGCATCCCGAAGGCGGTCTCGAAGGATTTGATCCGGGCCGCCAGGAGCGGATCGACCCCGCGGCCGGCGAGATGCCGCTCGTTGCCCGCTTGGAGCGCCTCGAGCTCCATCGCCTGCAGCCGCTCCGACCGACTGCGACGACGGACATTGGCGATCGGCTCCGGCCCCGGCACGACGCGCGTCCCCTGATGGGCGCCGGGAAGGAAATCGCTCCCCCACACCTGGTTGCCGGCGTAGGGGGATTGCGGGGCGATGACGACGAACGACGGGAGATTGCGGTTTTCCGTCCCCAGGCCATAGCTCACCCAGGAGCCGAGGCTCGGC
The DNA here is from genome assembly GCA_945865325.1 of Candidatus Kuenenia stuttgartensis. Classification (GTDB taxonomy): domain Bacteria; phylum Planctomycetota; class Planctomycetia; order Pirellulales; family UBA1268; genus QWOP01. The sequence continues at coordinate 1,656 of CAMBFA010000229.1, forward strand.
CGGGCGAAGGTAAACGAGCCGGTGTGGATGCCGAGGGTCGCCTCGTAGTGGTTGGTGTGGTCGGTCTTCATCGAGCGGATCACGCACAGGTCGTCGACACATTCGCGCATCCGCGGAAACAGCTCGCTGACCTCCGTCCCCGACTTCCCATGCGGGGCGAACTTCCACTGCGGGCCTTTGAGAAACATCTCGAAGGAGCCCTTTCGCCCCTGGAACTCCGGCACCGTGATCGTCTTGCCGGCGTCGGCCGCAAGCCTCGGCTTCGGATCCCACGATTCGACATGCGACACCCCGCCACTCATGTGGAGAAAGATCACCCGTTTGGCCCGGGCGGGGAAGTGGGGGGCACGGGGGGCAAGCGGATCGGCCGGAGGGGCATTCGCCCCGCCCGGCGCGGCGTCAGCGGCGAGAAGCTCGCTCAACAGCCCCGGCATGAGAATCGATCCGGCCGCCATTGAATGGATCAGGCCACGGCGAGAAAGATCGGGGGAACGGCTCATGAGTCTCTCGGGCTCTCAGGCGTGTCGCTGGATCGGGTCAACAGGCGGTCGGGGGTTGCGATCGATCCAGGCTTCCGTTCAGCGTGATCGCAATCGAAGGTGACTTCAATGTCTGCTGGCTTCAATCGACATGGAGAAACTCGTTCCCCGCCAGGAGCGTTCGCAGCCAGGCGGCGAAGGCTTCGTGGTCGGGATTGGCAATCCCTTCGGCCGCGAGTGCTTCGCCATAGCGGTCGAAAAAGGCGTTCGCGGCAGCGAGCTCGTCGCTCTCCGGAGCCCGGGCAAGCGCCCCCTCCGTCGCCGCCACGATGCGTGCGTTTCGGTCGGTCGTGCTCTGCTCGAGCGCTCCGGCCCAGCTGTCGGCCGCGCCATGGACGAGGGGGTCGTTTAAGAAGAAGAGGGCCTGCGTCGGCACGGTGGTGCCGAGCCGGTCGGCGGTCGAGGCATTCGGATCGGCGCCGTCGAAGAGGGCGAGGAAGGGATGCCGCTTGAGCCGGCCGGTCATGAGATAGAGGCTGCGCCGGTCGTGGTCGTAGACGGCGCCGAACGGCCCATGCTGCGAGTAGCCCCATTCGAAGGGGGGCGGAAAAGGATGCCCCTCGCCCCGCGAGCGGTCGAGCCGGCCACTGACAGCCAGGATCGCGTCGCGGATCTCCTCGGCCGAGAGCCGGCGGCGCTCGAAACCGACATACAGGCTCCGCGCATCGGCGGTCGTGGCCCCGTCGTCGGCCCGGGCCGTGGCCTGCTGCCAGGTGGCGCTCGAGAGAATCTGGCGGTGGATCGCCTTGATCGACCAGCCGCTGCGAACGAAGTCGGTGGCGAGCCGGTCGAGCAATTCCGGGTGCGTCGGCCGCCGGCCGCGGACGCCGAAGTCGTTCGGCGTGGCAACGAGTCCGCGGCCGAAGTGATGCTGCCAGATCCGATTGACCATGACCCGCGCCGTGAGCGGATGATCGGGGCGCGTCAGCCACTCGGCCAATTCGAGCCGACCGCTCCCGGCGACAGCTGCCGGGAGGCTTGCCCCCCCGAGCACGGCAATGAATCCGCGCGGCACCGCATCGCCGGGCTCGTCCGGCTCGCCACGCCGCTGGATCCTGGCGTCGGCCGGAGTCCCCTCCGCCATCGCGTAGGCCATCGGCACCGGCCCCTCGGCGAGGAGCCTGCGCAGCTCGGCGGCGAGCGCATCGCCCCGCGCTTCGAAGGTGGCAAGCGAGCTTCGCAGGGCCGCGATCTCTTCGTTGCGGCCGGCCGCCGCGACCGGCACCTCCGCCGGGCTGTCGAGCGAGCGATGGGGGGTGGAAGAGACTAAAAAGTTATCGATGTCGAGCGCGGGGCGGAGGCCGCCGACATGGCCGTAGCTGTCGATGAACGTGTAGTCGATCGTGCCATCCCAGCTCGCCGCCAGCGGGCCGGAGAAGGGGGTCGACGATCCTTCGGAAAGGAGGAGCCCGCTGTAGGTCCGCTTCGCAAGATCGAGGACGAGCTGCACCTGATGCCAGCGATCGGCGACTATGGGTCCCACGGGGCTCGTCGTCTGACCGTCGCGCGTGAAGAACGCCGCGTTATCGAAAAACAGCTCGATCGCGGGCGAGGGGCCGGGCCCGTGGCCGATCGAATACCGCCAGGTGCCCTGAGAGTCGCCGGCACGCTTGCCCGGACGGATGTCAAAAGCGACGTGGAGCCGGCCATCGGCAGCGGGGGGGATGGGGGGAAGCGAAAGGCCGAAGCCGTCGTACTCGACCCGGCTGGGGAGCGTGAGGCCGAGGCGGCCGGGGGGGTAAAGATTCGTGAACGGGCTTTGGGCTTTGGCGTCGAGGCGGACGACGCTCGCCGGGCCGGGGTTCCAGGGAGCCACAGGAGGCGCTCCGGCCGATTGCATTTCAAGATCGCCGTCGTAGCCCGACAGCTCGCGGAGGCGGGCCCGAAGGGCCTTCGCATCGGGGCCGGGACCCGGCGCCGGGCGCTCGAGGCTCACCGGCGGGATCGGTGTCGACTGGAGCGCGAGATGGTCGCAGTCGAGCGCCGTGGCGGCGTACGCGGTCGCCGGCTCGACAAGCGCCGCCAGCTCCACGCTGGTGATCGGGCCGCGGGCCTCGGCCGCGAGCGCAAACGGACCGAGCTCACGGACCGCCCCCGGGGTGCCGAGGCGCCCCGTCACCTCATGCTTCGCGGTGTCGATCGCCAGCTGGAGATTGATCCATTCCGCTATCGGGACCGGCCCAAGGTCGTGGGTGGCACCGGCGGCGACAAGTTGCAGGCCTACCGCCGAGAAGACCAGCTCGATTGCGGGGCCGTTTGAATCGGTGAGCGTAAAGCGATGACGCCCCGTCGCGGCGGCTGCCGGAGCGTGGAGTCGCAGATCGAGATTGAGAAACACCGGCCCGCCGTTCCCCGGCAGGCCGTGGACCGCCTGCGCGCAGCGGTAGGGGCCAGCTCCCGCGGCGATGCTCACGCCACAGCGGCCGCCGACAAAGAGATGCTTAAAGGGGCTCTGAGCGGCGGCCGTCACGGCGATCGGCCCCTCATACCGCCACGGTGGCACGAGGACGCCATAGCTTCCGCCGCCGGCCGGGGCCTGGAGCTCGAAGTCGCCATCGAGATCGGTGACCGAGCGGAGCGTCGCCGCCGGCACCGGCCGATCGAGGGCGGCAAGCTCCGCCGAGAGCCGACTGACCTCGGCTTCGTACGCCCGCCACGCGTGCCCGTCGGCCCGTGCATCCCCGAGCGGCGCCAGGCTCCGCACCCGCTGCTTCTGCTCCGAGCCGGGGAAGGGATAGCGGCTGCTCTCGAAGATCCCGTACAGGGCGTAGTAGTCGCGGGCGCTGACGGGATCGAACTTGTGATCGTGGCAGCGGGCGCAGCCAAGGCTCAAGCCCATCACCGTCGCCCCGAGGGTGTCGATGGTGTCCTGGATGGTGAGGTGGTGGTATTTCTCCGAATCGAAGCCGAAGCGGCGCGAGATGGCAAGAAACCCGGTCGCCACGATCCGCTCGTCCCGGGCCTCTGGGGGACCCGCCGCGGCGAGGATGTCGCCGGCGATCTGGTCGCGGAGAAACTCGTCGTAGGGGAGATCGCGGTTGAAGGCGTCGACGCAGTAGTTGCGGTAGCGCCAGGCGACCGGGACGGGGTAGTCGGCCGTCTCGCCGGCGGTGTCGGCATAGCGGACGACGTCGAGCCAGTGCCGGGCCCACTTCTCGCCGTAAGCCGTCGAAGCGAGGAGCCGCTCGACGACCGAATCGAAGGCGCGCGGCGCAGGATCGGCGAGAAACGCCTCGATCTCCGCCGGCGTCGGCGGCAAGCCGGTGAGATCGAACGTCGCCCGGCGGATGAGCGTGCGCCGGTCGGCGGCCGGGAGCGGTGCGACGCCCGCCTCCTCCTGACGGGCACGGATGAAGCGGTCGATCGGCGTCTGGCACCAGGCTTCGTCGGCCACTGGAGGAAGTGGCGGATCAGCCACCGGCGCAAACGCCCAGTGACCTTCGACCTCGAACGCCGCAGCCGCTGCGGGCCACAGCGCGTCGGCGCCGATCCAGCGCTCAAACGCTGCCACCTGCTCGGGCAGGAGAGCTTTTTCAGCTTCCGGTGGCATCGCCGAGACATCCCCATGGCGCGCGATCGCCTGAACGAGGATGCTGCGCGCCGGATCCCCCGGCACGATCGCCGGCCCGGAATCGCCCCCCACAACGAGCGCCTCGCGCGAATCGACGCGCAGCCCCCCCGAGACGCGCTCTCCTCCATGGCAGCGGAAGCAGGTGTCGACAAGCACCGGACGGATCGAGGATTCGAAGAGGAGATCGTCGGC
>CAMBFA010000230.1 GCA_945865325.1 Candidatus Kuenenia stuttgartensis
TCGAGGAGGCCGAGGTTGCGGAGGGCCTGGCCGGCGCGGAGGGGATAATCGTAGAACCGGCCGCCGTAGAGGATCCGCGACTTCCGCGGCCGCTCGAGCATGTCGCGGCCGAGGAGATCGGTCCAGATCTCCTCGACCTCAACGCTCTTGGAGAAGAAACGGTGGCCGCCGATGTCGAAGCGGAAGTCGAGGCCACCGGCCGCTGCCGAACGATAGACCTCGGTTCGGGAGATGCCGCCGACGAGGCTGGGATGGGCCTCGATCACCGTCACCGGGACGCCGTCACGGGAGAGCAACCAGGCTGCGGTGAGCCCGGCCGGCCCGGCCCCGATGATGGCAACATGCGGTGGTGAAGAGTTGGCGGGGGACGCAGCGGTCAACGGTCAACTCGGGTGGGTATCGGAAGCGTGCTTTGATGGGGCTCGTCCACCGGTTGGCCGCGGATCTACCCGTGGGAAGATCAGGGGTGGCAGGGCCGACGATCACCGCCCGAGCCGTCGGTCCGCCGTCGCTAGGCAAGCGAATTGTAGTCGGAGCTCTGCCGGAGATTGCTTCCGCCCCCCGTTGGCCGGGTGTCTCTGGCCATCGGGCGCCCTGATCGACCCGCCGAGTCGGCCCGGGGCACCGCTATGCTGTGGATCCGTTCCCCCTCCCCCGGACGCGCCACCATGTCGCCCGAAGCCATCCGGAAACTCCGCGCCGAAGCGTTCGGGAGTTTTGTCCTCGTCTTCATCGGCACCGGGGCGATCGTGTCGGACGATCTCTTCGGCGGCGATGTCACCCATGTCGGCGTGGCCCTCGTCTTCGGGCTGGTCGTGATGGCGCTGATCTATGCCCTCGGCGACCTCTCCGGCTGCCACCTCAATCCGGCCGTGACGATCGGCTTCGCGCTGGCCGGACGGTTCCGCTGGCGGGATGTACTCCCCTACGTCGCCGCGCAGTGTGGCGGGATGGTGGTCGCCAGCCTCGTTCTCCGGGGACTGTTCCCCGACCATGCCACGCTCGGGGCCACGCTCCCTGCCGGCGCCGCGCTCCAGTCGTTTGTCCTCGAGATGCTGCTGACGCTGATCCTCATGGTGGTGATCCTCTGCGTCGCTACCGGGGCGAAGGAGAAAGGGATCATGGCCGGGGTCGCGGTCGGTGCCGTGATCGCCGTCGAGGCGCTGTTTGCGGGGCCGGTGAGTGGGGCCTCGATGAACCCGGCCAGGTCGCTGGCGCCGGCGCTGGTCACACTCCGGCTGGGGAGCCTGTGGATTTATCTTGTCGCCCCGGTCCTCGGGGCCGCCGCCGGTGTGATCGTATGGCACTCGCTGCAGCCGAAGGACGGGGAGGATCTCTCCGTGTCCCGGCCCCGCTCCGCCGCCAACTGACCCCCGTTCAGGCCGCCTGGGCCTCACCGGCACTGAGGCCGAGGCGCTCCTGGCGGTAGCCACCGGTGGCGATCCTCTCGACCCACGCCCCGTTGGCGAGATACCAGGCGACGGTCTGCTCCAGTCCGGTGGCGAACGTCTCAGCCGGGCGCCACCCAAGCTCCTGTTCGATCTTCGAGAAGTCGATCGCGTAGCGGCGATCGTGGCCCGGGCGGTCTTTGACGGAGGTGATCAGCGATTCGCATGGCGCGTGGGGGAGATCAGGCCGCAGCCGGTCGACCATCCGGCAAATCTCGCGGACGACCTCGAGATTCGTCCGCTCACAGGCCCCGCCGATGTTGTAGACCTCGCCGACCCGGCCCCGCGCGAGCACCGTGCGGATCGCCCGGCAGTGGTCGCCAACGTAGAGCCAGTCGCGGATCTGCCCGCCGTCGCCGTAGACCGGGAGCGGCTTGCCGGAGAGGCAGTTGAGGATCATCAGCGGGATCAGCTTCTCCGGGAATTGGCAGGGGCCATAGTTGTTGGAGCAGTTGGTCGTCAGCGTCGGCAGGCCGTAGGTGTGGTGGTAGGCGCGGACGAGGTGGTCGCTGGCTGCCTTCGACGCCGAGTAGGGAGAATTGGGGGCGTAGGGGGTCGTCTCGGTGAAAGCGCCGGTGGGGCCGAGGGAGCCGTAGACCTCGTCGGTGGAGACATGGAGGAAGCGGAAGTCATGCTGCTGGTCGGCGGAGAGCCCCGCCCAGTGGCGGCGGACCTCGTCGAGGAGCCGGAACGTGCCCACGACGTTGGTGGTCACGAAGGCAGCTGGGCCGTCGATCGAACGGTCGACATGGCTCTCGGCGGCGAAGTTGAGGACGGCTCGAGGGCGGTGCTGTTCGAGGAGGCCGCGGACGAGGGAGGAGTCGCCGATGTCGCCGACGACGAGCAGGTGGCGTGGATCGTGGTCGAGGCTGGCGAGCGAGTCGCGATTACCGGCATAGGTGAGGGCGTCGAGGTTGATGACGGCCCCCTCTTCCCCGGCGATCCATTGCCGGACGAACTCCCCGCCGATGAACCCCGCGCCCCCCGTCACCAGGATCGGTTGCATGTCATTCCTCGTGCGTCCCTTGTCGGACCGCTTCCCAATAGTTCCGGGGGCGCACAACGCCCCTCTTCCCCGTCGACGGATACGCCGCCGGGGACGGAGTGGTAGTCGATCGGCTGGCTGTGGGGCAACCGCAGCTTTTCGGCCCTGGAAAGCGCTGGCCGCGCTCTCACGTCAGACCGGAAAACAGCTCTTTGTGATCTGGCCAAGGGTCGCCAAGATTCTTTTCCCTACTGATTCCCGGGAGCCGATCGATGTCAAAATCAAGTCCTAGCCCGTCCCTCCCCTTCCCGGGGCGCCGTCCGCGGATCGTCATCGATCTGGAGAAGCTCCGGCACATCAACTGCGGTCTCGGACGGTTTTCCCTCCACCTCGGCCGTGAGATCCTCGCCCTTGCCGACCTACGCTTTGAGCCGGTGTTCTTTCTCCCCCGGGGGGCCGAGGGGTGGTTTGCCAAGGATGCCCCGCCGCCGGGCAGACGGTTCGGCAGGCTCGACGTCGCCCCGTGGCGGAAGGAGGCCGTGCAGCGCTTCTACCGGCCGCTGGTTCGGCCGGTGATGGGTCGGCCCGCGTTCGCTGCCTGGCATGCGACCAACCAGATGTCGCGTTACTGGCCGCTCGATCCGCGCGTGCCGGTGATCCTCACGATCCACGATCTCAACTTCCTCCACGAGGCCCCGCACGACGAGCAGCTCGCCAGTGCCGGGCGGAAGCTCGCCGACATCCAGCGGAAGATCGACCGCGCCGCCGTGATCGTCACCGATTCGCTATTTGTCGCGCAGGACGTCACCAGGCATCTGGAACTGCGCGACAAGCCGGTCCATGTCGTGCCGCTGGGGGTTCCCGAGCCGGTCGCTGCCTCGACCATCCGGCCGGGATTCCTCCCCCCAGGGCCGTTCCTGTTCACGGTGGGGAACTGCTTGGCCCACAAGAACTTCCACGTCCTTCTCGATCTCCTCGAGAAGCTCCCGGGGCAGCGCCTCGTGATCGGCGGCAAGAAGGCGACGCCGTACGGGGATTACCTCGAGCGCGAAGTGGCGGCGCGACGGCTCGGCGACCGGGTGGCACTCCCCGGCGAGGTGAGCGACGCCGACCGGCAGTGGCTCTACGAAAACTGCGAGGCCTTCCTCTTCCCATCGCTCACTGAGGGGTTTGGGTTCCCGGTTCTCGAGGCGATGCTGTGCGGAAAGCCGGTGTTCATGTCGCGGCGGACGAGCCTTCCGGAGATCGCCGGCGACCACGGCTATTTCTTTGATGCCTACGACGGCGATGCCCTCGCCGCCGCCTACTGGTCGGGGATGGGCCGGTATCACTCCGATCCCGCCGCCGCCGAACGGGCCAGGGAACACGCGCGGAGCTTCTCCTGGCAGCGGATGGCGCGAGGCTATGCCGCCGTCTACGCCGGCTTGCTGACGGGCGGATTGCGGAGCGCGGCCTGATGGCACCGGGTGCCGTTCCCGTCGCGCCTCGGGCCGCAGAGGAGGAGTTCCACCGCGGAAGTGGCCTTGGGGTTTGGCGGTGCCCCTGGTACGGTCCCCGCCGCCGAGTTCCGGGTTCGGGCGCGTGCCCCAGCCGGATGACCCCCCGACCCAGCCACGGATGGCGAAAGCATGGCGACGACACTAGGAACAGCTTCGATGCAGCGACGCGCGTTGATCACCGGCGTAACCGGCCAGGATGGCTCGTACCTCGCCGAGCTCCTCGTCTCGAAGGGCTATGAAGTCCATGGCTTACGGCGCCGCTCGAGCACCTTCGGCACCGAACGGATCGAACACCTTATCCGCGGCACCGATCCGTGCATGGAGCTCCACTACGGTGATCTCTCCGACGCCAGCGGCCTGGCGCGGTTGATCCGGCAGATCCGTCCGCATGAGGTCTACAACCTCGCCGCCCAGAGCCACGTCCGCGTCAGCTTCGACCAACCGGCCTACACCGCCGATGTCACTGCCGTCGGCACGCTACGCATCCTCGAGGCCCTTCGGGACGTCCAGGACGACACCGGCGAGCAGATCCGCTTCTACCAGGCCTCGAGCTCCGAGATGTACGGCAAGGTGGTCGAGACGCCGCAGAAGGAAACGACCCCCTTCTATCCGCGTTCCCCCTACGGCGTCGCGAAGGTGTATGGCCACTGGATCACGGTCAACTACCGCGAGAGCTACGATCTCCATGCCTCCTGCGGAATCCTCTTCAACCACGAGAGCCCGCGCCGCGGAGAGACGTTCGTGACGCGGAAGATCACCCGCGCGGCGGCCCGCATCAAGCTCGGGATGCAGGAGAAGCTCCATCTCGGCAACCTCGACGCCAAGCGTGACTGGGGCTTCGCCGGCGACTATGTCGAGGCGATGTGGCTGATGCTCCAGCAGCCGCAGGCGGACGATTACGTTGTGGCCACCAACGAGCTCCACACCGTGCGCGAATTCTGCGAGCTCACCTTCTCCAGGCTCGGCCTGGACTACCGCGATTTCGTCGAGGTCGACCCGCGCTACTTCCGCCCTGCCGAGGTTGACCTTCTCCTCGGCGATGCCACGAAGGCGCGGACGATGCTCGACTGGACTCCACGGGTGTCGTTCCAGGAGCTCGTCGAGATGATGGTCGACGGCGACCTCGAGCTCGCCCAACGCGAGCGGAACGCCGGCGGCGCCACGATCTCCCCGCATCGGATGGTGGCCTGACCATGGTGGCGACGCGCGACATCGGCGCCCGGGTCCTCGAAGGCCTGCGCGAGCTGGAGCGGCGGTGGATCCGCCCGCTCGGTCAGCGACTGCGGCCGCCGCGTGAGCGTCGCCACAAAGCCCGCGGAAGCTCCCCGGAGGCCGAAGAGCTCCTCGTCGCGCTCCTCCGCGCCCGGCTGCGTGATGGCGGGGCCGCGCGGTCGATCCCCGATCTGCCCGCCATGCCAAGTGCCTCCGAATTAGAGGCGCTCGTGCGGGCCCTCGTTGACGTCCCTCCCCGCCATGACGTGGCTGCCGTCGAGTCGCTGCGGAAGGTGGCCTGATTCCCCCCGAGCCGAGCCGTCGGCCCGCCCGAGTATGTTGATCTACGCCGACCTCCGCTGTCTTCAGGACCCCGGCTTCGCTCGCCGCGGGATCGGGTCGCACGCCGCCTTTCTCCTCGCCGCCGCCCGTTCGCTGCGGCATGGCGCGGTGACGATCGTCGGCTTGGCCGATGCTTCGCTGGGATCGCCCCCCACCGAGGTGGCCGCGCTGTGCGACCACGTGCAATACTCGTTTGCCCCGCGCTGCGGCGAGCCAGCCGTGTTCCTCTGGCTGTCGCCGATGACCCACGACACGCGGCTGGTTGCCCGCTTCTTCGATCGGCCCGAGATCCTCCCCTGCGCGGTCGTCTACGACTTCATCCCGCTGCTCGACCCCGATCGCTATCTCGCCAGCCGCGAGTCGCTCCTCGCCTACGCGGCGGCCCGCGAGTGGCTCGCCGCCGCCCGGCTCTTCCTCCCGATCTCCACCGCCGTCGGCGACGAG
>CAMBFA010000231.1 GCA_945865325.1 Candidatus Kuenenia stuttgartensis
AGGTCGTCGCCGCCGAGATAGTGGAGGCCCTTCACGCCGGCCGCCACGAGCTCGTTGTACGCCGCCTTGAGGGCGGCGTGGTTGGCGTCGTTGTGGGCCTTCTTCCCGGGGCGGAGCCAGCTGTCGGTGTAACGCCGGTCTTCGACGAGGAGAATGGGCGTGTCGGGGTGGGCCTTTCGTAACAGCTCGACAAGGGGGCGGGTGCGGGCGGCAGTGGTGGGACCGTCGATGTTTGGGCAGCAGTCGATGACGAACATGGCGGCATCGATTTCGGCGAGGAGCTCGCCCACTTCCGGCTCCATCCGGCCGTTGCCACTGAAGCCTAGGTTTACGACCGGCCGGCCGTAGCGGCGGTGGAGGAGCGCCGTGTGACAGGTGCCGGGGCGGGAAGCGCACGCCCCATGCGTGATCGACGTGCCATAGAACACGATCGGCTTGTCGCGGCCGCGGAGCGCCGCGGGAGCCCGCTCGAGCGTAGCGCCGGCGGGGACGCCGACCTCGAGCGAGGCAACGCCGTTGTAGAGCGGAAGATAGAGGAGCCATTCACGCTTGCCTGGGGCAAGCCCGTCGACGACGACGCCCCCCTGCTCGACGCCGGCTTTGCTGGGCGTCGCGCAGGCGACCCAGCGCCAGTGGCCGGCGTCGTCGCGGGCGTAGAGATCGAGGCCGCTGACGCCGGTGGCCGGCATGTGGGGCATGGCGAGGGAGTCGCTCGTGAGCGTCCAGCGGGCATGGATCGCCGGGGCATCGGTGACGAAGCGAACACCCAGGCCCGCTGCATGGCGGGAAAGATTCCAGACGTCAGGGCGGACCTTCTCCTGGGCCTTGGCGGGGAGGCGATCGAAGGGGGCCGCGAAGTCGGCCGCCGGCCAGCCCCGCCCCTCGATGCCTAGCTCGCGGGCGTCGACAAATTCCACGCCGTCGCGCTCGGTGATGGGAAGCGGCTCGGTGGCGTCAGCCTCGGCCGCAAGGCCCACGAGTGCCGCGAAGGCGAGCGCCAGAAGGATCTGGAGGGCGGGCGGCAAGTATGCTCGGGATCGCATAGCGGAATCCTCGGGGCGAAGGGAAGAGTCGCCCCGAGGATACCCAACCGGCTTGGACTAGGCGGCGTGGCGGGCGATCGCCGCCTGCCGCAGCCGTCGCTCGAGGAGGCCGAGGGCACCGACAAGAAGAACGACGGCGCCGTGGGCGGTGGTCGGGTCGATCTCCGGGACAGCTCCCGAGACAAGCGTGACGTAGGTCATGTTGGAGCCGGCGTCGAAGATGACGGAGAGCGGGGAGAGTCCGGCGGTCAGAAGGCCGCCGCCGATGAGGCCTTGCAAGTACGACGTGTCGTTACCGGTGATCCGCAGCCCCCAGTCGGCGATAGCCCCCGTGCCGGTGAAGGCCCCGAGGTAAAGCACGCCCCCGTTGCTGAGTGAGAGCGAGGAGAGTGTTAGTGGGACAAGCTCATAGAGAAGGCTTCCAGCGCCATCGACGGTGAGAAAGTCGATGCTGTCGCCGAGGTCAAAGGCGATTGTCGCGCCGCCGTCGAGGAAGAGATTCGTGACGTCGTAGTTGCCGCCAGACTGGCCTGCAGACCCGGCCCCGGAGAAGGAGAGCGATGGCGCCGAGAGGGTGCCAGCGATGAGGTTGATGACGCTGTCTGGCAAGGCGACAGCGGCTCCATTGACGGTGACATTGCCGTTGACGTTGAACGTCGCCCGGTCGCCATTGCCGTTGGTACCGGAGACGCTCAGAGAGCCGATCGACGTGCCCGCCGGGGCGTTGACGATGGCGCCATCTAAAACGTAGCTGGAGGAGCCGGGGCTGAAGGTGTCGCCGGCGAGGAGATCGAACGTGGCGTTGTCGACGGAAAAGGCGAGCGCGGAGATCGTTTGGGAGGTGCGTGTGATTGAGCCGCCGTTGGTGAGGTCGAGATAACCGGAGAGCGTCAGATTCTGATCGAGTGTGACGGCGGCGCTATTGTCGACGCTAAGAGTGCCTGCCGAGATGGCTTGGCCGGTTGAAATCAGGCTCGTGGCAGCGCCGTCGACGGTGATTCCACCAATGATGTTGAGATCCTTGGCGAGCGTCAGGGTAGCGCCGGAGGCGAGGCTGACGGAGCTGGTGATGGTGTCACCGGCGTCGTAGCCGAGAGACGCGCCGTTGCTCAAGGTCAGGCCGATGGTCGAGTAGTTGCCGGCCGATCGGGTCACCGAGCCAACACCGTCGAAGGAGAGCCCCTGGGAGGCTGAGAGGGTTCCGGTGTTGAGATTGATGACGCCGTAGGAATAGGCCTGGGCGCTTCCATTGACGGTGGCATCGCCGTTGACGTTGAAGGTGGCCCGGTCGCCATTGCCGTTGGTACCGGAGACGATCAGACTGCCGAGTGACGTGCCCGCCGGGGCGTTGACGATGGCGCCGTTTTGGACATAGCTGTATTGGCCGGGGCTGAAGGTGTCGCCGGCGAGGAGATCGAACGTGGCGTTGTCGACGGTAAAGCGGAGTGCCGAAATCGTTTCGGAGGTGCGTGTGATTGAGCCGCCGTTAACGAGTTCGAGATAACTGAACGTGAGATTCTGATCGAGCGTGACGGTAGCGTTACGGGACACCAAGAGAGCGTCGACCGAAAGGGCGTGGCCGGCCAAGGTAAGGGTCGTGGCGGCGTCTTCGACGGTGATATAGCCAGAGAGGTTGAGATCCTTGGCGAGCGTCAGCGCAGCGCCGGAGGCAATGTAGACAGAGCTAGTAATACTGTCGCCGGATCCGTAGCCGAGGGTCGCGCCATCCCATAGCGAAAGGCTGTTGGTCGAGTAGTTACCCGCCGATCGGGTCACCGAGTCAACACCGCTGAAGCTAAGCCCTCGGAAGGCTGAGAGGGTTCCAGTGTTGAGATTGATGATACCAGTGTCATAGGCGCTAGCGTTGTCGAGTGACACGTCGGCGTTGGCGTTGAAGACCCCAGAATTTTTGGCAAGCAAATTGTAGAGCGTCAGCGGAGCGTCGGCGTTGTAGGTCGAGGGATTACCGCTCCCGTCGGTGCCGGAAACGACAAGCGTGTGGTACGTTGCCGGCGAACTGTTGGATTGCACGGCCCCGCCGCTGACGACGATGTCTTGGGCGAAGACGGGGTGGAGGGGGAAGCCGGTGAGCGCAACGGCAGCGGCGGCGGCCCGTGCCAAGAGACGGCGGCGGAGGGTGACCATGAAAGGATTTCCGGTGCGGTCGATCCGTGACATGCAAACACTCCCTTGCTGCGTCGCTGCGACCCAGGGCACCCGATCCAGGCTGGATCGCACGGTGTACCACTGGGCTGACCTGATCCTTGGTCGAAGCGTGAAAACCTGGGCTGTCGTACGGTCGTCTGTCCGCTTGTGCAGGAGACCGTAGGCAACCCAGATGGAATCTTTCCCGCTCAATGGCGAACAGGGTAAAATTAGGGGGGAAATTCCGTCAACAGGACCAATCCGCCCGATTCGGCCAGGAGGCTGTCTCGGGCTGTAGAGATCGATGGTCGAGGCCGGCGCTGGGGCATGGACAGGAGTTCCAATCGGGGGGTAGGCTTTTGGCGTCGGTCGGCGGGGCCAGTGGCCGCGCGTCGAATCATCAGCTTCAGTCGAAAGGACGTGAGGGATGGCATCCGGGAGTGCGGCCGATGTCGGGGGAGAAGGGGGAGAGGGGGGGAAGGAAGACCGCTCGGGGCTCTCGACGATCATCGATGCAGCCCGGAGAGGGGGACAAGAGTCGCTCGACCGGCTCCTCAAGGTGGCCTACGTCTACTGCCGGCTGTTCGCCATCCAGCAGACGCCGAAAAGAATGTCGGCGAAGTTCGATCCATCGGACGTCGGCATGGTGTCGATCGTGGATGTAGCCCGCGACATCCGCTCGTTCCAGGGACGCAGCCGCGAGTTTTTAGGCTGGCTCCGACAGATCGTCCGCAACAACAGCATCGACCTCCAGCGCCGGCATGCCCGATCGGCCGAGAATGAGTGCCTGCACGATTCCGGATTGCACAACATCCCCGCCCCCTCCGCTGCCGACCCGGTGCTCCGTATGGAAGAGATCGAGCAGGTCGCGAAGGCGATGGGGAAGCTCTCCACGGATCACAGGGCGGTGCTCCGCCTCCGGGTCTGGGATGATCTGAAGTGGGAGGAGATTGGACAAAAATTGAATCGCTCTGCCGATGCCTCGCGGCAGCTTTTTGCCCGGGCGCTCGATGCGGTGCGGAGTGACTTAGGGGGAAGTGCTTTCGGTGCGGGCGGCGGCGTCTGACACCGCGCCATGTCACTCCCCCCCCACGCTCCAGACAACCCTCCAGAGGAGGATCGGCCAGGGACCGGTCCAGGTCCAGGTGACGGTCCAGGTCCAGGTGACGGGACCGGTGACGGGGCGCACGGCGATCCAGCGCCACTCGACGCCGCCGTCAAGCGGCTGGCTGCGATCGACGACCAACTTGCCGGCCTTGCCACGCCTGGCAACGACGTCGCCGGGGATGCCAGAATCACCCCCGAACTGGCCGAACGGCTCGACACGCTCCTTCTTCTCCGGATGGTGGCTGCAGGGGAGGCGAAGGCGCCACCGCCGCTGATGATTGGGAAGTTCCGCGTGATCCACAAGATCGGCGAAGGGGGCTTCGCCGAGGTCTTCGAGGTGATCGACACGTTGCTCGTCCGCCGCGAGGCGCTGAAGATCGCCCGCCCCCAGATCGTCCTCGACACGGGGAAAAAGAAACGGTTCATCCGCGAGGCGAGACACGCCGCGAAGATTTCCCATCCGCATGTCGTCATCGTTCATGAGGTGGGGGAACACAACGAGCTCCCCTACATCGCCCAGGAGCTGTGCGGCGAGAGCCTCGCCTCCTGGCTCGAGCGCCATCCCGGCCCCGTCGATCCCGCGATGGCCGCCGGTGTCGTCCTGGCCCTCGCCGAGGCGGCTCACGCGGCCCATGCCGTGGGTGTCATCCACCGCGACATCAAGCCAGGGAATGTTCTCCTCGTGCCGAGCGACGACGGCCCCCTCCCCCCTGACGACCGGCCCGAGACGCGCAGCACCGTCGGGGAGCCGGAGGGAGTGCGACGGCAGGGGGTGAAGCTCGGTGACTTCGGATTGAGCGCCTCGATCGTCAGCGTCGATCACGATTCCCCCAGCGGCGCCCCCACCGAGATCGGTACGAGGTTGGGGACGCCGGAGTGGATGGCCCCCGAGCAGGTCAACCCGGCGCTCGGCCCGATGGATGCCCGGACCGACGTCCATGCCCTCGGCCTCGTCCTCGATCGACTTCTGACGGGGCGCTGCGTCAATGCCGGTCCGTCGCTCGACTCCATCTATCGGCGCGTGCTCGACGTCGAGCCGGAGCCGGCCGACCGCGTCGTGCCGGGGATCCACCCCGATCTCGTCGCCGTCTGCAGCAAGTGCTTGGCGAAACGGCCGGGCGATCGCTACCAGTCGACGTCGGAACTCGGCGTCGACCTGTCGCGCTTCCTCGACGGCCGGCCGACGTTCGCCCGACCCCTCACGCCGGCTCAGCATGCCGGCCGCTGGCTGCGGCGCAATCCCACGCTCGCCGGCGCGATCGCCGCCGCCCTGGCCGCGGTTGTCCTCGGCGGTCTCGTGATCGAGGAGCGGGCCCGGGGCGTTGCCCGGGAGGCAACGGAACGTGCCGAGAAGGCTTCGCGGGATGCCGCCCGCGATCTCCGCCGCGCCTTCGAGACCTACCGACTTGGCAATGCTGACGAAGCCGTCGCCGACCTGCGGAAGAGCGCCGCCGCCGATCCGGCGCTCGCCGATTCGATCGCCGGCGGATGGCTCCTCGCCCGGACGCATGGCGAAATCGCCACGCTCATCGACCGGAGTGGGAAAGCGT